>JAILCN010000107.1 GCA_024680365.1 Solobacterium sp.
GTGTATGGGAAAGATGACAAGACAATGTTCTATGTCGAAAAAGGCGACAGCATTCCCAGTCCCTTTGTCATGTCAAATGATTATGGAACATGCAAGGATGACAAGCTGACATACAAAGTCCTGTATGACATTGACGGAGAAGGAGATCATGGCATCGTAAAGGTAGACGAAGACGGAACCATTCATGGACTCCGGGAAGGATTCGCGGATGTCACAGCATATACAGTACTGAACTTCGGGATCACTCTGCCAGTCTATGTCTATACGCGTCCGGTCAGCTTCAGCTTTCCTGAGGAAGTGTATTACATCAATGAATTTAATGACTGGGAGGTCTATCCTGTGCCGTATTTCAAAGATGGCTTCGGAGAGAACGCGGAATATCAATTCACTTCCTCTGATGAAAGTGTGGTCAGGGTGAAGAGCCTGGGCGGTGCACCGTACTACGAATATGTTTCCGAAGGTGAGTGCACGATCCGCTGGGAATTTGTGAAAGATCCTTCCATCTATGCGGAATTCAAAGTCATTGCCTATACCGCAAAAGATCCCGAAGAGATCAAGCTTCCTGCTTCAGCGACAGCGTATGTCGGCTATACAACACCTCTGAAGGTGACATTTGTGCCTGTTGCTTCAAGTCATAAGGCAACGGTCAAAAACGGCAATCCCGACACTGTGAAAGCAGAATACTTTGAAGGAAACAGCGCCCTGAATATCACCGGTCTGAAGCCCGGTCACGCCGTGGCCAGCTTGAAAACCGAAAATGGTCTGGAAGCGGTCACTGACCTGACCGTTCTGGAACAGGAGCCGGCATGGACGCCGCATTACTACATCGTTGATCTGACAGAAGGCAATGCCTACAGTGATCCGGAAGAAGAAACAGAAAACGGATATGTCCTCAGGCAGGGACATCAGTATTACATCTGTGCAGAACCGGACTTCAAAGACGGCATTACCTATGCCGGCACAGACAACAAGTATCTTGCCTGCCTGAAAAAAGACATGGAGAAAGCAGGCCTGTTTGAAATCGCATCTGTGGATTCCGATCCGAACCGCATGGAGATCAATTTCAAGGCAGCCAAGAAAGGTTCTTACGATGTGGAAGTGGTCAAGGGGCATAAGGTGAAGATCACCGTACAGGCTGAAGGCATCAAGATGCACAGACTGTATAACCCCAACTCCGGTGAACATTTCTATACCGCAAAAGACAAAGAAAAAGATGCCCTGGTATCCTACGGATGGCAGTATGAAGGCATCGGCTGGACAGCGCCGGCAACAAGCAGCACACCTGTCTACCGTCTCTACAACAGCCATTCCGGCGATCACCACTACACCATGAAGAAAGCAGAACGGGACGCGCTGATCGGCTTTGGCTGGACAGACGAGAAGATCGGCTGGTACAGCGATGATGCGAAGCAGGTCCCTCTGTACCGGGAATACAATCCCAACATGGACAAGTGCAATCACAACTACACAACAAAGAAAGCAGAACATGATTATCTTGTCACCCATGGCTGGAACAATGAAGGCATCGGGTGGTACGGGATCAAATAACAAAACAGCAGCCGGATCTGATGAGGATCCGGCTGTGTTCACTTAATTTGGAATATATACGGTCAGATTGCCGTTTTTCTGCTGGACAAGCATTCCATTCTCACAGAGACGCTTCAGGATCTTAAATGCCTTGGTAGATCCGCAGGAAAGTGCTTTTTCAATTTCTTTCCTGGTGATCTGCCCGTTTTCTTTCGCGATTCGCATGATCAGAGCATCTGCCTTTTCTCTGACAGACGGTTCACGAACACCGCTGATCCGGGACGGATGGGTCTGATATTTCATGGGTTCATTTCTGTTTGGAAGCACAGCAGTGAAAGCTCCTTCCGCAGATCTGAATTCCGGCTTTCGAACAGAATTCTGATACAGATCCATGATCTTTCTGACACCTGTGCCGTAGCTTTCCACAAGACCAAGACGGTAGAACACAGCTGCCAGAGACGGATTTCTGGACTGTGAGATCCCCATGAAGACAGCTTCCATGGAAATTCCTCTGACCAGTCCTCCGAGAGAAATGAATTCCATGTGGTCATCATACAGATTGATGATCGTGCTTCCGGAAAACAGATAGTCACGATGAATGATACTGTTCAGCAGTGCTTCCCGTACAGCGTACTCCGGATAATCTCTCTGATCCGTTCTGATCAGCCCGGAAAATCCTGCTTTTGTTTTATTCAGAAGATCAAGAAACTGATACACGTCATTCAGCTGTTTCAGTACAGAACCGCTGAATTCTTTTCTTTCCCGGAAAACAGAACTGTCTCTGCCCTGGAACACAGCAGTTTTGATCGTAAACGGGCACTGATCAGACAGGATCAGTCCAAGGTTTGTATACAGACCGTCACTGCCGGTGATCTTCAGTGTTTTCATCTGCGGTTTTCCAAACGAAAGATTCCGTTTCTGCATTTCCTGTTTCAGGCTGTCGAATGTCAGATCCTGATTCAAGCTTCTGCTTTCTTCATATGACTTGCCGGAGGTCTCCATGATCATTTCCCGGATGCCGGCTTCACTCAGCGGCATACATGCGGAACCTCTGCGGACAAAGACGCCTTTTGGCTTCAGGCCTTCTTTTGCCAGATAATACGGACGTTCTGTTCCAACTGAAACGGACACTCTGACGACCTGCTTTCCATCC
>JAILCN010000111.1 GCA_024680365.1 Solobacterium sp.
CTGCAGCGTCTGCTCACAACACCGGGCAGCGCGATCGGAACATCAAGAGATCAGCTGGAAGAAGCCGAATATGAAAGAATGGCGGAAGTGTGCGTAAAGCACAACATCGGCTACATTCTGTTCAACGGCGGAAACGGGACCATGGATACCTGCGGAAAGATGTACCGCATGTGTGAAAAGAAGGGCCTGGATATCAAAGTCATGGGCATTCCCAAGACAACAGACAACGATATCGCGGTAACCGATCACAGTCCGGGATTCGCCAGCGCGGCAAGATTCATGGCGCAGAGCACAAAGGAACTGCTCGCGGATGTCAGCGGACTCGCGATCCATGTCGTCGTACTGGAAGCGTCCGGAAGAAACGCCGGCTGGATCACAGCGTCCAGCGCCCTGGCGGAAGATGAAGACGGACTGAAGCCGGATCTGATCTATCTGCCGGAGATCCCTTTTGATGAAGATAAATATATTCAGGATATTGAAGAACTGCTGAAGAAAAAGTCAGGCATCGTTGTCGTAGCCAGCGAAGGCCTGAAGAATAAAGAAGGCAAGCCCATTGTCAAGCCGATCTTCCAGGTCGGCAGATCCACTTACTTCGGAGATGTCAGCGCCCATCTGGCAAATCTGGTCATTCAGAAACTCGGCTACAAGGCAAGAGGTGAAAAGCCTGGTCTGCTGGGCAGAGCATCAATTCCCCTGCAGAGCAAGGTTGATGTGGAGGAAGCTGTCATTGCCGGAAGAGAGGCATGCAGAGCAGCGCTTGCCGGAGAGAGCGGCAAGATGGTCGCCTTCCGCAGGATCAGCACAGATCCGTACAAAATGGAAACATTCCTTGTCTCCATTGATGAAGTCATGATGCATGAAAAGACGATGCCGAAGGAATTCATCAATGAAGCAGGCAACGGCGTTACGCAGGAATTCATCGACTGGTGCAGACCGCTGCTGGGCGGAGAACTGAGTCCGATGACAGTATTTGTGAAGGGAGAAAGAATATGATCACGCTGAATGTAAAAGGTTTGAAACCTGAATTCGAACAGGAACTGAACGAGATCCTCGCCGCCAATACCGAAGTGCTCGCAAAAGCACAGGCAGGAGAAGAAAAGTACAGCGACAGCCTCGGCTGGCTGGATACGGAAGAGTGGGCAGACGATGAAACAGTTGCCCGCATCGAAGCGATCGCGAAGGAAGTGCAGGAAAACGCAGACGCCTTCGTGCTGATCGGCGTAGGCGGATCCAACAACGCCGCAAGGTCTGTGATCGAAGCCATTCAGAAGCCGGGCACAACAGAGATCATCTATGCCGGAAATACGCTGTCCGCCAACGCACTGAACAGAATGCTGGCGCAGCTGGAAGGCAAGGACTTCTATATCGACTGCATTGCCAAGAACTTCGAGACACTTGAGCCGGGTTCCTCTTTCCGCATCCTGCGCAAAGCGCTGAAGGCAAAGTACGGAGATGAATATAACAAGCGTGTGATCGCGACTGGAACAAGAGGCAGCCGTCTCGATGAAGTGTGCCAGGAAAACGGCTACACATTCATCGATTTCCCGACCACGATCGGCGGCCGCTACACAGCGATCTCCAACGTCGGACTGCTGCCGATGGCAGTTGCCGGCATTGACATCCGCGAAGTCAGAAGAGGCGCCAGAGACATGCAGGAACTGCTCAGAAGCGCCGGTGCAGATCAGAACATTGCCTACAGATATGCAGCCCTGCGCAACCTGTACTACAGACACGGCTGGAAGGTTGAAATGCTGTCGAGCTTTGAACCTCAGTTCAAAAACTTCTTCTACTGGTGGACACAGCTGTTTGCGGAAAGCGAAGGCAAGGACTTCAAGGGCATCTTCCCGGTGACCGGTGAATTTACGGAACAGCTGCATTCGATCGGCCAGTACATTCAGGACGGAGAAAACATGATCTTTGAAACATTCCTGGATGTAAAGGAACAGCAGGATTCTCTGGTCATTGAAAAAGATGAAGTAGATGACCGCTTCGATTATCTTAACGGCAAAGACTTCTTCGATATCAACAAAGCAGCATATGAAGCGACCGTGCTCGCCCACAGTCAGAAATTCCCCTGCAACGTGATTCAGATCGACAGAATTGACGCATATCACTTTGGTCAGCTGTTCTGGTTCTTCCAGTTCGCCTGCTATGTATCCTGCGGCATCACGGGTGTGAATCCGTTTGATCAGCCGGGTGTAGAGGCTTACAAAGTCAGAATGTTTGACGCATTAGGGAAATAAGGAGAGAAATCATGGAAAAGTATAAGGACCCCAGTGTTCCTGTAGAGGAACGCATCGAAGACCTTCTGTCCCGTATGACGCTGGAAGAAAAAGCTGCCCAGCTTTGCGGTGATCTGGCTGCTTCCTTCATCAAGGACGGCAAACTGGACAAAAACCTTCTGCGTGAAAAGTTCAAAGACGGCCATGGCCGCTTCACCCAATATTCTCTGGTCGGTCTTGTCGATCCGAAACAGATCGCGGAGATCACAAATGAAGTACAGAACTTCTTTGTCAATGAGACAAGACTCGGCATTCCTGTCGCTCTGCAGTCTGAAAACCTGTGCGGCTATCCGGCAGCCGGCGGAACCCTGTTCCCGGCTCAGATCAATCTCGGATGCACATGGGAGCCTGAACTGGCAGAAAAGATGTCTCATATCATCGGTCAGGAAAGCCGTACTGTCGGTATCACCTCTGCCATGAGCCCGGTCATTGATGTCTCCAATGATCCCAGATGGGGAAGAACCTATGAAACGTACGGTGAAGATCCGTATCTGGTTTCCCAGTTCGGCATCAACTATGTCAGAGGTATGCAGGCGGAAGGCGTTTCCTGCATTGCCAAGCATTTCCTCGGCTATGCGTCTACCCAGGGCGGACTGAACACAGCTCAGGCAAGGATCAATGACCGCGAGCTGTATGAAGTCTACGCAACACCGTTTGAAGCAGCCGACAAAGAAGCAGGCCTCGGCGCAATGATGGCAAACTACGGCGAAATCGACGGCATGCCTGTGATCACAAATAAAAAGATCGCCCGCACACTGCTGAGAGACACAATGGGATTCAAGGGTGTTCTGACCAGCGACGGCGCTGCCGTACTGAAGCTGTTCAATTACTATAAGCTGACAAAAACATATAAAGAAGCAGGTCTTCTGGCGAAGATCGGCGGTGCTGACACTGAGATCCCGGTCGGCGCTGCATTCCGTCAGCTGCCGGATTATGTCCGGGAAGGAAAGCTTGACGAAGCTCTCATCGATGAATCTGTACGCAGAGTTCTGAAAGTCAAGTTCGATACCGGTCTGTTTGAGAATCCCTATGCACAGATCGAAGAACTGGCAGATGCGTTCGCCAATGCCGAAAAAGAAGCGCTCAGTGCCGAGATCGCAGAAAAATCGATCGTCATGCTCAAAAACGACGGTGTGCTTCCGCTGAAGAAAGGCACAAAGCTTGCGGTGATCGGACCGCATGCGGACAGTCTCCGCTATCCTGTCTCCGGCTACACATATCCGGCCTATATCGAAATGATGCAGGCAGGCTCGTCCGGTGAGGAAACATCATTCGGCGGCATCGCGGATGAACAGAAGAAACTGGAATCCGAAAACAAAGGCAAAGAAAATATTCCGAAGGGACCGTTTGCGACACTGTTTGACATGTTCTCCAGAGAGGACAAGGCAAAGCTGAACGATATGAACACCGTCCTGCGCGGCATGGGCGCAAGAAGCCTGAAGGAAGTCCTGTCAGAACGCGGTGAAACAGTATATGCCGAAGGCTGCCGGATCACAGATCCTGACAAGTCCGGATTTGCGGAAGCAGTAAAGGCAGCAGAAGAAGCAGATGTCGTCATCATGGCGCTCGGCGGAAACTGCGGCTGGGTAAATGTCACAGGCGGTGAAGGCAAAGACCGTCAGTATCTTGATCTTCCGGGTGTGCAGCAGGAACTGCTGGAAACAGTGGCGGCTGTCGGCAAACCGGTCGTGGTCGTTCTTTACGGACCCGGCGTCTTCGCAGTCAACTGGGCGGATGAACACGCAAATGCGATCCTGGAAGCATTCATGCCCGGTCAGCATGCCGC
>JAILCN010000132.1 GCA_024680365.1 Solobacterium sp.
CGGAACCATGTTCCTGCGCTGGATCTCACCGTTCTATGTTCTCTCCTGCCCGTCCAACGTCTATGCGTGCGCGCTGCGCGGATCCGGCAATTCCAGAGGACCGATGGTCATCCAGGTCTCTTCCTTCGTGATCTTCCGTCAGATCTATCTGTTCATCATGTCCAACTTCATTGCCAATGAACCGATCCCCATTGCCATGGGATATCCGGCGGGCTGGATGGTATGCACGATCATCATGGCTGTCTACTACTATAAAACAGGCATTGGAAGAAAGGCTGTCATCTGATCCATGGATGAGAAAGACTTCCGTGATGTGACCGTCATCGGGCATAAGAATCCCGATACGGACAGTGTCTGCTGTGCCATTGCCCTTGCGGAAATGCTGAATGCCATCGGCATTCATGCCAGAGCCGCCCGGGCAGGCAGTCTGAACAATGAAACGAAATATATACTCAGTCTCTTTGGCGTACAGGAGCCGGAGCTGATCACCAGAGCGGAGGATCAGAACTTCATCCTGGTCGATCACAGCAGTTATGCCCAGGCGGTCGACGGCCTGCGCAGTGCAGACGTCCAGGGAATCATTGACCACCATGACGGCAGAGATATCAGATCTGATCACGTGATGTTTGTCAGATGCGAACCTGCCGGAGCAGCTGCCAGTCTGGTTTACAGAGAATTCCGGAAACGGGCGTTTCAGTTTTCACAGAAGACGGCAGGCCTGCTGCTGGCCGCGATCCTCTCGGATACCAGAAACATGACGCGCAATGTCACCGAAGCTGATCAGACAGCCTTCGGAGCACTGAAAGCAGCCAGCGGCATTGCGGACACCGACGCTCTGTACAGAAAGATGAAAGAAGCACTGGTCTCCTATGGAGACATGAACGATCAGGAGATCTTCTTCTCTGACTACAAGGAATATGAGACAGAAGAGATCCGCTACTGTATCGCGGATACCAATGCATATGGGGAAGCGGCAGTCAGAGAGATGGCAAAGCGCATGCATGAGGTGCTGAAACAGCACTGTGAAGCTTCCTCTCTGCAGTATGCCTTCTCCCTCGTCAACAACAAAGGCGATGATCCCGGAGAAAACGGCATGTACATGACAGCGTATCCGGAAGAAGCAGTACAGCTTCTGCAGGAAGCCTTCGGAACCTGTGACGGAACGGGATGCTTCATCTTCCGGAATAACCTGTCAAGAAAAACGGCTGTTGTACCGGCAATCAACGCGATTCTGCGCAAATCAAAAGCAGAAACGGTCTGAATACGATATACTGAAAAAGAAGGAAGAGGAAAAAAATCATGAGTAATTATCTGACTATTGATGTCGGCGGCACAAACATCAAATTTGCCGTCATGAATGAGAACATCGAGATCATCGAAAAGGGTGAGATCCGTACACCCCGTACAAACCTGGAAGACTTTGAGAATGCGATCGTCAGCATCTATGAAATGTACAAGGACAGAAACCTCCGTGCCATCTGCATGAGTGCTCCGGGCAAGATCGATTCCAGCAACGGCTATTTCTATACCAGCGGCGCGCTGGGATATGTCAGCGGCGTCAATCTGAGAGACGAACTGAAAGACAGGATCCCGCTTCCGTTCTGTGTTGAAAACGATGCCAAGGCTGCAGCTCTGGCTGAACTGTGGCAGGGCTCCATGAAGGGCTATGACAGCGGTTCTGTCATTACGCTCGGCACCGGCATCGGCGGCTCCGTGATCCTGGGCGGCAAGCTGGTCCGCGGCAATACCTTCGCGGCAGGCGAATTCTCCGGCATTTCCACCGGCTGGGGAGTGAAATACGGAAAGGCAAAGAGCTGGGCATCCACAGCCAGCACAAACGCTCTTGTCGGCATGTATGCGGCGAAAAAGAATCTGGAAATGTCAGAAGTCAGCGGCCGTACATTCTTCGATGCGGCGAATGCCGGTGAAGCAGATGCTCTCGAAGTACTGAGCGACTTCTGTGACTCTGTTGTCTGCGGCATCGTGTCCCTGCAGCTGATCCTCGACGTACAGAGATTCTCCTTCGGCGGCGGCATCTCCAAGCAGCCGATCCTGATGGAGACGATCAACAGAAAGCTGGATGAGGTATTTGCGGAACAGCCGCATTCACCTGCCACCAGACCGGAAGTCGTTGCCTGCACATTCGGCAATGACGCCAACATGATCGGTGCTCTGTATCACTACCTCTACGAACTCAACTGAGCAGAAATTTAGCCCGCCGTCAGACGGGCTCTTTTCTTTTGGAAGCTTTTTGGGTATACTTGTGTTCCCTTAAGGAACGTAAGATAAGGGCGGACAGGAGGAACGACATATGGACGTGATGTTTGACAACGGCAACAGAACATTCACAGACAACTGGGAAAAGCTGCAGTTCTACTTCAAATACATTCTCAAGATGGATCTTGAAGCTCCTGAAGACGTGATGGCGTACATTCTGGAAATGTGCGAAGAGACGATGGAAATGACCGGCAGGATCAAGCCTGACGAGCTCTGCGATCCTGCGAAAATGTCATAGCCCCGAGCTAAAAAATCCTGTATTTTTTCTTCCGGTATATTCTCTGTTTTTTCTCTGTGTGATACTATTTATTTATAGAGATTGTGCATATGCACAGAGGTAAGATAATGGAAGAAAAAATGATTCAGAGAATCGGCGTTCTGACCAGCGGCGGCGATGCGCCGGGCATGAACGCTGCCGTACGTGCTGTCGTCAGAACAGCTCACTCACTCGGCATTGAGTGCGTCGGCATCAGAAGAGGCTGGCAGGGACTCATCAACAGCGACTTTGTCGTCCTGACAGCGGATTCTGTCAGCCGCATCATTTCCAGAGGCGGAACGATCCTTTACACGGCAAGAAGCGAAGACTTCATGACGGAAAAAGGCAGACTGAAAGCAGTCGCGACATGCAAGATGCTCGGCATCGAAGCAATCGTAGCAATCGGCGGCGACGGCACCTTCAGAGGCGCTCTTGAACTCTCCAGACTCGGCATTCCGGTCGTTGGCATTCCGGCTACGATCGACAATGATATCGGCTGCTCCAACTATACGATCGGCTTTGACAGCGCCTGCAATACCGCGGTCGAATGCATCGACAAGCTGCGTGATACCATGCAGTCTCATGAGAGATGCTCCGTCGTTGAAGTCATGGGCAGAAACGCTGGCTTCCTGGCACTGTACGTCGGCATCGCTGTCGGCGCAACCGCAGTTCTGATCCCGGAAAGAGAACTCGACATTGAAAATGACCTGATCAAGCGCATCCAGAACGCAAGACTTGCCGGCCACAACCACTTCATGATCATCGTGGCAGAAGGCGTTGGAAACGCATATGACATCGCCAAAGCCATCAAGGAAGGCGTCGGCATCGATCCGCGTGTCACCGTTCTCGGCCATATTCAGAGAGGCGGCTCTCCGAATGCCCGTGACCGTGAGACAGCGACCCGCATGGGCTACTACGCAGTCAACGCACTGGCGCAGGGACGCACCAATGTGATCATCGGCACAAAGGAAGGCGCCATCAAGGAAATCCCGATCGAGGAAGCACTCCAGATGAAGAAAGCCCTGCAGATGGACCGCTACGGCATCCTGGAAACAATGGGCGTCGACAATTCCAAGATCAGACAGTGAAGAAAACGATATTCAGAGGCTGGTTCCTGACGGGATCAGCCTTTTTTCTGTACTGCGGGTTTGTTAAAATGATTGCGTATGAATGACCTGTTTATCCGCAAAATTGAGATCAGCTGGGAACGCATCGACGACGATTCCTATCTGCGTCAGATCCCGTCACTGGCAGGGACTGATGAGATCACGTTTCATCATCCGGTGACGTTTTTTACCGGTGAAAACGGCAGCGGAAAGTCCACACTTCTGGAAGCCATCGCTGTTTCAGCAGGCTTCAATCCGGAAGGGGGATCGAAGAACTACAGCTTTTCCACCTATGATTCCCATTCCGACCTGTACCGGGCACTGCGCCTGATCCGTTCGCCGTACCGGGAAGACTGGGGATACTTCCTCAGGGCGGAAAGCTTCTACAACGTCGCAACGATGGAAGAAGAATACGCGAAGAACGGAACGCGGCCTTCCAAAGGCTATCACCTGATGTCACACGGCGAAAGCTTTCTGGAAAATGCGAAAGACAGCTTTGAGAACAGAGGCCTGTTCTTCCTCGATGAACCGGAAGCGGCACTGTCCCAGTCCCGGCAGCTGTCCATGATGGCATTGATCTATGACGCGGTGAAATGCGGTTCACAGTTTTTCATCGTCACTCATTCGCCAATCCTGCTCGGCTATCCGGAGGCTGAGATCTTATGCTTTGACGATGGTCCTGTTCATCCCATCCGCTATGAAGAGACCGACAGCTACCGCCTGACAAAGATGTTCCTGAACCAGCGGGAACAGGTGCTCAGAAATCTGCTGGAAGATGAGTGATGCCTGCGGGCATTTTCTTTTTGAAACAAAACCAAGTACAATGAGTATACGGAGAAATGCATATGAACAGAAAGGCAATTACTGTTATGACAGCTTTGATACTGACAGGCACACTGTTAAGCGCCTGTAAAAAAGAACCGGAAGAGACTCCGTCACCGTCCCCGGCGCCGTCTTCGGACGTGTCTGTTCTGCCGGAGGATCTTCCCCACGGAAAACTGAAGTCCATATCGTACTTTTCGGGTGGCGGCATGGAAGGAGGAACCGATGACGCGGAACTGTCCTTCATGGAAGACGGGACTGTCCAGCTGAAGACAACATACTCAGAGGCGCATATGTTCCCGCTGCTGGTCTGCACATATGAAGCGGACGAAGCCCTGATGCAGGAGATCGCGGAATGGATCGATACGTATCATCTGTGCGGCTGGAGCCAGCTGCCGAAATCTGAGATCGAGGTCCTGGACGCGCCGAGCACTTCACTGATCATGCGTTTTGATGATCATCAAAGCTATACCATCAGCGATGACAGAGAGCTGCCGGACGGCGGCGGGAAGATCCTGGATCACGTCGAACAGCTGATCCGCTCCGCAGCCAGAGAAGAAAAGATGAAAGAATTCTATCTGCAGGAATGGAATGAAGATCCTGTCTATACCGGCAGAGATGACATCCTCGACGATGATACCGCGAAATGGACGCTGCAGGGATACTGGCGCTGTGAAGATCCGTTCATCTGCGCGGAGTTCGAGGGAGAAAATGTCAGCCTCATGCGGGCTCCGAATACGCCGTATGAAGATTATTCATATGAACTGTTCCCGTTCCCGCATGAAGACGCGGACTGCTGCTTCCATGTCGTCCTGGACAATGAGGCACAGACCGTCCTCTGGCTGGAAAAAGGAACGCTGAAGATGGCGGAAAATGATACAGTCTATACCCTGAGAAGAGGGAGGTAAGAAAGAATGAAAACAAATCCGAACGTATTTATACACGAAACAGACCGCGATGCAATGCAGGCTCTGAAGGCGATCCCGGGCTTTTCCCAGGTGACGAAGTC
>JAILCN010000174.1 GCA_024680365.1 Solobacterium sp.
AATTCTCAAGCGGATTTAAAAACGCGGTGATATCGCAGACTTTCTCCATAATGCCGGCGATCATTTCCGACAGGTGATCCTGTCCGTCTTCTGTATGGATAGAAATATTGATGTGCAGGCCGCTGCCCGGATATCCCGGCAAGGGCTTGGGGGAGAAGTCGGCACAAAGGCCGTGGCGCGCGGCGATCGCCCGCACGACGGCTTTGAAAGTGGTGGCGTTGTCGGCGGCTGTCAGAGGATCGGAATACTTAAAATCGATCTCATTCTGTCCGGGACCTTCCTCATGATGGGAGCTCTCAGGCTGAATTCCCATCTGTTCCAGCGTCAGCTGTATCTCCCGGCGCACATTTTCTCCCCGGTCTTCAGGCGCAATATCCATATAACCGGCGTGGTCGTGAGGGATCCTGGTGGGCTCACCCTGTTCATCAAGACGGAAGAGGTAAAACTCCAGCTCGGACCCGAACCGAAAATACATTCCTTTTGACTCCGCTTCTGACTGTGCTTCTTTGAGGAGCCTGCGGCAGTCAGCGTCAAAAGGACGGCCGTCAGGATGCTGTATATCACAGTACATCCGCACCACACTGCCGCTTTCCGGCCGCCATGGCAGTCGGGATAGAGTGGCAGGATCCGGATGCAGGAAAAGATCTGACCGGGCTTCATCCCCGAATCCATTGATCGCTGATCCGTCGATCGCGATACCATATGAAAAAGCGCGCTGCAGTTCATAAGGCATAATGGCTATGTTTTTCTGTCTGCCGTAAATATCACAGAACGCAAGGCGGATGAATTTGACATCCTCTTCCTTAACATACTGGATCACCTCGGGAACGGTATATTTCATGACTTTACCTGCTGCCTTTCCTGGTTGGGGGATTTGTTACTTTGTTACATTAAAATATCATAGAACCTGAACGATCGCCCGTCAATGCGTGCCGGACAATTTCAGAATGGAAATGCTGATTTTTTGTCATTCCGCGACAAGCACTTCTTAAGCGGTCGGAAAGTCTTGCAAATCTGTTCCGGATAGAATAAACTAAGGAATAATCTTAAGTGATGAACATCGATTTCCATATGAGGAGACGAACTGAAATGACAGACAAATATGAGTCCCCGCTTTCGCAGCGGTATGCATCCGAATACATGCTCCATCTGTTTTCTGCGGACGTTCGCACGAAGACCTGGCGCAAGATCTGGATCGCACTGGCAGAAGCGGAACATGAACTGGGACTTCCGATCACTTCGGAACAGATCGAAGAGCTGAAAGCTCACATTGACGACATTGATTACGAGGTCGTCCGCAAACGGGAGAAGGAAGTACGCCATGACGTTATGGCCCATGTATACGCTTATGGCAAGGTGGCTCCGAAGGCTGCCGGCATCATACATCTGGGAGCGACCAGCTGTACTGTTACCGACAATGCGGACCTCATCATTTACAGGGAAGCGCTGCTGCATATCCGCAGGCAGCTCCTCAGCGTGATCAAGGCGCTCGCGGCATTTGCGGACAAATACAAAACGCTTCCTACACTGGGATACACCCACTACCAGCCCGCCCAGATGGTGACGGTCGGAAAGCGCGCGGCGCTGTGGATCCAGGATCTGGAGAGCGATCTCCATGAGCTTGATTACGTCATCAGTTCACTCAGACTGTTGGGATGCCGCGGGACCACCGGTACCGAGGCCAGCTTTTTGGATCTTTTTGAGGGCGATGGATCGAAGGTCGACGAGCTGAACCGGAAGTTCTGCGAAAAGTTCGGCTTTGCGGAAATATTCGATGTCAGCGGACAGACCTATCCGCGGAAGACGGACAGCCGCATCCTGAACTGCCTTTCCTCGGTTGCGCAGAGCTGCTACCGCATGGCGAATGACATCCGGCTGCTGCAGCATGATCGTCAGATCGATGAACCATTCGAAGAAAATCAGATCGGTTCTTCGGCTATGCCCTATAAGCGCAATCCGATGCACTGTGAGCCCATCTGCTCCCTGTCCCTGTATCTGATGGCAGATGTCATGAACGCGCCGATGACGGCATCAGTGCAGTGGC
>JAILCN010000235.1 GCA_024680365.1 Solobacterium sp.
ACAGATGTCCGTGATGAACAACATGGACCTGAATTATAAAAAAACAATGGACTACATCGCCAGAGCGTCTGTCTGCGATCTGCTTTTGTTTCCCCAGCTGCAGATGACACCGTACTTCCCGCAGATGCACGGCCTTGACGCCTCCGCCGCGGTGAACCGGGAGAGCGATGCCCGCATCAACGGGATCGCGTATCAGGCGAAGAAAAACAACCTGTATATTTCCATGAATGTCTGTCTGGAAAAAGACGACACAAGATACAACGCTTCCCTGTGGTTTGACAGGTACGGGGAATCCGGCGCAATTGCCGGACTGCATCATCCTCTGGACAGGAAAAACCGTCATGAGGCAGAATACTTCGCCCCGTATCCGGGCGTGAATCAGGTATACCGGACGCCGTTTGGCAAAGTGGGCGTCGTGATCGGATCCGACATGCATTTCAGCGAATGCGTGCGCAGCTGCGTCATCGGCGGCGCCGGACTGATCCTGATGCCGGCTGCCCAGACGGAAGACCAGATGAGCGAGATGTACGAATGGGAGCTGCGCGTGCAGGCGTATCAGAACAGCGTCTGGATCGCTGTCTGCAGCAGGACAGGAAAAGAAGGAAAACTGCAGTTCTGCGGCGCCAGCCTGCTCATCGATCCAAACGGAGACATCGTATACAGAGCGGATGACAGCGAACAGCTGATCGTCCGGAACATCGATCTGAAAGAAGCAGAGCGGATCAGAACAGAACGGCAGTTTGCCGGAAAGGGAGAAATCAGATGAACGAGAATATCACGACCAGCAGAGCGCTGCTTGCGTTTCTGAAGGACAGCCCGACATGTTTCCACGCGGCATCTTCTGTACGGAAGATCCTGCAGGAAAACGGCTATGAGGAACTGACAGAAGGAAAGACATGGAAGCTGAATGAAAAGGGCAGATACTTCATTGTCCGCAATGAATCCAGCGTGATTGCCTTCCGCATCCCGAAACAGGATTTTACCGGCTTCATGATCGGTGCTTCCCACAGTGATTCACCGACGTTCAAGATCAAGGCGAATCCGGAGATCGTTGAAAACGGCTATGTAAAGCTGAACGTGGAAAAATACGGCGGGATGCTGCTGGGGCAGTGGTATGACCGTCCGCTCACTGCCGCAGGACGCGTGATTGTAAAAGAAAACAACTGCTTTGTGACAAAGCTCGTGAATATTGACAGAGATCTTCTGATGATCCCGCACCTGGCCATTCATATGGACAGAAAAGCGAATGAACAGGGTGCCGGCAGCGTGCAGAAAGACTTCCTGCCGGTGCTTGGATCAGAAGAAACAAAAGGCATGTTCATGAAGATCGCTGCCGAAGAAGCCGGCGTGAAAGAAGAAGACATTATCGGTCATGATCTCTTCCTGTGTCTGCGGGAAGAGGGCAGGATCTGGGGCGCGAACCAGGAATATGTTTCCTCCGGGCGTCTGGACGACCTGCAGTGCGGATACGCGGATCTGGAAGGTTTCCTGCAGGCAGAGGAAAGTGACAGTGTTCCTGTCTTTGCCATGTTTGACAATGAGGAAGTCGGTTCTCTGACCAAGCAGGGCGCCAATTCCACGTTCCTGGAAGATGTTCTGCGCCGCATCTGTTCGCTGTGCGGAAAAGATGAAAACGGCTACCGGGAAGCAGCCGCCAACTCCTTTATGGTGAGCGCTGACAACGCCCACGCGGTTCATCCTGCTCATCCTGAGAAAGCAGATCCCGTCAACCGTCCGAAGATCAACAAGGGCATCGTGCTGAAGCACAGCGCCAATCAGAAATACACGACAGACGCTGTCTCCGCTGCCGTGTTCCGCGCCATCTGCAAAGAGGCAGGCGTACCGGTGCAGGATTTCACCAATCATTCTGACGTGATCGGCGGCTCCACACTGGGCAATCTTTCCAATTCGCATGTATCCCTGAATACAGCGGACATCGGCCTGCCGCAGCTTGCCATGCATTCCTGCTATGAGACTGCCGGCACTGCCGATACCGGATATCTGATTCAGGCAATGCGGAAATTCTATTCACTTTCCTTCTGTGATGAAGGACAGGGAACCTTCAGCGTAAAATAAAAAAGACCGTCAGGTTTTGAAAACCAGACGGTTTTTTTCAGGATTATTTGCCGTTTTCAGCGAGAATCTTTTCTGCCAGTCCGATGGTTCCCTTGCCGTCCATCAGGCCGTACATCTGCATCGGGATGTCTGTGATCAGGTAATCCGGATGAGCTGTCTTCAGCTTGTTCAGAGCGTAACGAACCTGAGGTCCAAGCAGGCAGACGTCTGCCAGAGGAGCCTTGTCTTCGAAATCATTCAGAGAGAATGCTGCGATCTCCCAGTCGAGACCCTTAGCCGCTGCTGCTTCCTTCATTTTGTTGACGAGCAGAGATGTGGACATGCCTGCTGCACAGAATAATGTAACTACTTTATCCGCCATTAATATGACCCTCCTTTATTACACCCATAGAATAACTGATTATTTCTGATTGAAAAGCCTTTTTCATGACTCTGGACCGGTGGTCCGCAATCTGTATTTTCAAAGGGATGAGTTCTGATACTTTTGGTTCATTCATCGAAGTGACTGGTCTTGAAGATGTGCATCGCGCGGTCGATGTTGACGTTGTAGTCCGCCGCAAACAGCGCCGCGAAGAAGACATCGAGCACATAGCGCATGGCTGTGGCGGAGTTGATGATCTCCAGGGAAACAAAATCTTCTCCGGTCGCCGTGGAATAATATTCACTGCAGAGTTCAGACAGGGCAGGTGAGCTTTCACCGCCGATGCCGATCAGATAATAACCGTTCTTTTTCAGATATTTCGCGGCGGAGACAATATAGGGATTGCCGCCGGTCATGGAAAGCAGAATGGCTGTTTTGCGGGGCAGGTCCTTGTTGACTTCCATCGCGTGCTTGTTGATGCCGGTATGGGCAGTGCAGGGGATGCCGATGGAAACGAGCTTGAAGGCTGCTTCTTCCGCCAGGAAGCTTGCTGCGCCGATGCCGTAGATCTCGACCAGGTAGGATTCCCGGATCCTGGCCAGTGATTTCTTCAGGACGGATTCATCCATGCGGGCAAGAAGCTTGCTGATGGCGTTTTCGTAGAAGAAAGGGACTGTGACCATGATATCCTTCAGCGAGCTGTCGGCGGAGATCACCGAGTAGCTCAGAGCGCTGTGGGCTTTGTTCAGCGCGTTGATCTCATACAGGATCTGGTTCTGGAATTCCCGATAGCCTTTCAGTCCGAGCTTTTTGCAGAAACGGATCACGGACGCTTTTGACGTATAGGTCTTTTCCGCCAGCTGTTCCGCTGTCAGGTCCATGATCTGCATGCCGTGGCCAATCACGTATTCCGTGATCTGCAGTTCACTCGCGGTAAAATCTTTTTTCTTTTCCAGTTGTTCGATCAGCATGATTCTATACACTCTTTCTGAAATTATACCATAGCGTCTGCATTGGTTAGGAGAAAAGAAAGATCCCGCGGATGCGGGATCTTACTTAACAGGTTTTTCGGTAAAGCTGGAAATGCCGTATGTATTGACGATCGCATCCAGCTTCTGTCCTTTCTTGCACATCGGACATTCAAGATGCGGCTTGGAAATATAGTCGCTCATCATGTACTTTGTGTTGAATACGGAAGAGACAGGATATCCGGAACATTCGTCCACTGACGCGAAGATCGAGCAGACGCCGACGGTCGTGCCGCCGTAGTATTCAATTGCTTCAATGCCGCCCTGCACGGTGTAGCCGGTCGTGATCGACGCAGCCAGGATCAGGACATGCTTGCCTCTGATCATCGGCTGAATGTTTTCGCGGAAAAGCAGCTGGCTTCCCGTTGTGTGCTCGGGTGTTACGACATAGATCGTGTTGTGAATATTGATACTGTGGAATCCGCTCTTGGTCAGGTCACTGGCCATGCAGGCACCGATGACTTCCGTTCCGTCCAGACACAGGATCGTGTCAATGATCGTCGATGTCTTGTACTTGCTGGTGAGGATCCGGGCAGCTTCTTTCGCTTCCGACAGTCTGTGTTTGGTAAATGTCAGGTCCACGTAGTAGTTGATGTGGCTGTGGCTTGTCGCAAAGTGTCCTCTGGCGACACGGAGTTTCAGAGAGCTGTTAGGATTGGGAAATTCCATTAATTTAACCGCCATACGTATTTGCTCCTTTGTTGTATTGCTGAAACAATCATACCATTTTGTGAACCGCAGAGGAAAGCAGAATTCAGAAAACATTTCCGGCATTGCCTTTTCTGCGCAAAAAGTGGATGCAATCTGAAGCATTAAGAAGGATAATAAAAACAGGTAAAAAGGAGATACAGAATATGATCAGAAAAGAAAATGAATGCAAGGTTGAATACCGTGAGCACATGCGTGACGGTGACGGAACAGTCATGCTGACAAATTTTATCAGCGGACCGGAAGAACTCTGCGGAAAAGGCAGACTTTTCTCGAAGATCACGCTGAATCCCGGCTGCGGCATCGGCTATCACGTACATGAAACAGATTCCGAGCTGTTCTATATTCTGAAGGGAACAGCTGAATACAGCGACAACGGAACGATCCGCACCGTCAGTGCCGGCGATGTCACAATCTGCCCGCCGAATGAAGGCCATGCCATTACAAATAAAACAGACGAGACGGTGGAACTGATCGCCGTGATCGTCTACGCATGAGGTGAAACATGCAGTTTTACATGCCTGTCAGAGTCTTCGATGAAGCAGACTGTGTTGCCAAACACGCGGTATATCTTGCTTCATTTGGAAAGAAAGCTCTGATCGTGACCGGAAAAACTTCTGCAGTGAAATGCGGAGCGCTTCATGACGTGGAAGACGCGCTGAAGGAAAACGGGACAGACTGGTGCGTTTTCTCTGATGTGGAAGAGAATCCTTCTGTTGAAACCGTCGTCAGAGCAGCGCATTTTGCAAGAGAAGAAGGCGCTGACTATGTGATCGGCATCGGCGGCGGATCACCGCTGGATGCTGCCAAGGCAATTGCCTTCCTGCTGAAAAGAGAGATCATCAGCGCCTCAGATCTGTACAATGCGTCTGCCGATCCCTGTGCGCTTGATGTGATCGCGATCCCGACGACCTGCGGCACTGGATCGGAAGTGACAGGTGTCTCCGTCCTGACGGTCCATGAAAAGAAAACCAAGAGTTCGATCCCGCATAAGATCTTCCCGAAAGCAGCGTTGATCGATGGCAAGTATCTTCATTCTGCTCCGGTGTCAATGATGATCAATACGGCTGTTGACGCCCTGGCGCATATGATCGAGAGCTACGAAAGCGTCAAGGCAGATGATTACAGCAGGGCTGCCGTCAGACAGGGTATGCGCCTGTGGGCACAGTCCGCCGATATCCTGCGGGGAAAGCGCAAAGCATCAGATGAAGACTATGCGCGGATGATGCGGGCATCCACCTTTGCCGGCATTGCGATCGCGCAGACCGGAACGTCGATTCCCCATGCGCTCTCCTATATCCTCACGTATGATCTGAAAATGCCGCATGGCATGGCCTGCGGATACTTCCTTGCCCGCTTCCTGAAAGAAGCAGACGATGAAGACCGGAAAGAACTGCTTTCCCTGGCCGGCTTTGAAAGCCTGGAACAGTTTGAGGCATACATGCAGGAAGTCTTCCCGGACGTCACAGTCCCTGCGGAAACACTGCAGCGCGCCTATGACGTCGTTGTAAAGAATACAGCCCGGCTGAAAGGCTGCCGGTTCGCACCGGATGCGGAATGCCTGAAGCGGATCGCCGGATTATGAACAGAAAGCTGTCAGTCAATGTGCATTGATTGACAGTTTTTTATTCCATGTATACACTGAATGCAAATGGAACACGGTGAACGAAAACAAAAGACGCTTGCATCATTTGGCAGCTCCTGCATCGATTACTACGTGAACCTGAACGGCGGCACGGCCTTTGCCGGCGGCGGTCCGGTGAACTCTGCTGTCATCGCTGCCTCGCTTGGCATCCGGGCGAAATATGTCGGTGCTGTCGGCAGTGACGCGTATGGCGCATATCTGCTCAGATGCATGCGGGAAAAGGGTGTGGATACTTCCAGAGTGCATGTCGTGGATGGTGAAAGCGCTCTGTGTGAAGTGACGCTGGCAGATCATGAGCGGATCCTCGGTGATTACCGGGAAGGGGTGCTGGCAGACTTTAAGCTGAATGAAGAAGACATGCGGCAGATCGCGGAAGCTGACATCTGTCTGTGTGATCTCTGGGGCAATCAGGCGGAATTCTTTCCGAAGCTGAAGGAAGCCGGAGCATGCATCGCGTTTGACTGTGCGGATACCCCGGACGACAGCCGGGCGCAGGCGGTGATCCCGTATTGTGATCTTCTCTTTTTTTCCGCTGAAGAAGATACGCCTGCACTGCGTGAGAAGATGCGCAGCCTGCAGGATCAGGGACCGCGCATTGTCGTTGCGACGCTTGGCAGCCGGGGTTCGCTGGCTCTGCAGGAAGACTTTGTCTGCTGCGAAGCATGTCAGCCGGATGCGGTCATTGATTCAATGGGTGCCGGCGATACCTATATCGCAGGATTTCTTGCCGGGATCCTGAACGGCATGACGCTGGCGGAAGCAATGAAACAAGGCTCGCGGCTTGCGGCTGCGGCGCTGTCATATTACGGAGCATTTCCTCAGGAGGGATTACGATGACTTACCGGAATACACTTTGGAAAGAACAGGAGCCTGTTCTGAGAAACTTCGATGAAGCAAAGATCATCCGCAGTGTCAGCGGCGCGCTTGCTCTGCGTGATGAGATCGAGCAGATCGTTGACCGCATCTGGGAAAATGATTTTGACGGCATCTGGTGGATCGGCATCGGCGGCACCTGGGCTTCTGCCATGCAGGCGGAAGTATACATGCGTCATCGTTCTGCGCTGCCGGTCTTTGTCGACAATGCGGCAGACTTTATCACGACCGGAAACAGGCGGTTTACCAGCCAGTCGGTCATGATCTGTTCCTCGGTATCCGGAACGACGCCGGAGATGATCGCAGCTGCCGACAAAGTTCATGAGGCAGGGGGAACTGTCTTTGCCTTTGTCGATACGCCGGATACGCCGCTTGCGGAAAAGGCGGATCATCTCATCAGCTATCCCGCCAATGAACAGCTGAAATTCTATATGACATGCAGCTACATGATGTATAAGAACGGTGAGTTTGCGGAATATGAAGACTACTGCAGGAATATGGAAGAATATCTTCCGGAGGTCCTTGCCGGCGTGGAAAAAGAAGCGGACGCATGGGCGAAGGAATACGCGCAGGAAACAGTTCGTTTTCTGGACGGACATCCGGACATGCCGCATTATTTCGTCGCTTCCGGCAACCAGTACGGCGCCGCATATTCCCTCGGCATGTGCTACTGGGAAGAGCAGCTGTGGATCCGGACAAGGACGATCTCTGCCCAGGAATTCTTCCACGGCATGCAGGAAGTCATCACCAGAGATACGCCGGTGACACTGTTTATCGGCGAAGATGAGCAGCGTCCGCTGGCTGAACGGGTGGCTGCGTTCCTGCCGAAGGTGTGCGCGAACTATGTCATCATCGACACGAAAGAATTTGCGCTTCCGGGGATCCGGGAAGAGTACCGCGCGTCGATCTCGCATCTTGTGATGCGGGCTGTATGCAGCAGGATCGAAGCCTATATGGAACTGTATCTGCGCCATCCGATGACGATCCGCAGATATTACCGGCAGTTTCCTTATTAGTGATGCAAGAGAGACATTGATTCTCTCTTTTTGTGTATAATGAAAGAAAGCATATGCAAAGGAGATATATCATTATGGGCTTTTCAAAAGACTTTCTTTGGGGCGGCGCGACCGCAGCCAACCAGTATGAAGGCGGCGTAAAAGAAGGCGGCGCCGGCCTTTCCACAGCTGATATCATGACAAACGGATCCCACACAGTCAGAAGACAGGTGACATGGAGAAAAGAAAACGGTGAGACAGGTTCCACACCGCTCTGCTTCGGCAGCCCGGAAAGACATCTGCCGGAAGGCGCTGTTCCCTGCGAACTGGACGATCCGAAATACTACTATCCGTCCCACGTTGCTTCTGATTTCTATCATCATTACAAAGAAGACATCCGTCTGTGTGCAGAAGAAGGATTCAACTGTCTGCGTTTCTCCATGAAATGGTCCAGACTGTTCCCGAACGGTGATGACGAAGTGGTCAATGAAGAAGGCATCAAATTCTACAGCGATGTGTTCGATGAATGCAGAAAGTACGGCATTGAACCGCTCGTGACGCTGTCGCACTATGAGACACCGCTGGCCCTTGCTGCGAAGTACAACGGCTGGGACAGCAGATACCTCGTTGACAAGTTCGTGAAGTATGCCGAGACTGCTTTTGAGCGTTTTGCCGGAAAGGTAAAATACTATCTGACATTCAATGAGATCAACTGCATTGAGGCAGCACCGTACGTTACAGCAGGTCTGATCCATGCGGATCCGCAGAACATTGCCAACGCGACATTCCATCAGTTTCTCGCTTCCGCTCTGACCGTCAAGACAGCGCATGAGAAATTCCCGGACATCAAAGTCGGCATGATGCTGGCATACGGTCCGACATATGCCTTTACGACCGATCCGGAAGACCAGCTGCTTGCCCAGCAGGGCATGAACAGAACTCTGTTCTATTCCGATGTTCAGATGCTCGGAAGATATCCGAACTACAAGCTGGCGCAGTATAAGAGAGAAAGCATCACGATCCCGGCACAGGAAGGTGATATGGACATCCTGGCGAAGTACACATGCGATTTCCTCAGCTTCAGCTGCTATGGTTCCCATGTCGTCACATACCATGACGAAAATGAGAAGCCGGGCGAAGGCAACGGCGGCACCCAGATGCACATGGTCAGAAACCCGTACCTCAAGACCAATGCCTGGGGCTGGGCGACCGACCCGCAGTGCCTGCGCATTACACTGAACACATTCTATGACAGATATCACTGTGATCTGTGGTGCGTTGAAAACGGCATCGGCTGGAACGACAAGTTCGAAGACGGCACCGTCCATGACGACTACCGTATCGACTACATGCGCGCCAACATCAAGTCGATGCGTGACGCGGTCGAATTCGACGGCATTCCGCTGATGGGCTATCTGTACTGGGGCTGTGTGGACATGGTATCCAACGGCGAAGGTGAAATGGCAAAGAGATACGGCCAGATCTATGTCGACGCTGACAACCTCGGCAAGGGAACCTTCAAGAGATCCACCAAGGATTCCTATTACTGGTATCAGAAGTGCATCCGCTCCAACGGCGAAGATCTCGACTGACAAAACTGACTCCGTGCAGAAATGTACGGAGTTTTTTTCTGTTACAATGGAACTATGAAGACGGAACACATCACAGAGTACAGTCAGATCATCGGCCAGACAGTCACCTGTGTGATCGACAGACCGGCCGGCAGCCGCCATCCTAATCATCCGGATCTGATCTATCCGATTAATTACGGCTATGTGGAAGGCGTCAGAGGCGGTGACGGGGAATGGCAGGATGTATATATTCTCGGCACGGATCAGCCCTTAACGGCCTGTACCGGCAGCGTGATCGCGGTCGTGCACCGTCTGAACGACTGCGAGGACAAATGGATCGTCAGCCTGGACAGCAAAAAGCCTGACAGGGAAGAGATCCTGCAGGCTGTGATGTTCCAGGAACAGTATTTTGAAAGTGAACTGTATCTGTAATGAAAGTGCCTGAGCAGAAATGCTTCAGGCACTGTTTCTGTCATGCTTCCAGACGGCGGATGCCGATGACCATCAGCGCGCTTCCGATGCAGGAGAAGATGACGCCGATGAGCAGAACGTTGCCGATCGTTGTGTACTGGAACAGCTGACCGCCGATGAGGCTTGCCAGCAGACCGCCGACTGTCAGGGCAATACCGAAAGTCGCCTGACCTTTGTTTCTGTCTTCTTCACCGACGATCTCATTGGCGAAATAGACAGTTGACGGCAGAATGATCGCGTATGACAGCATCTGCAGGACCATGACGGCATACAGGCAGATCACGTTCGGGCAGATCAGGATCAGGATATGCTTGATGCTGTAGACGATGGCCGCGAAGACCATCAGCTTGTTGACGCCGAACTTTTCGATCAGCTTTGAGCAGGAGAACATTGCCGGCAGCTCAACGATCGCGGCGATAAAGAGGGCGGTACCCTGAATGGATTCTACTGCGCCTGCTTCGGCAGCCGCGGTCTCACCGATGATGCGGGTAATGATCTTGGCAATATATGTATTCACCAGCATGTGGCAGAAATAGATCATGATCAGGGAAAGAACAATGATCAGAGCCTTGTTGTATTTGCGGAAGAATGCCGCATAGGACAGATCCTGTCTCTTCGCAGCGTCTTCTGCCTCGCCGGCTTTTTCAGCGGCAGCCGAAGGTGTCGGCATCAGCTGCAGAAGCAGGAAGGAGAGGGCAGCGAATGTGGTGATGTACCAGGGAAGCACGGCTTTGCCCATCCATCCCCACAGCTGACCCAGCAGGGAAGAACCGACTGCGTAAGCTGCAGAACCGATGCCGCGTCCGAGACCATAGTTGATCTTCTGACCGTCTTTTTCATAGATGAACGCCATTGAATTGAACAGCGGCAGACTGACAGACGCGGAGAAGAAGCACAGGACTGTGACCAGGATCATCAGGAAGGAACCGTTCGGCACGAGTGCCAGCAGAATGGAAAGGATGATGGTGACGATCATCGCACAGGAAATGAATTTCTTTTCATCGATCTTGTCTGATTTATCGACCAGGCTTCCAGCGATCGGCTGGCCGATCAGTCCGCATAAGCTGATCGAAGTGATGATCAGTCCGATCGTTCCGTCTGCGAAGCCGCTCTGGGAAAGAAAGTTGTAGGAATAACCGGCAGATGCGACGACCATGAACATAAACGATGCATTGATCAGCGCGTATTTCAGATTCAGATTTTTGTATTTCATTTCGTATCTCCCTTTCCATTATGATATCTGTTGATGAGATGGTTTGCCAACAGAAATGCATGGATTTATAATATCCATAACACCAGCGTTGGTCATGACATTCATGACACCGTCAGCGAGTCGCTGCCGGGATACGGATTCCTGCAGAATGCGCTGCAGGCGCAATTCCTGATGCTCGCGGCAGATCCGCACATTGCATGTGCGCCGTTTTAAAAACGGCTAATCTGCGGCTGCGCTTCAGCAATATTCTCAAGTGGTGTGAAGCGGAAGGGAGGATGTGTGCATATGATCGTCTATCATGAACTGTCCTCCCTTTGTCATGATCTCGGTGTTTCACCCAAAACGCTGTATACCTTAAGCAATCAGATCGAAAAGCATTATCATACGGTCTCAATACCAAAGAAGAGCGGCGGCGTCAGGATCCTGCATGTCCCTGATCCGCTGCTGAAAAGCGTACAGAGAAGCATCGCGGACAATCTGCTTGCGTATATGCCGGTCTCGGCGTATGCCTGTGCCTACCGGTACGGCATGAGCGCGGTACAGAATGCTTCCTGTCATACAGGGAAAGACACTGTGATGCGGCTGGATATCCGCGGATTCTTTGATCACATTACATTCGCCCAGATCAGGGAAAAAGTGTTTTCTGCCCGCCGCTTCAGCGAGGCCAACAGCATTCTCTTAACAATACTCTGCGTATATGAGGATATTCTTCCTCAGGGCGCGCCGACGTCGCCGATGATCTCCAATCTGATCCTGAGAGGATTTGACGACGTGATGGGAGAATGGTGCCGGAAACGCGGCATCGCATATACCAGATACTGTGATGACATGACCTTTTCCGGAACGTTTGACGCCCGGGAAGTGAAAGAAAAGGCAGCTGCACTGCTGCGGAATGAAGGCTTCTTTCTCAACGGGAAGAAGACGCTGATCCGCCGTCAGGGCCAGCGTCAGCTGACGACCGGGCTCGTCGTCAATGAGAAGGTTTCCGTTCCGGCCGGATACCGCAGAAAGATCCGTCAGGAGATGCACTGCATTGCAACGTTCGGACTCTCATCTCATATGGAACATGCCGGCATTCCTGAGGATCCGCAGGACTATCTGCGCTCTCTGCAGGGAAGGGTCCGGTATGTGCTCTCTGTTTCAAAGAGTCAGGAATTCAGAAACTATGATGATGTGATCAGCGGACTGCTGAAGAAAGAAAATGGATAATGGTATGGAAGAAAAGATCGGGAAATATGAAGAACTGCTGAGCGGTCTCAGCGATGAAGAAAAGGCATACGCGGAACAGTTTGCGGATACGATCGACATCAGCGATGCTTCCTGCGTTCTTCACTATGGCGGAGCGGCACAGAAAAAAGTGACCCAGTTCTCGGAAAGCACTCTGTTTGAGATCCCGTCCACAGATCTCAATGAGATTGCAAAGGATATCCGGAAACTGAAGAAGAAACTGACAGAATTCCGGAATCATTTCGCGAAAGCGGAAAGCACCGGAACGAATGACATGGCGGCGTTCCGTTCCATGTATGACACGTTCTCTTCGGCCATGATCGAAGCAGGAAGACGGATGGAGATCCACCGGAGTTCCCTGATCCGTCATATTTCAAAACTCGACAGATATTATGAGAAATGCACACGTATCATCCGGGAATTTGACATGTACGTCTATGCCGGAAAAAAGCATCTGGACATCTGCCGGGAAGAAAAGCTGGAAGAGCTGAATGCGAAAGCGGCGAAAGGCGTCATGGAAGATGTGGTCCTGGCGAGAGATTATGCGGCAGCCTGTCTGCGCTTTGAAAAGAAGCTGGCGGATCTGACCGTTTCCCGCACGCTTCCGTTCCAGATCATGACGCATATCCGGCTGATGCAGAATACGGATACGATCCTGGCGGAAAGCCTGCGCAGACTGTGCAGCGATACGTTCCCGCTGTACCGGACGCGGCTGATCTTCTCCCTGGGTCTGCAGGAAGAAAAGACCATCAGCCCCGATACCTTCCGGGAAGCGGCTGATGATCTTGATCAGGCTCTGGATGCGATCCTGAAACTGGAAAAGGAAAGCACTGACAAGCAGAAAAAAGGAATTCGTCTGTTCGGCTGAACAGGCGTTTTTAAATGATGGAGGAAGCGGTGGATTCCCGGTTTCTTCCGCAGTGGCGGCAGTAGGTCGCCTGCGGGCTGTTCAGCGTACCGCAGTGACTGCAGTGCCAGTTGGCTTTCGGGTTGGAAGCGCGCGGAGTGCCGCAGTGTGTACAGAATTTATAATTGTCACTGTTGACGGTATTGCATTTGATGCAGCGCCAGGAATCCTTCAGCATCGTATCCAGCTCATCTTCCGATACAGCGGAATCGGGAAGATTCAGCGTGATGGAAGACGCGGCAGGTTCTGCCGGCGGCTCCGGTGTTTCTTCTTCCTTCGCTTCCGGAAGGGAGAGACTGATGGCTTCTTCGGGCTCTTTTTCCGTAATGGAAGGAGCCAGGCTCAGCTCGATGCCGGCATCCTGTTTTGCGGCGGACGGCGCCAGGGACAGGGAGATCTCTTCCTGTTCTTTCTTTTCTTCTTCCGGAAGGATCAGGGTGATATTTTTTGTGACATTATTATCCATAGAGTTATTCCTCGTATCCATTATAGCGGAGAACAGATGTGGTAGAATGAAGAAAAAAAGGGAAAGTTATGAACAGCAGAGAATATTTCCGGTGGATCACGGAACAGGAATATCCAGGTTTATCGATCGTATTGTCAGATGAAGACCATATCACGCTGGAGGATGAGTTCTGTCTCGGCGAGATCAATGTGTATCATCTGGAGATCGATGTCATCGAAATGAAACTGACGAGAAAACGGGATGAAGAAAATGTTTTCTTCCTGCATTTTGAGCTGAAGGACGCGGACTACGCGAAGAAGCTGTTTCATGAAATGACGGAAGTCCTGAAAAGAGAAAGAAGCAGAAAGACGGTGCGCGTCATGCTCAGCTGCACGAGCGGCATGACAACCTCATTTTTTGCCCAGAAGCTGAATGAAGCGGCGGACATGCTCTCCCTGGACTATGAATTTGAAGCAGTTGCGTACAATGAACTGTGGCAGAAAGGGTTTGACAGCGATGTCATCCTGCTGGCGCCGCAGATCGGATTTGAATACAAAAAAGTCAGAGCCGGGTTTACGCGTCAGCTTGTGCTTCGTCTGCCTGCCCAGCTGTTTGCGTCCTATGACGCAGGCGCGGTGATCGATCTGATCAAGGAAGAACTTCACATCGCGTCTGTCACAAAGGAAGAGAAGGCAGCTGCGAAAGTGATGCGCGACATTGAGAACAACGCCTCGATCTTTGTCATCTGCATGACCCATGATGCGGATATCACAAAATACATTTACCGCATGTTTGAGAAAGGCAATATAGTATACGGCAGGGAAGTGATCCGCTGGCAGAACAGCCTGCAGGATATCATTGATATCCTGGATACGGAACTGAAAGGCTTCCACAGGGACTGTCATGTGGACGCCATCTCTGTTTCGATCCCCGGTGTCCTGCAGAATAACGGAAAGGTGGAGCGGATCAATTACAAAGAGATCGCATCAAAGCTGGAGGAACGCTATGAGATCCCGGTATACGCGGAACATAATGCCGTTGTCGTTGCCTATGGATATTACGCCCAGCAGGAAGAATACGATATCATCACCTATCACTCTCAGCCGCGCGGCGGTCTGGCCGGCGGACAGGGCATGGTGTACCGGGGCATGCCGATCACCGGATGCAGAAAAATGGCAGGAGAGATCAACGGCCTGTATCCGCTGATGTATCCGGATGGGGTGAAAGAGATCACGCCGGAAACAGTCAGAGACGCAGTCGCAAAGTGCCTTGCCGCAAATATTGCCGTCTTTGATCCGGAAGTGATCCTGGTCAGAAGCGAAATGTGCCCTGACATGAATGAACTGAAGGAAGAACTGAAGAAATACTGTCCTGAGAAACAGCAGCCAGTGCTGATCGGCGTGAATGATGTCAGTGAATACGCATGCCTTGGCGCCATGCTGTACGGTCTGCACAGACTGCAGAAAGAAGCAGCGAAACGGGTCGCCGCAAAAATGTATGCGCACAAAAGCGTAAAATGAAAAAAGCCGCGGCTGCGGCTTTTGTTTATTTTACATAGTTTCTTCCGGTCTCGATGGCTTTCATGTTCGCGTCGAACAGGTTTGCTTTTCTGGCCGGAATGACCTTGTGCAGGGATTCTGCAGTATTTTCTTCCTTGATGCAGTTTGTCTTTTCCAGCATCGCACCGAGCAGGATCATGTTGGCGAGACCGTTCAGTCCCAGATCACTTGCCAGCTGTGTCGCGGGAATGTAATACGCTTCTACATCATCACGGTTGACCTTGCGGGTGATCAGTGTGGAATCCACGAAGATCTTTCCGCCCGGAACGACCGTGTTTTCATATTTGTCCAGAGACGGTGTGTTCATGACCATCAGGACATTCGGTTTTTCAACGATCGGGGATCCGATCGGTGTGTCAGCCAGAATGACGTTGCAGTTGCATGTGCCGCCGCGCATTTCCGGACCGTAGGAAGGGAGCCAGCTCAGTTCTCTGTTTTCGACAAGTCCTGCATAGGCAAGCGTCTTGCCGGTGAACAGGATACCCTGACCGCCGAAGCCGGCAATGATGATCTCAAAATCAGCCATTATTTTCCAGCCTCCTTGTCTCTGTAGACACCGAGCGGATACTGCGGGATCATCTTTTCATCGATCCATTCCAGTGCTTTCTGCGGTGTCATGCCCCAGTTGGTCGGGCAGGCGGAGAGCACTTCGATCAGGGAGAAGCCTTTGCCTTCTACCTGGTTCTGGAATGCCTTCTTGATCGCTTTCTTTGCTTTTCTGACGTTGGCGACATTGTTGACAGTGACGCGCTCGAGGTAAGCAGGCGCTTCCAGAGTTGCCAGCAGTTCACAGATATTGATCGGATATCCCTGTGTCTTGGGATCTCTTCCGTAAGGAGATGTCTGGGTGACCTGACCCGGCAGGGATGTCGGAGCCATCTGGCCGCCGGTCATGCCGTAGATCGCGTTGTTGATGAAGATGACAGTGATGTTTTCGCCTCTGGCAGCGGTGCTGACCGTTTCGCAGAGACCGATCGAAGCCAGGTCGCCGTCACCCTGATAGGAGAAGACGATGTGGTCAGGAAGGGAACGCTTGACACCTGTGGCAACTGCCGGAGCACGTCCGTGGGCGGCTTCGATCATATCGCAGGCGAAGTAGTCATAGGCCATGACGGAGCATCCGACAGGAGCGACACCAATGGTGTTTCCTTCGATGCCGAGTTCATCGATCGCTTCAGCGACGAGACGGTGCACGATACCGTGTGTGCATCCCGGGCAGTAGTGCAGCACTGCGTCGGTCAGTGATTTCGGCTTTTCAAATACGATCATTCTGCACTTCCTCCTTTTTCATTTTCTTTGCGGATCTGATCCAGAACTTCATCCATGGAAGGGATCATGCCGCCGACACGCTTCACGAGAGTGACGGGCTTTCTGCAGCGGATGGCGAGTTCGACATCTTCTGTCATCTGGCCCATGTTCAGCTCAACTGTGATGAAGGATTTTACTTTTTCAGCAGCTTCCGCAAGCGGCTTCTTCGGGAACGGCCACAGCGTCAGCGGACGGATCATGCCGACTTTGATGCCTTCTTTTCTGGCAGCCAGGATCGCGTTTCTGGATACTCTGGCAGTGATGCCGCAGGAGACGATGCAGATATCCGCGTCATCCATCATGAAGGATTCCCACATCGGTTCATTTTCTTCAACGAGCTTATAGCGTTCGAAACGTTCGAGGTTTTTGTCTTCCAGGACCTGCGGCTGCAGGTAGAGGCTGTTGACGATGTTGTGCTCGCGTTCCATCTTTGTTCCGGTGACAGCCCAGGGCTTGTCTACAACGAGGTCTTCCGGTTCGGGCAGAACGACCGGTTCCATCATCTGGCCCATCGTTCCGTCAGCCAGCAGCATTGCCGGCATTCTGTATTTGTCCGCAAGATCAAATGCTTTTCTTGTCAGGTCCGCCATTTCCTGGACGCTGGACGGAGCGAGAACGATGACATGGAAGTCGCCGTGTCCCGGACCTCTTGTCGCCAGGAAGTAGTCTGCCTGGGAGGGCTGGATTCCGCCGAGACCAGGTCCGCCTCTCTGCACGTTGACGATCAGAGCAGGCAGGTCAGCACCGGCCAGGTAGGAAATCCCTTCAGCCTTCAGGGAAATGCCCGGGCTGGAGGAAGATGTCATCGCGCGTTTTCCGGTCGACGCGACACCGTAAACCATATTGATCGCTGCGATCTCGCTTTCTGCCTGCAGGAATGTTCCGCCGATCTTCGGCAGCTTCTTTGCCATGTAGGCGGTCAGTTCTGTCTGGGGAGTGATCGGGTAGCCGAAATAATGACGGCATCCGGCCAGGATCGCTGCTTCGGCAATTGCTTCATTGCCTTTCATCAGTACTTTTTCTGACATAGGATCTCCTCTTATCTTTCTACGGTAATAACACAGTCAGGGCACATCATCGCACAGGACGCGCAGCCGATGCACTCTTCCGGTTTCACGCATTCCACAGGTGAATGACCTTTCTGATTGAGACGGGTCTTGGACAGGGCCAGAATCTTTTTCGGACATGCATTTACGCACAGTCCGCAGCCCTTGCACAGTTCTTCTTTAAATGTCACTTTTCCCATAGGGCACCTCCGTATTTAACATATAATACAATTTTTGCAGATCGAGGGGAAACAGATTCTGCACCTTATTTTCCAGAAGAGGGCAGAGATCCCGTTTGGCGCATGTCATTTCGACAGGCAGTCCGCTCAGTCTGCTGAGCTTTTCAATGTAGTCAAGACTGGCCAGAACATCTTCCGCAGATGTTTCCAGTCCGAGGTTGGTGTTGTTGACGATGCCGGTGAACCGCATGCCGCAGGTCATCTCGATCTCCTGCATGACTTCCAGCGTATCTTCCGCTGTTCTTGTCAGCGGACGGGCAGCGTTGGCGACCAGCAGGAAGGCGTAGTTGTTTTCCGCCAGGATATCCGGCACATACCGTCCCAGCGCCAGGGCACCGCGGTCATCGCCGCCGATGTCCAGGACGCCGTACTCTTCTGTGTCGGCGACCAGTCCGTAGATCTCTTTCGGCATGGCCGGGAAATCAACGTTGGAATTTGCGTAGGGGGAACAGATCAGCCGGATGCCGGCGTTGTTCAGCAGCGCTTCGCTGTCTTTCATCCGGAAGTAGGGATTGACGATGTCGAGGTCTGCCATGGTGACAGGCAGTCCTTCCTGCTTCAGATGCAGGGCATAGTTCAGCGCGATATTTGTCTTGCCGGAGCCGTAGTGGCCGGCAAACAGAGTCAGCCGCTTTGTATCCATATTACAGCTCACTGCGGATGATCTTGCCGGAGATCGTCTTCGGCAGTTCATCACGGAAGACGACGATACGCGGGTATTTGTAAGGCGCGGTATGCGTCTTGACATAATCCTGGATCTCTTTCTTCAGCTCTTCCGTTCCTTCCTTGCCTTCGACCAGCACGATGCTTGCCTTGACGACCTGGCCGCGGATCTCATCCGGTGCCGCCGATACGCCGCATTCGAGGACATACGGCAGTTCCATGATCACGTTCTCGATCTCGAACGGTCCAATACGGTAGCCGGAAGACTTGATGACGTCATCAGCCCGTCCGACATACCAGTAGTAGCCGTCCTCATCACGCCAGGCAACATCGCCGGTGTGATACAGTCCGTCATGCCATACAGCTTTCGTGCGCTCAGGATCCTCGAAGTAGCCGAGGAACAGACCGCATCTCTTTCTCTTTGTGTTGGTGTGGATCACGATCTCGCCGCTGACACCGTCATCGACAGGATTGCCGTCAGCGTCCACGATATCAACGCCGTAGCCCGGGATCGGTTTGCCCATGGAACCCGGACGCAGCGGCGTGCCGGTCAGGTTGCCGATGGACAGCGTCGTTTCCGTCTGGCCGAAGCCTTCGGCGATCTGCAGTCCGGTTGCTTTCTCGAACTGATAGAACACTTCCGGGTTCAGCGCTTCACCGGCTGTCGTAGCGTGGTGGATCGAGGAAAGGTCATATTTTGTCAGATCCTTCTTGATCAGCATTCTGTACATCGTAGGCGGTGCGCAGAATGTCGTGATGTTGTATTTCGCGAACATCGGCAGGATCTTTTCCGCATCGAAGCGGTCAAAGTCATAGACGAATACTGCTGCTTCGTTCATCCACTGGCCGTACAGCTTGCCCCAGAGCGCTTTGCCCCAGCCGGTTTCGGAGATCGTGAAGTGCAGGCCGTCACGTTCTGCCCAGTGCCAGTACTTGGCGGTGACATAGTGGCCGAGCGCGTATTTGTAGCTGTGGACGGCAAGCTTGGGATAGCCGGATGTTCCTGATGTGAAGAACATGACCATCGGGTCGTCTCCGCACGGGGAATTCTCCTGTCTGCGGTAACGGCGAGAGAAGATGCCGAATTCATTATTGAAGTCATGCCAGCCCGGCAGCGCTTTGCCGACAGAGATCTTGATCAGATCAGCGCCGATCGATTTCTCGGCAAGTTCCACTTCGTGGTGGGTATTGCCGTCAGAGGTGCAGACGATGGCTTTGACATGCGCTGTCTTGAATCGGTAAACAAAGTCGTGTTCCAGCAGCTGGTTGGTTGCCGGGATCGCGATCGCGCCGATCTTGTGCAGTGCCAGCATGGAATACCAGAACTGAACGTGGCGCTTGAGCACGAGGACGACCTTGTCGCCGCGTTTGATGCCGAGCGACGTGAAGTAGTTGGCGGTCTGGTTGGAAGCGTCTTTCATGTCCTTGAAGGTCAGCCTCCTGTCACTCAGATCATTGGCAACGTAGACCATCGCCAGCTTGTCCGGATCTTTTCGGGCGATCTCATCGACAATATCGAACGCGAAGTTGAACTGTTCGGCATTCTCGAACGTCAGGGACTGCATGACGCCGTTTTCATCTTCCACCGGCTTGCAGAACTTGTCGCAGACCATCGGCTGTTTTTCCAGCTTGACGACTTCTGCTTCTTCCGCGAAGTGCTCGTTCTTATAGATCAGACGCTGTTCTTCTTCCGAACCTGCCATGATCATGGCAAGGAAGGTAACATCTTCATTGTTCAGGGCGATCATGCCGTGCGGCGTTGAGGACTTGTAGAAGATGCTGTCGCCTTCATTCAGAACTTCCTCATTGTCGCCGACGCGGATCCGCATCGAGCCTTTCAGGACAAGATCGAATTCCTGTCCCCAGTGTGTCGTTGTGTGGATCGGCTCATGCTGGAGCTTTTCTGAGTACTTGTAAGTGACCCAGTACGGTGTTGCCAGCTTCTGCCGGAACAGCGGCGCCATGTTCTGAATGGTGATGCCGTCTTCAGCTGCGGTCACGATGCCGTTTCCTTTTCTGGTAACGGTGTACGTGGAAAGGTTGGCAGTGCGTCCTTCGAGAAGCTCTGTCAGTTCGACGCCGAGCGCCAGTGAGCTTTTGTGCAGGAAGGTGAAGGGCAGGTCTGCTTCGCCGGACTCATACATTTTATATGTATCGACATCTACCTCCGTCAGTTCTGCCATTTTCTCGGTGCTGTAGCCGATGATGTCGCGCATTTCATGAATACGCTGTGCAACTTCTTTCAGCTGTCCTGTAGACTGTGTTTCCATGCGGTCCTCCTGTAAAAAAACGCCTCAAGATCACTCCTGAGGCGAATATCATCATATCCGTGGTACCACTCATATTGCAGACAACAATGTCTGCCGCTTCAGATCCTAACAGATCCTGTCCCTTTAACGTGGGAGTACGGGGAATATCTACTTGCTCTGCGCTTTCGGGTTCCCGGCTCGGAAGTGATTAGCTTGTGAAGTTCATGCTGCCGGTTTGCACCAGACACCGGCTCTCTTCAAACAATTCCTTCGGCACTCTTCGTCGTCGCCTTTTCTTCGTATGTGATTCTAAATTTAACACCAAGACTTTCCAGTGTCAATTTCTTTTTTTTCAACCGTTTTCATTTTTATTTTCATTTGTTTTCTTTTTTAGGAAAATCAATGAAAATCTGTTTTTTTCCGTTTATCTTCTGAACGTTTTTTGCTATTATGATTCAGTTAAAAGAAGGAGACAGGGTATGGATAACAACAAGCGTCCTGAAACGATGGAAAGAATCACCACTGAAGAACTCGCACAGAAGTTTATCGAAGAACAGGTTGCCGCAGTCAGAGAACAGGTGAAAGACGGAAAAGTCCTGCTGGCGCTTTCCGGCGGAGTAGACTCCTCAGTCGTCGCTGCACTGCTGATCAAAGCAATCGGACAGAATCTTGTCTGTGTGCATGTCAACCACGGATTCCTGAGAAAAGGCGAACCGGAACAGGTCATCGAAGTATTCCGCAATCAGATGAACGCGAATCTGATCTATGTCGATGCAGCTGACAGATTCATTGACAAGGTTGCCGGCGTTGACGATCCGGAACAGAAGAGACACATCATCGGTGAAGAATTCATCAAGGTATTTGACGAAGAAGCATCCAAACTGACAGATATTCATTTCCTTGGCCAGGGTACGATCTATCCTGATATTCTCGAAAGCGAGAAGGGCATCAAGGCACATCACAACGTAGGCGGTCTTCCGGAAGAGATGGAGATGGAACTGGTTGAACCGGTCAAACTCCTCTATAAGGATGAAGTCAGAGTTGTCGGAAAGGCACTGGGTCTGCCTGACAACATGGTTTACAGACAGCCGTTCCCGGGACCTGGTCTGGCAGTCCGCTGCACAGGCGCGATCACCAGAGACAGACTGGAAGCTCTCAGAGAAGCTGACGCGATCGTCAGAGAAGAGATCGGCAAGCTTGAAACAACACCGTGGCAGTACTTCTGCGTTGTTCCTGACATCAAGTCCACAGGCATCAAGGACGGTCAGAGATACATGGGATGGCCGGCAATCATCCGTGCCGTCAATACAGTTGACGCAGTCACAGCCAAGGCATATGAGATCCCGTATGCAACACTCTATACAATGAGAGACCGCATCGTCAATGAAGTAGAAGGCATCAACAGGGTGCTCTGGGACTTCACTGACAAACCGGTAGCGACCATTGAGTGGGAATAAAAGTATGTTTAACGGGGTAAAATGAATAGATATAAAAAAATACCCCCTTAACATGTGAATGAAAGACACCTTAACTGTAATGATAGTGAGGTGTCTTTTTTGCAATTATATAGATGAGTATTATTTAAAAAATCAGAGGATCTTTTAACGATATGACGAGTGATACAGAACACATTGCGAAGTTCATTAATCGAAATTGCGCAATTGATCTGATGATTCAGGCGTTTATGCAGTCCTCCGCTGGTATCCTTCTCATGAAAGCCCCGCAAAGACTGGAGCACCATCGGGCATGAAGGACAGCTTTTTTTCTGATTGCCATCGATACAAATTCTGTTGATATGTCTCATTTTTTACAGATAGCTTTTATTGACAAATATCAATATGATACATTTGTCTCGCAACAGAGGGTGTGCCGTTAAAAATGGTACAGAAGGCCTGATTGCGGCAGTATAGCATTTTCTGATTCCGGTCCGTCTGACTGTATGACCTGGAACAGGAAAAACCATAGAACGGTGACTGATGTATTGAAGAACAATTTGAAAATGGAGAAGGCAGATATGAAAAAGAGAAAACACAGGATCAGAAACACAGTTTTGATCATTCTGGCTGTCTGCATCGCAGGCGCAGTTTTGTTTTTGAAAACGACATTCCTGAAATCTTTCCCGGAACTGAAAGGCGAACCGGAGACCGGGAAGTGGTATGAGGTTCCGGTGAAGGGGACCTGTTCATCTGACGGCAGTGAGTGGCATGGAATCTTCAGGAAAGGAACAGAAAACAAGGTTGTTGTTTATTTCTTCGGCGGCGGTGTCAGCATCACGCCGGAAACCTCCGAAGGAGGAAATAAATTTTATGCGACCAACATGACGGGACAGGATTTTGTGGCGCAAGGAGGAATCGGCAGTCAGGCGGATGAGAATCCGTTTAAAGACTGGAGTTTTCTTGTGATACCATATGCGACCGGTGATTTCCATTCCGGAACAGGAGTATATGAAGGCAAAAAAACGGTATATCATACCGGTTATAACAATTATTCCGCATTCATTGAACAGATGAAACCTTATATAGGTGAAACGGATACGCTGCTGGTGACGGGATTCTCTGCCGGCGGGTTTGCGGCATCCCTGCTTGCGGATGATGTGATTTCCCGTTTTCCCGGTACCGATAATATAACGGTCTGTGTTGACAGTTCGCTGCTGCTGTACGACGGATGGCATGAGACAGCTGTGAACCTCTGGAAATCTCCGGAAGAGATTTCCGGCAGACTCACGACTGATAATATTGTTCTCGATTCTCTGACAG
>JAILCN010000238.1 GCA_024680365.1 Solobacterium sp.
GATGAAGTAAAGGAATTGTCAGTTGAAGAAAAACAGACTGGTCCTGAGAAATAGATTTCAGACTTGAGTTTCCGTTATTCTACCTCTGATTCCTTTCACGCACAAGATTAAATCGATCCGATCTGTTCTCGAATCGCAAGGGTTTTCCTGACTGTTGAACCCAACTCCAGTGTTGCCTGCACGCGTTCTATGTAAGCACGGTTCCTTCTCTGTTCCGATGTGTACCGGATCTTCGTCGACTGATCAATCATTTCTTCTGCACCAACTGCTTTCTGGCGCAGACATTCCTGCTCGCGGCGATAGCGAACCAATTCTACAATCTTTCCCCGACCATAGTTTCTTACATAACACCTGAGCTTGCACATCCGATCACTCCCTGTCTCACTCCACCCCATGGGACGTGAACTCATTCGCTCTGAATATACACTGCTAACATGCCCTTCTGCACTGCATCCCAATACATGCTCATCATGGAATGCTGCCTGTATTGCCTTCCAGTTATTCAACATGAATTTCCTGCATTCTTCCACCGCCCTGTCGCTGCCTTCACAATGATTCCGGATCCTTGTCAGCAGCTTTTTCACCGTTACCGGTTTGTTCTTGTAAATGTATTTATAAAACCGGCCAACCGTCGTATCCCGGTCATCAAGTGTATAGTTGGCCACACGATAGATATACTTCATAAGGTGAAAGCGATCTGCTACCAGCTTGCCTTTATATATATAATTCACAGCACTCTTGATCCAGGCCCCTCCGTCACTGCATATGTAGACCCTCTTTAAACTCTCCTGATCATAATGATCCTGAATATATTTCTCTACTTGCTTCCACAATGCAGCATTTCGGTCACTTCCGTTGTACAGTCCGCCAAAATAGAACGGCGCAATCAGCTTCCTGCGTCCTTTACAGACTTCTTCTTTCCCCTCGAACAGATAGACGAGCTTGCCGATAAAACATCCCTCTGTCGTTCCGTCTTTCTGTTTGTGAATGTGGTCTTCATCTGCTTCGAGATACAGGTATTCCACCTGTTTTTTTCTATCCGGTTCAGGTAACGGGACAATTTCAGGAAGCTCTTTTTCTATCGCATGAATCTTATTCATCACGGTTGTTTTTGTGATGGTTTGTGTACCAGTCCGGATCGAATCTGCTGCATGCTGGTATGAATGAACTTCTGCTTCTGAAAGCACCTTTGCTTCTGCCAGCGTTGTAAACCGTTCTTTGTCCGGAAGGCGGATTTGGTCATCTAAAAGACATTTCGTCTGTCCCTTTTTATCTTTGAACAAGGTATGTTCAAATGTCACATCTCCGACACTGGAGATCAATGTCCTCATTCTCTTTCTTTGAATTGTGTATTCCTTCTTACGAACGCCGCTCTCACGGATCAGCGTATCTGCTGTCGTCAGGACAACGCCGAGAAACTCGGCTGCCATTCGATTTGTGAGTTCAACTACCGTCTGCTCTAATTCAGGGAATGTGTCCAGATGATCAATAAATCTGTCTTCCGCATCCAAAAGTCCTTCTACATATGACCTGATCAGTGTTAAAATATCCATGAGTATTGGTTCTCCTTTTGGTTTAATAGTTTTTTGGTCGAAATCATTATAACCTCAGGAGACCAATACTCTTTATTTTATTTTTTATTCAACTGACTATTTCTTTACTCCAACTGTTGCGATTCTGTTCTCTTGTATGTTAATATATCAATGACATTTGATTCTCTTTCGTTCTTATGAGGTATAGGTTTATATGGAAGCACCCCTTGCCATCACAAGAGCAGATGAAAATGGCCGTGAAACTCAGCTGCATGGAACTACTCTCTTTCCGGTCTGCTGCTATTATGACGATCTTGCAATTGAACCTACACCGTGGCACTGGCACGATGAATTTGATGCTGTCACGGTCATACATGGGCGCGCCGTCGTCCATGTCGGCGCATCGTCCTTTATCGTTCAGGCAGGAGATGGCTTTTTCATTAATTCCGGACAGCTTCATGCAGTTGATCTGGATGAAGACCCGGAATGTATTCTCCATTCTATCTCCTTCCATCCACGCCTGGTCGGCGGCAGTATCGAAA
>JAILCN010000005.1 GCA_024680365.1 Solobacterium sp.
ATCGGATCACTGCTCAGCGATGACGATGATCTGGAGGAAGACGAACTGCCGGACATCATTACTTCCAAGATCCCGTTCGTGAATGAACGCACCCAGACACAGAGAACTGCCCGTGCACAAGATGACAGCGATACGCTGCATATTCCCGCCATCGGCAGACATGCCAGAAAAGGCTGACCAGAAATACAGAGATGCGGAGAAACGCATCTCTTTTCTCTTTACGGAAAGAGCACGGTATCGATCAGACGGATCAGATGTTCGGCAGTCCTGCGGATCGTTTCCAGCGACTGGCGCAGTACGCTGAGCTCCTGACCTTCTGACCAGCCGGCGATATAGCCGAAGGAATAGGCATCTGTACGGATGCCGTAGTAGCTGCAGACAGCGTAGGAGACACTCTCTGCTTCGACTTCCCGCCTCATGGCGGAAACCATATCAGAAGCAGAAAGAGACGCGTGCAGAAGGGCGTGGCTGATCTCATGAAGAAGGGTGCGGATCGTCTGCGCCTGCGGCATGCCGGTGCGGATATGAATATCTCTGTCGATCGGCCGGAAGAAGCCGTTGGCACCCGTCGTGATCTCTTCAAAGATCACCGGTACCGGTGAAACAAGAAGCAGAGCCTGCAGGAAGCGGTCATAGTCTTTTACTTCCGTATTCACTGCCTGACAGAGCGAGAGGGGAAGTTCTTCTCCTTCGGTCTGGGAGATGTCAAATACTGTCACCGCCCGGAAGCCGGCAACTCTTTTTTCATACCGTTCTGTTTCCTCATCCATGACACGGCTGCGGCGGATCACCGGGGCCAGGATCCGGATGCCTTTCTCACCGCGCCTGATCCTGCGGCTGAATGTTTTCGTCCAGACGCCGAAGCCGGCAACATAGGTGGCTGCCGGAAACTGTCTGTAGATCAGCATCGTGTTGTTGAGAGAGTAGGAATGAAAGCGTGCCATGACGCTGAGATAATGGAAATACGATTCGGAAACAAAGAGATCCCGGACGCCTGTTTCCAGGTCGGAAAGGATCTGAGAGATATTCTGTTCATGATCTGACATACGGATGTCCTCCTGTTTTCTTATTCAGCGGAAAGAAGTAAATTCTCAAAGAAAAGCGAAGGTCATGCTATAATCATGATGTATGGAGGAAAACAACTATGGCTGAACAGCTTGAATTTAAATTTGATACACAGCTTCTGATCGACGGACAGGATCTCGATGAAGATGTGATCCATGATTATATCCTGGAACATTTCAAGGGAGACTGCCTGCTCGTTGTCGGTGATGACACACTGATCAAGATCCATTTCCACACAAACGAACCGTGGCTTGTTCTTGAATACGGACAGTCGATCGGCGATATCTATGACGTTGTCGTAGAAAACATGCAGAGACAGGAAGAAGGACTTCCGGGCTGAGAAAACAACAGGGACGCGCCCAGACGGCAGCGTCCTTTCTTTCCTTATGGCATACTGGAAAAAGAAAACACATTTCCTGCGGAAGGATGAATACATCTGTTCCGCGTGCGGGAGATCTTCACCGAAAGCAGCGCGCAGATGTCCGGGATGCGGATCACGGATGAAGAAAACGAAAAGTGATCTGAACTGGATCGATGAAGCGGAGATCCTTTCCGCCCTGGAGGAAGACTGATACGGCATATGCTGTGTTTTTCTTTTTGTGACTGCTGTATCGCTTGGTATAATAGGAGAAATGATGAAACAAGGAGATCAACGCATGGAAGAAAGACCTTATGTATCATGGGACATGATGAACAGCTTCATGATCGACGTATTCAAAGCCTGCGGCGTTCCCGAAGAGGATGCTGCGATCTGCGCGGACGTGCTTCTGGAATCCGACCGCAGAGGCATTGAGAGCCATGGCTGCAACCGCTTCAAACCCATCTATATTGACCGCATCGACAACGGCACGCTGCTGCCTGTGACAAAAATGGATATCGTCAAAGAGACCCCGACAACTGTCGTCATGGATGCCAACAACGGCATGGGAATGGTTGCCAGCTGGCATATGATGAAGAAGCTGATCGAGAAGGCTTCGGTCTATGGAATGGCAGGCGGCGCAATCTATAACTCCACGCATTACGGCATTGCCGGTTACTGGACAACGATGGCGGAGAAGGCCGGCATGATCGGCATCACCGGCACGAACGCGCGTCCGTCGGTCGCTCCGACCTGGGGCGTCGAACCGATGATGGGCACCAACCCGCTGACATTCACAATGCCGACAGATGAAGAATTCCCGTTCAACTTTGACTGCGCGACTTCAATCGTCCAGAACGGAAAGATCGAATACTACGAGCGCATGGGCAAGCCGACGCCGGAAAATCTTGTGATCACAAAAGACGGCGGCACGATGACCGATTCCCATGAGATCCTGAAACAGATGCGGGCAGGCAACTGCGCGCTGCTTTCCATCGGCGGTGCCGGGGAAGATACCGGCGGCTACAAAGGCTACGGTTTCACAACGATCGTGGAGATCCTTTCGGCAGCTCTGGCCGGCGGTCCCTACATGAAGGAACTGAGCGGAAAAGATGAAAACGGAAACAACAAGATGTACCGTCTGGGTCACTTCTTCTTCGTGATCAATCCCGAATTCTTCATGGGACTCGATACCTTCAAAGCAACAGCCGGCGGCATTCTCAGAGACCTGCGGGCATCCGAAAAAGCGCCCGGTGCCGAGCGCATCTATACAGCAGGGGAAAAAGAATGGATCGCATGGCAGGACAGAAAAGACAAAGGTGTGCCGGTCAGCGAGAGCGTGCAGAAAGAACTGCTCGCCCTGCGCAACCGTTTCCAACTGAATTACACATTCCCGTTTGAATAAGATCAGGACAGTCTGCGGACTGTCTTTTTCATTAAAAAACGCTGTCTTCCGACAGCGCATTACAGGAATGAGAGGACGATGCTGACGATGAACAGCAGGATGCACAGGATCACGGAAGAACTGGTGAGCAGGATCTTCCAGAGCCTGCTGTCCCATTCGAAGTGGATGATGATATTCAGGCTGATGATCCTCTGCACAAGGGCAAAGGCAGCCGCGACATAGATCAGAATGACGATGACTGTCGGCACCAGAACGAGGTTGTCCGGCAGAACGGTGATCAGCCAGGACAGCGCGGCGGTGAAGATATGCACGCTGACTGCAGAACGCACGGAATGATAGCGCAGCGTCAGGATGGCAAGATACCAGCCCAGGAAGAACGCCGGCAGCGCTTCGGAAAGATTCGGCTGGGCGATCGCGTACAGGAACGACGATGCCAGAACGCCGAAGTATCTTCCGTAGTGGCCAAGCTGACGCTGGATGATGCCCCGGAAGATCTGCTCATCGCACCATGGCTTGATCAGAACGATGACCGCAAAGCACAGGACATTCAGACCGATATTGTACGGCGTGGAGAAATTGCCGTAAAAGCTGTAGGAGAGGGAATGGATATGCAGAAGGATATGCAGATAGGAACTGATCCCCGTCACCGCCAGCGATATGGCGGCACCCATCGCGCACAGCATCAGCAGCCGGTCAGCTGACAGTGCCGGTTTTTTCAGATAGTCGCGGATATTCAGATCCAGATTCCGGGATGTGATCCGGAAGGGAACGTACAGTAAAAACAGCATCATGACAGCCGTAAAAACGAGCATGACAAGCTCGGGATCGGCATTCATGAAAACAGATGGGAAATACACCTTCAGGAAAGGCGTTCCGTACCACAGCAGTATACTTAAAACAATATAGATCGCCAGGGAGTATCCCAGTGTATTGATCTGTCTCTTTGCCTGCTTGCGGGTAATGATCTGCGGACGTTTGTCTGACATACACTCCTCCGTTGCAAGGTATATGCATATTATACAAAAGAACGTGCTTTTTTGACACGTTCTTTATAATGCATGTTTTCGGAACAGCTGATCCATGATGCGCGGATACGCTTCAAGATCAAAGCCTCTGACCGACATTTCCGCAAGTCCGATATCAGCGATATGACCATGTATGAATACTGCCATGCAGATGGCTTTGAAGATGTCGTTGTTGACGGCGAGACACGCTGCCATGATGCCGGTCAGAAGATCACCGCTGCCGGCCTGGGCAAGCGCTTCGTTTCCGGACTGGTTGATGTACATGTCGCCGGCCGGTGAGAAGACAGTTGTATGCGGTCCTTTCAGTACCAGATATACATCGTTTTCCACCGCGAATTTCTTCGCCAGAGCGATCTTTTCATCGATGGTCTCATGGACCTGTCTGCCGATCAGGGCGCTGAATTCACCGATGTGAGGTGTCAGGATGACAGGACAGCGGACGAAGCGGAACAGATAGGTGTTGTGCACCATGATGCGCAGCGCTTCCGCGTCAAGGATCACCGGTACAGTGCTGTTCTGCAGGGCAAGATCCAGGAACTCACGGTTTTTCGGGAAGTTGACGGCACCGCTGCCGAAGGCAATGACCTTCGCGTTTTCAATGAGCGGTTCAGCCACCGGCTCCATCGTATGCCAGCCGAACGGATGGTAGACAGCTGTGATGATCTTTGATGCTGTGATCTCGTAGATGTTCTCGGGGATCATGACATCGATATAGGAGGCGCCCATCGTCCGGGCTCCGATCAGATTCAGGATCAGTGCTCCTGCCATTCCCGTACCGCCGCCGGCAATCAGGATCCGGCCTTCGGATGTTTTGTGGGCATTGTCTTTTTTCTTCGGGAAACTGCGGAAGAATTCTTCTTCATCCATTTCCGGCAGGGCAAGAGACGCGGGATGCGGAAGGCCAAGCGGAACGATGACAGCTTCTTTGAACATGTGATGGTCTTTGCGCATCACATGGAACGGCTTGAAGCAGTCCAGGGCGTACGTGATATCGGAAACGAGCGCGTCATTGTCGCAGGCTCCGGTATCTGCTTCACAGCCGCTGTTGATGTCGACTGACAGAACTCTCTTTTTCATTTTGCGGATCATGCGGAACACCGGACGGATCTCTTCCGGCAGCCGGCCGTGGTAGCCGAAGCCGAAGACGCAGTCGATCACGACGTCCGCTTCCTTCAGGGCTTCCTCAAAATCACTCTTCTTCACGATCTGTCCGCGCTTCAAAAGCTTCCGTGCCTGCTTTGCGGCATCTGTTTTCGGCATGCCCAGCGGAGCGAAAACACGGCACGGTCTCGGCAGATATTTCGCGATCACGTACCCGTCACCGCCGTTGTTTCCATTGCCGGCAATGATCAAAACATGATCTTCTTCCCCAAGGTCTTTCTCAGCCTGCGCACAGACGGCCTGACCGGCTTTCACCATCAGGTCGAAAACAGAAAAACCAGACTCTTTTTCGATTTGTTTCATTCCATTACTGTCTGTGATCATGTTCAGTCTTCTTTCTTTGTCTTAATATTAACACGCACCGGGTTAAGCATTATACATAAAAAAATAAAAAAAAGCATGCTTTTATTAAAAAGATGCTATAATAGCGTTGGCAATTTTTGATTCATAGGGAGGTATTCATTATGCCAGCAAAGAAGAAAGTAGAAGCGCCTGCAGTCGAAGAAGAAAAGAAGACTGTCAAAAAAGCTGCTAAAAAAGCAGTCAAAGAAGCTGCTCCTGAAAAGGCTGCAGAAGCTGTTGAAGAGAAAGCAGTAAAGAAGGCTCCTGCTAAGAAAGCAACTGCCAAGAAAGCTGCGGAAGAGAAAGCTGAGAAGAAGCCTGCTGAGAAGAAGGCTCCTGCAAAGAAGGCTGCAGCTAAGAAGACCACAGAGGAAAAAGCTGAGAAGAAGGCTCCTGTTAAGAAAGCAGCAGCTAAGAAGCCGGCGGCAAAAAAGGCTTCCAAGAAGGCTGAACCCGAAGTTGCAAAGAAGAGCGTTAAGGATTACGAAGATGTCATCAACTGGAAGAAGGGCGAAGCTCACGGTATGGACTGGCTCTATATCGAGATCAATGCCGGCGATCTTCTGACAGAAGTTGAAGCAGGCGTCGACAACCTCGCAACTGCATGCCAGGCGATCCTGAACTGCATGCTCGAAGGCGATCACTACATCGTCGAACCGGCAGAAGAGAACAAGGTTTCTGAAACTCTGACTGTCCGTTACTACTGCGACAACCTCAGCGAGGACCGCAGAAAGTACTTCGAGATCTAAGCGATTATACCAAAGCAGGGAACTTCAGAGAGAAGTTCCTTTTTTTGTCAGCAGAATGAATACCGCGCAGGCATAGACTGCTTCCGAAAGCATCGTGACCTGAAGGGCGCCGGCCGACATGAAAAAACAGAATGCGGATACGCAGAGATAGATATTCCGCAGGATCACGTCATCCCAGCTGATCCGGAACAGGATCACATTCATCATGACAAGACCGCCGTAGGACAGTGCGATATGCAGAGAGGATACCGCTGTGTTTTCTTCCGTGTAAGGCACCAGCAGGGCGGCGGCGATCAGCACTGCCATGACCGCTTTTTCTTTTTTCCATAACGGCGTGCAGAGACGCATCAGAAAGAGAAGCCAGATGAGCAGAAAGAAACCGAAGCACCGGTAAAGCGGCATGTGCAGAAGGCCGGTCATATTCTGATCGGCACCATAGCGGAAAGCAGAATAAAGAATGACGGAAGGAATGATCAGATATCCTGCCGCAAGGATCAGAAGCCTTCCCGGTTGAAGATTGTTTCCGGTCATAATAAAATTATTATAATCGGATTCAATTCATGTAAACAGGGGCGTGCAATGAAAAATACTATCGGAAATCAGCTCACACTCACATTGTTCGGCGAATCACACGGCGAAGCAGTCGGCTGCGTCCTCGACGGGATCCCGGCTGGTACCGAAATCGATGAAGCGCTGATCCGCAGTTTTCTCGAAAGAAGAAAAGGAGCAGCGCAGATCTCAACAGCCCGGCGGGAACCGGATCTTTTCCGTCTGGTTTCCGGTGTCAGAAACAACCGGGCAGAGGGCACTCCGGTCACCGTTCTGATCGAAAACAAAGAAGCCCGCAGAAGCGACTACGACAAACTGTGGAATGTTCCCAGACCATCCCATGCTGACTATCCGGCACGCCTTCGCTATGAAGGATTTGAAGATCTGTCCGGCGGCGGTCATTTCAGCGGCAGACTGACAGCTCCGCTGTGCGCTGCCGGTGCAATATGCATGTCGATGCTGGAGAAAAAGGGCATCCGGATCGCGTCCCATATCCTCTCACTTCACGGGATCCTGGATGAAGCGTTTGATCCGCTGGATCCTGCAGAACAGATCGATGTGCTGAAAGGGAAGAGCTTCCCCGTGCTGAGAGCTGCCGCAGAAGAGCGGATGATCGAAGCTGTCAAAGCAGCCAGAGAGCAGAAAGACTCGCTTGGCGGCATTCTGGAAACCGCGGTCACAGGCATGCCGGGCGGCATCGGGGAACCGTTCTTTGATTCCGTGGAAAGCATGCTGTCGCACGCGATGTTCTCCATTCCCGCTGTCAAGGGCATTGCCTTTGGGGCAGGGTTTGACTTTGCCGCAATGCGGGGCAGTGAAGCCAACGATCCGTATGTGATCCGGAACGGAAAGATCGTTACGGAAACAAATCATAACGGCGGCATCAGCGGCGGCATCACCAATGGAATGCCTCTGATCTTCACGCTGGCTGTGCGTCCCGCATCTTCGATCGGGCTGCCGCAGAAGAGCGTTGATCTGGAAACGATGCAGGAAACAGAACTCATCATTGAAGGACGTCACGATCCGTGCATCCTGCACCGGGCAGTGCCGTGCGCGGAAGCGATGACAGCGCTGGTGCTTGCGGATCTTCTGATCCAGCGATACGGACCTGCATGGTTCCGGGAGGGCTAATATGAAAGAACCTGTAAATATTGTCCTGATCGGCATGCCGACAGCCGGCAAAACGACCATATCTCATCTTCTTGGAAAAAAACTCGGCAGACCGGTCACGGAAATGGATGATGAGATTGAACTGCGGGCCGGCAAAACGATCCGCAGGATCTTCGCGGAAGACGGTGAAGATGCCTTCCGGAAGATGGAGACGGAAATTGCGGCAGAGCTGAAAGAAACATCCGGCAGGATCATCTCCTGCGGCGGCGGTGTTGTCAAAATACCTGAAACAATGAAATATGTGCAGGAGTGCGGCCTGATCGTCTGGCTGAAGCGGGATCTCGGGAAACTGTTTCCCACCGGTACCCGTCCGCTTGCGGCAGACCGCGGCTCACTGGAAAAACTGTACTGGGAGCGGCAGGCTTTGTACGCAAAATACTGCGATGTCAGCGTTGACAATAACGGGACTCTGGAAAAGACGGCTGCTCAGATCGTCGCGCTTGCGGAATGTGATCCCATAGCGCTCAGAGAAAGAAAGCGGGTCCGGAAGATCCGCCGGAAAGATTTCTCGCTCGCATCGATCCGGCTGCCTTCCTCCAAGTCCGCTGTGCACCGGGCAGTGATCCTGTCCGCATTCGCGAACGGTGAATCTGTCATCCGGGGAGACAGCGGCGGGGAAGACGTAGAAGCAACCATCCGGGCGGTCAGAGCGCTTGGCGCTTCCGTGACCCGCTATGACAGCACCCTGATCGTCAAAGGCGTTTCCTGGCCGTCCTATAACGGAAGCGTGATCGACTGCGGGGAATCCGGCAGTACGCTGCGCTTTCTGATCCCGGTCGCCGCGCTGCTCGATGAACCGGTCACCTTCAGCATCTCCGGAAGACTGCCGGAGAGGCCGATGGATGAATACGAGGAACTGTTCGCGAAACATTCCCTGCGGTTTGAACGGGACGGAAATCTGATCCGGGTCTGCGGACCTCTTCAGGCCGGGGAGTATGAGATCAGCGGCCGTCAGTCTTCCCAGTTTCTCAGCGGCATGATGATGGCGCTGTCGCTTCTGGAGGATGACAGCCGGATCCGCATCATACCGCCGCTGTATTCCGAACCGTACGCGGTGATGACCGCGAAAATGATCAATGCGGCAGACGGCTGGATCGAGCGGGAAGAGAACATGGTGTATGTCCGCGGCGGCGGATTTGTTTCCGGAGAAAAAAATATTCCCGGGGATGATTCCCTGGCAGCCTTTGCGGCAATGATCCCGTATGTGACAGGACGTCCGGTGCGGATCATGAATATGTCCCATGACAGCCTGCAGGCGGATCATACGCTCGTAGACGCGGTGCGCCGGATGGGCGGCATGGCTGAAGAGATGGAAGACGGGTATATCTTCCTGCCGGCACGTCTGCGCGGTGCGGATATTGATCTGCGAAACTGTCCGGATCTTGGCCCGGCGCTGATCGCACTGGCTTCCCAGGCAGAAGGGACATCTCTCTTTACCGGAACGGACAGACTGCGCTTCAAGGAAAGCGACAGGGTAGAAGCGATGGCAGAGGAAATGACAAAGCTCGGCTGTCTGATCACGGCTGGCGAAGACACTGTGTGCGTCAAAGGAAAGACGCCTATCCGAAGCGGCATGACGCTCAGTCCGCATCACGATCACCGGGTGGCCATGGCACTGAGCATTCTCGCCCTGGCGGCAGACGGCACAACGGCGCTGCTTGATCCCGGCTGTGTCAGGAAGAGCTGGCCGGAATTCTTCGGGATGCTGGAACAGGCAGGCATCATCCAGCCGGACTGAACAGCTTATGAAAGCTGTATTCTGCCGGAAAAAAACAGACGAACCAGGAAATCTGCTATAATAGGCGCAAGCCATATAAAAATATATTTTGGCAGGTAAAGGTGAATTTATGAGTATATTTGACATATTGACGCTGTTCGGCGGTCTTGCCATGTTCCTCTTTGGCATGCGGCTGATGGGCGACGGACTGAAGGAGTCGTCATCCGGACAGCTGAAGAAACTGATGGAAAATGTCACGAACAACGTGTTCAAGGCATTTCTGCTCGGTGCCGGCGTTACGGCGCTGATCCAGTCTTCCACCGCGACGATCGTCATCACATCCGGCCTTGTGGCGGCAGGCATTCTGACGCTGAACCAGTCGCTCGGCATTATTGTCGGCGCGAACGTCGGAACGACGATCACCGGACAGATCATCCGTCTGATCGATCTTGACGGTTCAACATCCGCGATCCTGCAGATATTCAAGCCTTCCACGCTGGCTCCTGTTGCGCTGATCATCGGCATCATTCTGATCATGAGCGGCAAGATGAAAAACTCACGCACGCTCGGCAGCATCTTCATCGGCTTCGGCATTCTCTTTACCGGACTGATGAACATGACTTCGGCAGTCGACGCGATGTCGGAAACCGGCCTGTTTGAGAAGATGCTGAACGGTCTGGGATCCAATCCGGTGATCGGCTATCTGACCGGCGCGACAGTCGCGTTCATTCTGCAGAGCTCCTCGGCGACGATCGGTATCCTGCAGGCGTTCTCAGCGTCCGGCAAGCTGGCGTTCAACGCGGTTTATGCCGTTATCGTCGGCGTCTATCTTGGTGACTGCGTCACCACTGCCATCGTCTGCAACATCGGCGCCAAGGCGGAAGCCAAGCGCGTCGGTATCGTGAATATTATCTACAACATTGCCAAGAGCGTGATGGTGCTGGCGGGCGTAACGATCCTCCATGCCACAGGTGCTCTGGATTCTCTGTGGAACGCCCAGGCTACCCCGGGTCTGATCGCGGACGCCAACTCGATCTTCAACGTTGTCTGCGGTGTCGTAATGCTGCCGCTGATGGGCTTCATTGCCAACATTGGCCGCAGGATCGTCAAATATGATGAATCCGAAGATACAAAGTATCAGAACCTGATCGAAGCGCTGACGCCGAATTTCTTCAACACGCCGGCGCTGGCACTGCGCAGCTGCTATGACCTGCTCGGCGCGGTGTTTGACGCTTCCCGCATGAACATCGAACGGGCATTCAGTCTGATCGTGTCCTTTGATTCCAAAGTGCTGGATCAGCTGAAGAAGGAAGAAGACAACATTGACCAGATGACCGATGCCGTCGGTGATTATCTGGGTGAACTGGCAGCCCATCTGAAATCAGATGATCATATCGTGATCCTGAATCAGTACATGAAGGATACGGTAGAGTTTGAGAGGCTCGGCGACTACGCGGTCAACATCAGCGAGAAGGCAGCTGATCTGGCGGAAAAGAAGATCGGTTTGTCCGATACCGCATCCTCCGAACTGCTGATCCTGCAGGAAGTGATCGCGGAAGTTCTGGACAAAGCGGAGCTTTCCTTCAAGAAGCGTGATGTTCCATCCGCTTATCAGATCGAACCCCTGGAAGAAGTCGTTGATGATCTCGTCGCGGAGATGAAGAAGAATCATCTCGGCCGTCTTTCCAGAGGCGAATGCAACGTATACGCGGGAACGGATTTCATGGATCTGCTCGGCGACATTGAACGTATCTCCGATATCTGTTCCAACATCGGTCTGGCAACGGTGGTCCGTGCCAATCCGGACGTCGGCAACCAGACACACGATTATATCTACCATCTTCATGCCGGCGACAATGCCGTATTCAATCAGGAATACAGTGATGCTCATCAGAAGTACTTCCATAAGCTGGAAGAGATCCTGGAGCTGACAGAGGGTACTGTTTCGAATCCATGACGCTTTGATATAATCATACCGTTATGAAGAAACGAGAAATACTGATCCTGGCGGTGATCGCGTGTCTGAGTCTGATCGCCGTCCTCTATATGAATCTGAAACCGCGCCGGTCGTCCTATCAGGTCGATGACGGCGATGACGTGACTTCGCTGGATCTGCCGAAGGAAAAAGCGCAGGGCGACTGGATCGCCGTCGTGCACAGAAACCGCGTGATCCTCTGGTTCGACAGCGGCGTCGATGCGGACTATACCGTCTATGGCAATGTCGGACACATGCACATTGAAGTGAAAGACAGAAAATGGCATGTTCTGGATGTCGACTGCTTCGACTACACATGCAAAAACATGGGATGGATGGACATTGACAGCTATCTGTATATTATCTGTCTGCCGAACGATCTGGTGATCGTCGACGGCAATACGGCAATGAACATCCTGAACGGAGAATGATATGGGCAGTACAGAAACCAAACGATTTGTCTATCTGGCGCTGCTGTCAGCGCTCGCGATCGTGCTGAGCATTCTGGAGTCCGTCTATATTGGTCCGGTGTTCTACATGGTCAGGATCGGCCTCGCGAATATCGCGGCGCTGGTCACTGTCAAAATACTCGGTGTAAAAGAGATGATCATCGTCAATACGATGCGGGTCGTCATCTCCACGCTTTCCAGAGGACTGATCTTCTCAAGCACGTTCTGGATCTCGCTGGGCGGCGTCGTACTGTCGTCCCTGGCGCTGATCCTCCTGGATAAAACGGACGCGTCGCTGATGTTCACGTCCGTCATCTGTTCCATTTCCCACTCGGTCGGACAGGTGATCATCGTGGCATTCTTCTATATGCAGCCGCGGATCGCAGTCATCCTGCCGTATCTTCTGCTGGGATCGATCCCGATGGGAATCCTGACCGGAATCACGGCAAAGCTTGTGCTGGCGCGCATCCGGCCGCTGCGGAAAGACATTTTAAAAGCAGATAATGAGTAAGCTCACTGTCTGCTTTTTTTGCGCTGTTCTTCTTTCCAGGCTTCGATCGCTTCTTTATGTTCTTTCACGCGTTTCTCAACACCCTGATCAGAAGGGTTGTAATAATGCTTTCCCTGCAGGGAATCCGGCAGGCACTGCATGGCAGTGATGTGGCCTTCGTAGTCATGGGCGTACATGTAATTCTTTCCGTAGCCCAGCTCGTCCATCAGCTTGGTCGGCGCGTTGCGGATCTGCAGGGGAACCGGTTCATCCAGCATGTTTCTGGCGTCATCGGCAGCTGCCATATAGGCGGCTTCCAGACTGTTGGATTTCGGTGCCAGCGAGCAGAAGACAACGGCGTGCGTCAGATGTACGGAGCACTCCGGCATGCCCAGGAAATGACATGCCTGATAGGCTGCCACGGCAACTTCAAGGGCCCGGGAATCTGCCATGCCGACATCTTCCGAGGCAAAGCGGACGACGCGTCTGGCAACATAGAGGGGATCTTCGCCGGCTTCCAGCATTCTTGCCAGCCAGTAGACTGCCGCGTCCGCATCGGAATTGCGCATGGACTTATGCAGGGCGCTGATCAGGTTGTAATGTTCTTCGCCGTCCTTGTCATAGAGCAGGGACTTGCGGGAGATGCACTGCTCAAGGATCTCTTTTGTGACCGTGCTGGAAACACTGTCGCCCTGGCCGTTCATGACGGCAAGCTCCAGCGTGTTCAGAGCCGTCCGCGCGTCGCCGTTGGCGTACATGGCGATCATGTGAAGCAGGTCGTCTGTGATATGCACTTCCCAGCTGCCGAAGCCGCGGGGATCTTCCAGCGCCTTTTTCAGCAGGCTGACAATGTCGTCTTCCTTCAGGGCTTCCAGAACAAAGACCTTGCATCTTGAGAGAAGAGCGTTGTTGATCTCAAACGACGGATTCTCTGTCGTTGCGCCGATCAGGATGATCGATCCTCTTTCCACATAGGGGAGGAAGGCATCCTGCTGGGCTTTGTTGAAGCGATGGATCTCATCGACGAATACGATCGTTTTCTCTCCCATCTTCCGGGCTGTTTCCGCTTTGTTCATGACTTCGCGGATCTCTTTGATGCCGCTGGTGACGGCGGAGAAAACGATGAAATTGGATTTTGTGTATCTGGCAATGATGCGGGCAAGTGTTGTCTTGCCGACGCCCGGAGGTCCCCAGAAGATCATCGACTGCACTTCGTCCCGGTCGATCATCCGGCGCAGTATTTTTCCTTCACCGAGCAGATGTGCCTGGCCGGCATAGTCTTCCAGTGTCTCCGGACGCATGCGGTCAGCCAGAGGACCGGTCAGTGCGCGGTCGTCAAATAATGAACTCTGTTCCATTCCTTCACCTCCTGCCCAACTATTATACCCTATAACGAAGCGAAAAAGGAAAAGGCTGACTGGACAGTCACCATTTTCAAGGTACGCAAAACAGGGTATGATTCTGGTAAGCGAAAGGATGGAACAGATAATGAAGAAAATCCTGAGAAGTATTATGGCATGCCTGGCAGCGTGCGCGCTGCTGTTTCCTTCTGTGACAGCCGGGATCACAGCGGAAGGGGAGAATCCCGCACGTTCGGAAGAGATCTTTCAGAATGTCGAGAACATGGTCAGTACATTCGCGGCATGGAAATCACCGTTTGTCTTTGAAACAAAAGTCAACGCGCAGAATGATCCGCAGGGATATATCAACCGGACATATCTGGGACGTTATTTTGATGAGACAGATCATTCCCGGAGCGGCGACTATCTGAGATTTCACTTCCTCGATTCCATCCCGATGAATTATGAACTGCTGAGCTGGGATGAAGTGAACCGGATCTATACCTACAGAGTCACGGTGTCGATGAAGTTCGCGACATCAGCTGCGCAGGAAGCGGTCGTTGACGCAGAAGTGAAAAAAGTTCTGGACAGACTGGATGTATATACTGCCTCCGATTATCAGAAGATCAAGGCAGTCTTTGACTGGATCAAAGAGAATGTCAGATACTATGATGACAACACATCATTCACTGCGACAGCGTATTCAGCTCTCATCGACAAAAAGGCTGTGTGCCAGGGCTACGCGGTCCTCTTCTACCGTTTCATGCATGAGCTCGGCGTGGAATGCCGGGTGATCTGCGGGACCGGCACGTTCGGAAAGAACAGCGGCGGACATGCCTGGAATATCGTCAGGCTTGGCGGCAGTTTCTACAACATCGATACCACCTGGGCGGCATCAACCAGAGACGCGAAGTCCTATTTCCTGAAAGGCTCGTCTTCATTCCCCGGTCATGATCCGTTTGATCAGTATAAAGAAGCCTCCTTTGTCTCCGCGTATCCGATGTCAGCATCGGATTACAAACCGACGGCGGCAGATACCGCGAAAACCGTTCATGTGCGCAAAGTATTCCTGGACAAAAAAACTGTTACGCTGAAACCGGGCGCGTCTGTGCAGCTGAGCGCATCCGTCAGTCCGGCCGGTGCGGCAGACAAGTCGCTGAAATGGCAGTCGGATGATACGTCAGTCGCTGTCGTTGACAAAAACGGAAAGGTGACCGCGAAGAAAAACGGATTTGCGCTGATCAGTGCCGTCACAAATGACGGAATGCGGAAGGCAGTCTGCCGCGTCACAGTCGAACACATTCCGGTTGAACTGATCGCGCTGAACAAAACGGAACTGAAGCTGCAGAGAGGACAGAGTGAAACGCTGACCGTCAGCCTGCTGCCCGCAGACGCGACCGATCAGACCATCCTCTGGACATCCTCTGATACGCAGGTCGCCTGGGTCTCTGATCAGGGCAGGATCATTGCGGACAAAGCCGGCACCTGCACGATCACCGCAAAGTCAGCGGACAGCGGACTCACCGCGGTCTGTCAGGTGACGGTCGCGGAAAAAGAAGGGACCAGTCCGCCGGCTGTCATGTACCGCCTGTACAACCCGAATTCCGGTGAGCATTTCTACACCGCAAAGGAAAAAGAAAAAGACGCCCTGGCGAAGATCGGCTGGACGTATGAAGGCATCGGCTGGAACGCGCCGGG
>JAILCN010000021.1 GCA_024680365.1 Solobacterium sp.
CCTGTCACCAGAGATATTCCTGAAGTCATGAACTCGGATGTGTGCAATGTTGTTGGTGTAGACAGGGGTATTAACTTTGTCGTTGCAACCTATGACAGCAAACATAAGTCCGATTTTATAAACGGCAGAGCCATTAAGCAAAAACGCGCTAAGTACAAACCGCTCCGCAAGGAACTTCAGCAAAGACAGACCCCTTCTGCAAGGCGAAGGCTTAAAGCTATCGGTCAGCGAGACAACCGTCGGATGCAGGATGTAAACCATTGTGTATCAAAGGCACTCGTTGAATCCAATCCGAAGCACACACTCTTTGTCTTAGAGGACTTGTCTGGTGTTCGTTCTGCTACTGAAAAGGTGCGTCGCAAAAACCGCTATGTTTCTGTATCCTGGTCGTTTTACGACTTAGAACAGAAACTTAAGTACAAGGCTGTTCTTAACGAGAGTTCGGTAATCACTGCAGACCCTCGTTATACGAGCCAGACCTGTCCTGTTTGCGGTCACACAGAAAAGTCTAACCGTGATAAGAAGAAGCATATTTTCCGTTGTAAATCCTGTGGTTATACATCTAACGATGACCGTATCGGAGCAATGAATCTGTATCGCATGGGAATCAACTATCTTGTAAAAGATAGCCAAGTACCGGATACAGTATCACCTCAGCATGTCTGAGATGATAAGGGTGCAGTCAACCACCCTGTGATGTAACCCCACTATCTGAGTAATCAGATAAGCTAAAGGTAGGAGTCGTAAGACGTTCGCACTACCGGGGAGTTACAAGCCCACTCACTTTAGTGGGTGGGTAGTTGACTTTATCAATAACCTGCATAGCTCGAACTACATGTGCCTGAAAAAATCAACGTCTCTTGTCTGCTCGTACTCAATCGCATCTAAATGCTTTTGAATCTTGCCATCATCAGTGCCGGCTTCTTTTAATTCGATCGAAGCATGCCACCACAGTGGACGAATACATTTATAAAGCAGAGGAGCAGCTTTCTTTTCCAGATCAGAAAACGAATATACCTTCTTTGCGATATCCAAAGCATGAAGCACACGCTTAAGAAAAGTATCATCTTCCTCCAATCTTTCGTAGGTATCGGCTGTAGAAACATAAGGAGCCTGACGGATTATATAGTTTATGTAAACTTCCCTTCCGCCGATATTAAAATCATAAACTCCCTTGAAGCTGCCGTCTTCATCCAACAAAACATTGGTATCGTTTATATCAGCCTGAAACACTGATGCAGGCAGTTTGTGATAGATCTTTTCGAGTTCCCGTCTTGCTTCAAGCCAGCTGTTCCATATTCGTTCAACCCTGTCTGAGTACTTCTCCGGCAGAGTCTTCGCTATTGCCAGCCACTTTCTGGCATCTTCTGTCGTTTCGTCACATTCATCAGCAGGATCAAACACTTCAAACATACAGTAAGCTGACGGCAGATCCGTATAATCAAAATGGCAGGACGCCACTTTAGCATCCATGATCATGGCGTCTTCCAGAAACGTATACCATCCGTCTTTAACAAGCTTCGTATCTGAAAACCTGTCACGTATCAATTCTTCTGCAGATCTGTATTTTGAAAACTCCTCACCCCATGCTGTACAGCTTCTGCCGTTGTACAAAACGGTCGGAAAAGTTCCATCCAAAGCGCGAATATACTGCGGGCAGTAATAACCAAGGTCACGGTACTCTTCAGCGATCCTTTCCCATAGGACAAGATGTTTTTCGTCAGTAAAACCATTTGCGGAAAGCTTGATCACAATTTTTTCGTTACCTAAATCCACAAACAGAGCTTCTCTGAAGTCGCCGTCTCCGTGACTGGTATTTGTAATCTCAATATTCTTTGGGATCCTTTCTGTAAAAAGTCCCACCACATCATTTACATTCATCTGCTTATACTCTTCATGCGCAAACGCAAAGGAGGCACTCCTTTGCTTAACGATCGTTTTTACTGTTCTTTCTTTTCTTCAAACGGCATGGACTGATGTGTTCCGAAATAGAAGTACTGATCAGGAGAGACCGACTCACCCTTTCCTCTTGTTCCGGGAGCACGTATGACACGATATACATCGAAAGACGCTGTGCTCTTCGTTCCATAATAGATCATGAGCGGTTCACCTTCCGTCCTTGTGTCCATGATCATGACAGACAGGCTGTTTCTGCTGTCCAGCTCGTTTCTGACGCGCTCAGACATTGAAAGACGATACAGCGGGGCTGAGGGATCATCGAGAACGACGCGGTTTTCATGGCGCTGGTCTTTCACCAGATAGCCGCCTTTTTTGTTTTCCTCCGCATCCACCGGCATCGCGTAATAGCTGTCATCCAGCATCTTCTGCAGGTCTGCGCAGGTGCCTGCCTGTTCAAAGCGGAGGTCGCCGTCTTCCAGCACAAAGTCTGTTTTCCGGCTGGTCATATAGATGCCGTCAAAGACTTCGATATACTTCTGTCTGTACCAGCGCAGTGTCTCTTCAAATCTGAGATCTGCCCTTGCGGTGACATTCAGTTCGCAGTCATCTACATACTGTACATCATCTGTGATCTCATTCAGTCCGTCTTTCAGGATGTAGGCAGTTCCCCATCCCGTTATATTTCCTTTCAGCGCGTCGTACAGGGCTGTGATCTCCTGCTCTGCCTTGTTCTGATCTTCTGTTTCCAGAACGATGTCCAGGTCTCTGACTGCCGGCTGTTCTTTTTTCAGGAATGAACGGATATCACCGTCAAAATATGCTGTAAAGACGCATTCATCATAGGATTCGTATCCAGTTCTGTTCAGTGAATACGAAGACACTTTTTTCGGGAAGCTGAACTGATCAAGCAGCGGATCCATGATCTCTTTCGCAAATGCCTCTGCGATTTCCCTGGCCTGACGGCTGTCTGCCACCTTCTGCGTGCTGTCAGCCCAGTAGACAGTATTGCCGTCGCTCATCTCATACGCTCTGTCCTTGACGCCGATGTAGCCGAACAGACCGTAATTGCCTGCTTTCCATGATCTGACGACGCTTACGTCCTTCAGATCATATTTGTTTTTATAGTATTTCAGAGCGTTCTGTTCTGCTTCCTCATAATGCTTTCTGTCTGTGCAGCCCCACAGCATGCTCACAGCAGCTGCCAGAATTCCCATTTTCTTCCATTTGTTCTGTTTCATTGCTGTATGCGCAAAGTTGCTTCCAGATACTTTGCGTAACTCAATTATAAACAAAAAAAGATGCAGGTTCCGGAAGAACCGCATCTGTTTGGAATTATTCTGTTTCGAACTGCGGACGCCACGCGGCAAAGCCGACCAGCTGTTCGTCTGTGCGGTGGTAGTAGCGAACGCCCTGATCAAGCTTTGCGATCTCTGCCATTTCCTCATCCGTCAGCGTGAAGTCGAGAATGTTCAGGTTGTCTCTGATATGATCGACGTTTCTGCTTCCCGGAATGACAACGAAGCCCATCTGGGTATGCCAGCGCAGGATCACCTGGGCAGGTGATTTTCCGTATTTTGCCGCAAGCTTCGCGAATATTTCTTCATTGAGCAGCGACTTGTCACCGTGTCCGAGCGGGTACCATGCCATGAGCCGGATGTTATATTTGTCCAGCGTCTTCCGCAGTTCTTTCTGGGTGAAATACGGATGTGCTTCGACCTGGATGAACTGAGGAGCGATCTCCCATTTTGTTTCCAGTTCTTTAATAAATTCTCCTTCGAAATTAGAGATGCCGATGGCTTTTGCCTTGCCTTCTCTGTATGCCTTTTCCAGCTGACGGTATCCTGCCAGCCAGTTTCCGGCCGGCTGATGGATGTAGAGGAGATCGACATACTCCAGACCGAGACGCTCCAGTGTCTCATTTACCGCATTTTCATTTTCATACTCACTCGGCCACAGCTTGGTGGAAACAAATACGTCTTCCCGGTTTACGCCGCTTTCCCGGATCCCTCTGCCGACAGCTCTTTCATTCACATACGCGTTGGCTGTATCGATCAGGGAGTAACCCATCTTCAGCGCTTCTCTGACGCTGTTCTGCGCTTCCGCAGGCTTCAGCATGAAGGTGCCGATCCCGATCACCGGGCATTCCAGATCATTATTCATTCTGACATATTCCATAGTTCTGTTCTCCTTCTGTTTTACACAGATAATATACTGTCTGCCGCAAAGACACTCCACGGCAGGTATGCAGATTCCGTTACATAAGTAACGGATCCGCTCAGACTGTGGCATATCGCTGTCCTTTGCATATGTGCAAACGTATAATGAAGACATGAAAATACTTGAATGCAAAGGAAATGATTACACCATCGGACTGCAGATCGGCACGTACTTCAGAGAGATCCTGAGAAAACACGCTTCTGCATATGAAAATGCTCTGCAGGAGGCAGAAACAGCAGAGCACATACAGAAGGAACTGCAGATCCTGAAGGAAAACATGCCGGGCATCTATGACGAACTGCGGGGCAGAAGCGAAGGCTCCGGCCTCAGCATTGAAATGATCACACTGATGTCTTCGCTTGAGATCACCAGCAGAAGCAGCAGCTGCACAACGGTCATTGTAAAGCAGCCGGGCGGCAGGATCCTCTTCTCGCACAATGAAGATGAAGACGACTTCACAGCAGACAATTCCGCTGTCCTGGCGTACCGCTATGATGATCTGGATCTTTACGCGTATACCAACGCATGGAAGCTGCCCGGCTCCGCTGACGGATGGAATTCCGCCGGCATGGTCTTCACCAGCAACTACCTCTTCTATGAGAAAGCAGATTTCAGCCGCGTCTCCCGCTACATTGCCTGCAAGGCCGTCTACCACAGCAGGACACTGGAGGAAGCCGTTGAAGCAGTCAGGCAGCTGAAGACAGCATCCCCCTTCTCCATCAACATTCTGGACACCAGGACAGACAGAGCCGTCAACATTGAGAAAGACCTGGATGCCTGCTACATCACAGAG
>JAILCN010000039.1 GCA_024680365.1 Solobacterium sp.
CACTTCATAACTGCCGTTCAGATAGACATCGACCGTTCCGTATCCGTAGTTTTCATCAGATGCCGCTTTGACGGTGTCTCCGCTCATCGTAAAGATCTTGTCTGTCTCGCCTGTATAATCCAGGATGACCGGTTTATCAAACGTCACGGTCCCGTTTGCGTCATACGGCAGCTTGAGTGTCTCACCCTGCTTTACGAAAAACCTGTATGTATCAAAATGCACGTAGGGACCGCCTGCTTTAACGGGAATCTCCGCAAAGTTTACAAGAAACAGAAACAGTACCGTTAAAACAGCGATGCCGCGAAGTATTCTCTTTGTCATGATCATTTCCTCCTGCGCAGTGCTTCTGCCTTCATTATATGGAATAGAAAGCACAGACGCAAAAAAACAGACCTGTCATGTGACAAACCTGCGTGTTTTGTATTTGATGATGCCAATCCATTCCGCTGCATACAGATCACTGATTGGACAGCGTAAAGTAAAATGTCTCGACCTTATTGTAATCTGGAAGCTCATCGATCGTATGAACAGCCGTCCAGTCAACAGCATTAGCCTGTGCGTTGGTATCATTGTCCGCATATCTCACAATAAATACCGTTCCGTCATACTCCTGCGGACACAGGACGATCAGATCTACTACAAGCTGCGGCCAGTTGTTTGTTCTTGTATATGTATACGCCACGTCGTACTTTTTACCTTCATATTCAACAGTCCGGCCTGATTTGATCAGTTCGGATTCACCTGCTTCAATCGTCCTTGAACGCTCATTTGTTGTATCGAAGCAGATCCCCGTATAGCGGTCAAAAGGATACTCTCTGGTCCGGATCATGCCGCCGGGAGTATCTGATACATCATAGATGACCGTGGCAATGACTTTCTTATATCCTTCTGTTTCCGCAGGTTCTTCTCTGATCGTGCATGACGCATGCATCGGGAAAGTTCCTTTTTCCGCCCATGCTGTGTATTCAAATTTTCCCTGCGGTGTGATTTTAATATTCTGTTCCTCCAGGAAACTCTTTGGCTCCGGTGTTGGAGTCGGGGTCGGAGTCGGCGTTGGCGTTGGTGTTGGTGCAGGTGTCGCTTCAGCAGTCGGCTCCGGTGTCGCAGTCGGACTGACATCTGAAGAAGAATTGCTGCAGGCTGCAAGCACAGCGCACAATGCTGCACAGATCAGCTTTCTGTAATTCATATTCATAACCCCCTGATAACAAATCTGTGAAAATTATAATTCCTGGTTATCTGACTGTCAAAAAAGAAAAGGAACCGTTATGGTTCCTGATTTCCGCATTTAACTGCTTAGAGGGTAGCGATCTTGACGCCCGGGCCCATTGTTGTGGACATGGTAACGGACTTCATGTATGTTCCCTTGACGGTAGCCGGCTTGACCTTCAGCATCTGATCATAGATAGCCTTGAAGTTTTCAGCCAGAGCTTCATTGGAGAAAGACTTCTTGCCGATCATGACATTGATGTTACCTTCTCTGTCAACACGGTATCCGACTTTACCCTTCTGGATCTCTTCGATTGCGTTGGCAACGTTCATTGTGACTGTGCCTGTCTTCGGGTTCGGCATCAGACCTTTAGGTCCGAGCAGCTTACCAAGCTTACCAAGCTGACCCATCATATCCGGTGTGGCAACGATGACATCGAAGTCAAACCAGTTTTCCTTCTGGATCTTTTCGATCATATCTGCACCGCCGGCATAGTTTGCGCCTGCCTTCAGTGCTTCATCGACCTTGGCACCCTGTGTGATGACCAGGACTCTCTGTGTACGGCCTGTGCCGTGCGGGAGAACCATCGCACCACGGATGTTCTGATCCGCCTGTCGCGGGTCAACGTTCAGAACGAAGGATACTTCAACGGATTCATCAAAATTTGCGAAGCTGATGTTCTTGATCAGTTCGATTGCTTCTTTGTAATCATAGAGTCTGGAGCGGTCGATCTGTTCCTTCGCAGCTCTGTACTTCTTTCCTGCCATGGTATTAAGCCTCTCCTTCCACTGTGATGCCCATGTTGCGGGCTGTGCCGGCGATGATCTTCATCGCTGCTTCAACGTCATTGGCGTTGAGGTCCGGCATCTTGTACTCAGCGATCTCTCTCAGCTGAGCCTGTGTGATCTTGCCTGCCTTGACAGTCTTCGGTGTTCCGGATGCTTTCGCAATTCCTGCAGCCTTCTTCAGAAGAACAGCAGCCGGTGTTGTCTTGATCACGAAATCAAAAGATTTGTCTTCATACGCAGTGATAATGACAGGAACGATGTCGCCGTGACGATCCTTTGTCTTGTCATTGAACTCTGTGCAGAACTTCGGCATGTTAATGCCTGCGGATGCGAGAGCGGGACCCGGTTTAGCGCCGCCGCCCGGGAACTGCAGTTTGCAGACCTTTGCTACTTTCTTTGCCATGTGGCTTCCTCCTTAATATATATGAATCCACATGCAGTGGTTCATCGGGTGTAAACACCCTTCCACGCATGAGCACGTGAAAAGACGTGCGTGATAATGATATTACAGACGGAATGCTCCGTCAAGAAGAAAACCGCTTTTTTCAGCGGTTTCAGAGTTCTTCCACTTTCTGCAGATCGTTGTAGGGAATGTCTGTCGGTGTTTCTCTTCCGAACAGCATTGTCAGAACGTTTGCAGTCTGGGTCTGGTCGTTCATCGAGCTGACCTTGCCCTCCATGCCGGAGAACGGACCGGTGAGGATGCGTACGGTATCGCCGACCTGGAAGTCGACAACGACCTTCTTGTCGCTCTGTCCGACTCTTCTGAGAATGGATTCCATCTCATCCGGAGAAACCGGGAACGGCTTGGCGCCGCCGCCTGAAGAACCGATGAATCCTGTTACGCCCGGTGTGTTACGGACAACATACCATGCCTCGTCTGTCATCTTCATTTCAACGAAGACGTAACCCGGGAACATGTTCTTCATTTTTTCGACCTGCTTGCCGTTTTTGATCTCGATCTCAGGTTCTTCCGCAACGATGATCCGGAACAGCTGTTCCTGGATACCCATGGTTTCCAGACGCTTTTCCAGGTTGTCCTTGACTCTGTTCTCATGACCGGAATATGTATTGACTACATACCAGCGTTTTTCATGTTCATCATCGATGAATGTGTTCTTTTCCTTCTCTGTCATGTCTTATGCTCCGATTCCGATAAACTTCAGCAGGAATGTAACGACGAAATCGCAGAGAACGAAGAACAGCGCGAAGAAGCCGCTGAATGTCAGGACTTCGCCGGTATTCTGCAGTGTACCTGCTGTATTGCCTTCTGTCTTCCACTTCGGCCAGCGGACACGCTTTGCCTCTTTGGTAATGCCGTCGATCGTAAACCAGTGATCTTTCTGTGGTTTATTCTGTGTCGTGTTTTTCTTTTCTTCAGCCATATGGGAAACCTCCTATTTCGTTTCCTTGTGGAGCGTAGCTTTTCCGCATTTGGGACAGTACTTCTTCAGCTCCAGTCTCTTATTCCTGTTCTTCGATCCATGTGTTGTGTAGTTCCTGGAAAGGCATACCTCACAAGCCAGGATGATTTTCTTCTCATCTTTTGCCATGACGAAAAACTCCTTCAGATGCCAAAATACTGTATCACAAATGAAAACAGGACGTCAACGGTCATTCTGTGAATTATGCTTCATTCTCACGCATGGCTCAGATATTTTAAATACGCGTCTTTCACAGCTTTCCTTTTCAGCACGGCGATCGGAATGACCTTCCCGTTTTTCAGATGAAGCTCATTATCCCGGATCGACAGGATGAATGAACAGTTTACAAGGTAATGCACGGAAGGACTGACAAATGCCTTTGCGGGAACTTCCTCCACCAGCTTTTTCATCGTCTTTCTTTCCTGAAGCTCTTCACCGTCCGCCAGATGGATAAAGAGATCATTTCCGCTTACCTCAAAGTATGCGATCCGCTCATATGGGATCGGCAGGACTGTCCCCGGCTTTTCGATCACGTAATTTCCCAGCATATTATCCTTATATTTTTTAATACACTCCGCCAGATCTTCATGAAGCCGGTCCTTGCGGATAAAGTAAAACACATTGACCTGAAAAGACTGAAACACGAGATCAGAATGCGCAGTACAGAAAATGATCTTTGCATACGGATTCTCTGCCTGTATTTTATGGGCGACTTTAAATCCGGATTTCCCGTTCAGTTCAACATCAATAATATACCAGTCACTTTCAAAGGTCTGAATCAGATCCGGATCCGCACACAGCCTCAGATTGAACTGGAGATCCGTTTCTGAAGAATAATAATTCATTTCTCTCTCAATGATATCCAGAAAGCGCCAGTCATCATCAATGATCGTAGTCAATATCCGCATAATCTTCCCCGTTTCTCAGCAGCACATGTCAGTTAGTTATTCCATTCCACATTTTATCACTGCCAATTCTACTTTTTTGTCACAGGACTATTAAGATACCATTAAGCTGTTCTTTTGTGATATTTGTTGCGTTTTTTGTGATATCTCAAAAAAGCAGTTGTTTTTCACGGATTATTTGACTAAAAAAAAATAAAACATATATAAAATGGTACAGAACAACAACAGATATCATTTCTGTGATACATCCACATT
>JAILCN010000049.1 GCA_024680365.1 Solobacterium sp.
GCACCAGTCCGCGACTGTCATTCCTGTCTCAGACCTTTCCTTCTTTGACTGCAGCAGTGCTTTTGCCCACCAGGCTCGTTTTACTTCCCTGGCAGTTCTGAATGTAACTTGGGTCATGGGATGATCTCCTTCTGTGTCTCAACCCATTTTCCCTAAAAAACCTTAAGGTTTTCTAGGTACAACTTATTTGGCGGTTACGTTTGGTTACCCTAATCATTAAAACCGACTTCTTTTTTCGAAGTCGGTTTTGATGCTTTTTTGATGGTTACCCACACGCTAGTTTAAGCTGTCACCCACACGCTAGTTTAACCTGTGGCTGCGATTCACCCACACACTAGTTTATATAACCAAAATCGAGCCTTTCGACTCGATTTAATGGAGCTTACCCGTTACAGCCCCTTCTGATGTGTATTCTGCAGTCAGCGGATCTCAGCGGGATCCTTTGACATTCATACGGTTGATTGCCTTCTGGAGAGCAATCTGCGCACGCTGCAGGTCGTAGTTCGGATCGTTCGAGGCAATACGCTTCTCAGCACGTTCTTTCGCCTGTTCAGCTCTCTCGTAATCGATCTCATTTTTGTTTTCAATGGCATCTGTCAGGATTTCCGCTGTATTGTCACGGAAATAGAACAATCCTCCTGCCACCGCATACTCCTGACGGGTTCCCTGCTCTTCCGTTTCCATACGGCCGATCCTCAGCATTGTGACCAGCGGCATATGATTCGGAAGGATGCCTCTCTGTCCGTCATTTGTCTCGATATTGATAATCGGTGTTTCCATTTCCTTGTAAACACCGTGCGGTGTTACGATACGGCAATGGATCATGCTCATTTCAGACTCTCTGCCTTCTTGACGACGTCCTCAATTGTTCCAACGCTCATGAACGCAGCTTCCGGCAGATCGTCGTATTTGCCGTCCAGAACTTCTCTGAAACTGCGGACTGTATCCTCAAGCCGAACATAGATTCCCGGCAGACCGGAGAACTGTTCTGCGACGGAGAACGGCTGGGACAGGAAGTTACGGATTCTTCTCGCTCTGTTGACAGTCTTCTTGTCATCTTCGCTGAGTTCTTCCATACCGAGGATTGCGATGATATCCTGCAGTTCTCTGTATCTCTGCAGAATCTGCTGGACTTCACGCGCAACGTTGTAGTGTTCCTCACCGATAACCAGCGGATCCAGCATACGGGATGAAGATCCCAGCGGGTCAACTGCCGGGTAGATACCCAGAGCAGCGATGGAACGGTCAAGGACCAGACGGGCATCCAGATGCGAGAATGTTGTCGCAGGAGCCGGGTCGGTCAGGTCATCCGCAGGGACATAGATCGCCTGGACGGATGTGATGGAACCCTTGTCTGTGGATGTGATACGTTCCTGCAGCTGGCCCATTTCCGTTGCCAGTGTAGGCTGATATCCGACGGCGCTCGGCATACGTCCGAGCAGAGCGGATACTTCAGAACCTGCCTGTGTGAAACGGAAGATGTTATCAATGAACAGAAGAACGTCCTGATGCTGTTCATCACGGAAGTATTCTGCCATTGTCAGCGCGGAAAGCGCTACTCTCATTCTGGCGCCGGGAGATTCGTTCATCTGACCGTATGTCAGAACCGTGTTCTTCAGAACGCCTGAATCGCTCATTTCATAGTACATGTCATTGCCTTCACGTGTACGTTCGCCGACACCCGCAACGACGGAGCGTCCGCCGTGCTCGATGGCAATGTTGTGGATCAGTTCCTGCATCAGAACCGTTTTACCTACGCCCGCGCCGCCGAACAGGCCGATCTTGCCGCCTTTTGCGTACGGGCACAGCAGGTCGATAACCTTGATGCCTGTTTCCAGGATTTCACTGGTTGTCTGCTGCTGAGCAAATGTCGGAGCCTCGCGATGAATCGGCATGTACTTTGTTGCCTTGACTTTGCCCAGTCCGTCAATCGGCTCACCAAGTACGTTGAACATACGGCCGAGTACTTCGTCTCCAACCGGTACAACGATCGGTGCACCAGTATCAACGCATTCCATGCCGCGGACAAGTCCGTCTGTGGAACTCATCGCGATGCAGCGGACGATATCATCGCCGATGTGCTGCGCAACTTCCGCGGTCATTGTGCTTCCGTTTTCACCGTTCTTGATCTTAATTGCGTTTTTAATGGAAGGTAAATGTTCCGGTTCGAACTGAATATCCACGACAGGTCCGATGACCTGTACAATTTTACCTGTATCGCTCATATCTTACCTTCTTTCTTCTATACCGCAGCTGATCCGCCGACAATCTCGGTGATCTCCTGGGTAATCGATGCCTGACGCACCTTGTTGTATTCAAGCATGAGATCCGCGCTCAGTTCATCCGCATTATCGGATGCTGTCTTCATCGCGACTCTTCTGCTTCCCTGTTCAGCTGTGGTCGATTCCATCCAGTCCGCGTAGGCGACATCCTGGATCATCATCGGAATCAGATAGTCCAGAATTGCTTCAGCATTCGGTTCGAAGAGTGTTTCGATCTTCTCGCCGCTGTCCGTATTTTTTTCTGCCCCCTTTGTGGCATCCAGAGTACACGGAAGAAGCAGGTCAATTGCCGGCTGGAAAGTCATTGTATTTACGAACCTTGTATACAGGATCTGTACACGGTCAGCCTGTCCCGTTTCAAATATCCATGTCGCATTCTTGACGATGTCCTTCATACGGAGGAATGTGATCCTGTCTGATGATTCCGGCTCCTTATTCACAAGATTGAAGCCTTCCTCACGAAGCTGGCGGGTCAGCGCGGTTCCGACCAGAATAATCGGGTCTTCGCGGTTCAGTTTTTCTCTTGCCAGTTTTACAATGTTCTGATTGTATCCTCCGCACAGACCGAGATCTGAGCAGAAGATGATGGTAAGCGTCTTTTCACCCTTTGCCTTCTGAACAAATTTATTCTCGACATCAGGATTGTAATATGCGATTTCATCAACAGTGTCCTGCAGTCTCTGCGCATATTCACGGTTGGCTTCCATTTTGTTTCTGGAACGGACGAGCTTCGCATTGGCGATCATTTCCATCGCCTTTGTGATTTTTTTGGTGGAGTTGACTGACTTGATACGTGTCCGAAGTGCCTGAGATGACTGTGACATATTACTTCACCCCTTTAACAAGACGGAACTGTTCCGTAGCCTTCTCCATGCCCTCCTTCAGCGCTGCATTGATTTCATCTGTGAGAACGCCCTTTGTCTCGATCTCATCGCAGACAGCCTTGTAGTTCTCATGGAAATAGCGGTGCAGTGTTTTTTCAAACGAAGATACATCCTCGAGGTCGATTCCGTCCATATATCCGTTCTTCGCCGCGTACAGTGAGAGAACCTGATCAGACATGATCATTGGTGAATACTGCGGCTGCTTGAGCAGTTCTGTCAGCATTGCGCCATGGTCGAGGATCTTCTTTGTTGCGGCATCCAGGTCGGAACCGAACTGAGCAAATGTCAGCATTTCATGATACTGCGCAAGATCAAGCTTCAGTGAGGAAGATACGCTCTTTATCGCCTTTGTCTGCGCGCTGGAACCTACACGTGATACGGAAAGTCCTGAGTCAACCGCAGGTCTGACGCCACCCGCAAACAGGTCTGTCTGCAGGAAGATCTGACCGTCAGTGATTGAAATGACATTTGTCGGAATATATGCGGAGATATCACCTGCCTGCGTCTCAATGATCGGCAGAGCCGTCATGGAACCGCCGCCGAGCTTGTCGCTGAGCTTCGCAGCTCTTTCAAGCAGACGGCTGTGCAGGTAGAATACGTCACCGGGATATGCTTCACGCCCCGGAGGCCTGCGGAGCAGCAGGGACATTGTACGATAGGCAACTGCGTGCTTGGAGAGGTCATCGTAGACAATCAGGACATCCTTGCCCTGTTCCATCCATTCCTCACCGATCGCGCATCCTGCATACGGCGCAATGAACTGCAGCGGTGCGGATTCGGAAGCACCGGCATTGACAATCGTTGTATATTCCATGGCATCGTTTTCACGCAGCTTCTGGACAAGACGGGCAACCGTGCTTTCCTTCTGTCCGATGGCAACATAAATGCAGTAAACATTCTTGCCCTTCTGATTGAGAATCGTATCGATTGCAATCGCTGTCTTACCTGTTTCTCTGTCACCGATAATCAGCTCGCGCTGTCCCTTACCAATCGGAATCATTGTGTCAATGATCTTCAGTCCTGTCATCAGAGGCTGATGAACTGACTTTCTTGTCATGACACCAGGCGCGACACGTTCAACCGGACGTGTCTTTGTTGTATTCAGCGGGCCTCTGTTGTCAATCGGCTGTCCAAGCGCGTTGACAACTCTTCCGAGCATCTCGTCTCCGACAGGAACCTCTACGATTCTTCCGGTACGTCTGACCTCGTCACCTTCTCTGATCACACTGTCTTTGCCAAGCAGAACGACACCGATGTGATCTTCTTCAAGGTTCTGTACCATTCCCATCACACCGTGCGGGAATTCCAGAAGCTCGGATGACATCGCTTTGTCGATACCCTGGACCATGGCGATACCGTCACCTACTGAGATGACATATCCGACATCGTCCGACCGAATCTGCTGGTCATAGTTTTTAATCTGTTCTTTGATCAGGGCACTGATCTCTTCCGGTCTGATCTGACTCATGCCCGACCTCCTTTCAGCAATACTTCTTTCATTGATTCAATGCGGTTCTTCATCGTAACATCCGTTACCTGGGAACCCATTGTCACCTTGATGCCGGCAATCAGATCAGGATCGATCTTGTTCTCGATGTTGACCTTTTTGCCGCTCTTTTTCTCAAGTGCCTTATGAAGTCTGTCCAGATCGTCTTTCTTCAGAGGACGTGCGGACCAGATAACAGCATTCTCAATACCAAGTCTCTGGTTAGACAGATTCACATACTCATGCAGGATTTCCTGCAGATAATAGATCCTGCCTTTATCGATCAGCAGCTTGATGAAGCGGATCATATCCGCATCAAGCACATTCTTAAAAGAATTCTCGATAAAGGACTTCTTTTCATCTTTCGTAATCTTGACGGCACGCAGCAGCGTATTCAGTTCAGGTGTCTGCCTGATTGTTTCCAGCAGGCATTCAGCCTGTTCCTTCTTTGCCTCTGCTGTGCTGTTTTCCCATGCAAGCTCAAAGAGTCCCTGTGCATAGCGCTCTGCTACTTCATTCGCCATGAGCACCAGCTTCCTTCACAAACATATCGATTGCCTGGCGGTCGAGCTCTTCCGGATTCTTTTCGCCGAGCAGCTTTCCGGCAGCGGACAGTGCAACTTCCACCATTTCCTTCTGCATGCTCTGAATCATTTCAGTTCTCTCTGCCTCGATCTGCTCATGCGCTCTCTTTCTGGCGGCATTTGCTTCTCTGTCAGCCTGGGCAAGAATGCTTGCTTTCTCATCTTTAGCCTGCTTCACTGCAGCATTGATAATATCCTCTGCCTTGCCAGTGGCACTGACCAGCTGATCGGTCGCCTTTTTATATTCGGCAATGGCATCTTGCTTTGCCTGCTCAGCCGCGTTCATATCGGACTGCATCTTTTCTGTACGCGCATCAAGAAATTTCTTCACGGATGGCCAGAGAAATATCTTTGCGAGCAAAAACAGGACAAGTGTGCTACAGAGCTGTACGATCATGGTCAGCGGGTTGGGAACCAGCTGTCCGATGATGTCAACATTTAACATTCCTTATCTCCCGTATTAGTATACGAAGATCAACAGAATAGCAACGAGCAGTCCATAAATCGCACATGTTTCAGAAAGAGCGATACCGAGAATCATTGTAGAACGTACTTTTGATTCAGCTTCGGGATTCTTTCCGATTGCGTCACATGCATGTGCAGCTACTGTTGCTTCACCAAGACCTGTCAAGAAACCTGTGAATACTGCCATAGCAGCTCCGATTGCGATAATACCTTTTTCCATTTTTTTATCCTCCTAAAGTTTATTTTTTCGCCTCTTCCGGCATATCGTTTCCAATAAGAACCATCGTTAATGTAACAAATACCAGTGTCTGAATGAATCCTGCGAACAGATCGAAATAGCAGTGCAGGATTGGTGCGATGACCGGTGCCATGAAGTTGAATACATTTCCTTCAGCGCCGAACCATCCTGCCAGAGTGTTGGACAGGATCTGGCATCCTGTGTAGATCAGCTGCATCATAATGCCGCCGCAGGTGATGTTTCCGAACAGACGGAGCGCCATGGATGCCGTGGTTGAGAACTTGCCGATAATGTTCATCGGCAGCATAACCGGCAGCGGTTCAATGAAACTGTGCAGATACGCTCCAATTCCTCCGTACTTCAGTTCTGTAATCTGAATCAGCACCCATGTGATAAATGCCAGCAGCAATGTGACGCTCAGATTGGCCGTTGGTGAACTCAGGCCGAACAGACTGATGATGTTGCTCAGGAAGATATATGTCCACAGCACCAGAATATACGGGGTAAGCCGATTGGCTGTCTTCGGGCCGACATTCGTTTTCACGCTGTTGTACACAGTCGTGATGCCGAGTATTACCGGCTTTGCGATGCCCTGCGGTTCTGCGAAGGGATCTGCTTTATCTATTTCTTTCCCTATCAGAACAATTCCGATCCCCAAGATTACTGTCAGCAGTATGATGACATATACATCCGACTGAATCGTCATTTCTGCACCTCCTTTTCTATATGTATCGATAACATTTTATAAAATCAGGCCAATTGTTTCAATTGGTTCATCAGTTATTTTGTATGACAAATGAACCATTCTGTACCTGTTTATCAATGCAAGTCTATTCTAGCGTGCACAGCAGATGATTTACGCTAGATAGTGCGATATGCATTCATGCATCATATGTTATATATTGTACGCCATTCCATGTATCATTTGTATGGTTACCATCAGATCAGGCCGAGTGAATTCACCCCGAAAATCCAGAGGAAAATCGTGATCAGAGATACAAGGGAAGTGAATACAACAAGCTGTGACGCAAGATCGGCATCAGAGTCCATCGCGCATGCCAGGTTGAACGACGTCGTTGCGCACGGTGCGAAGAAAATGCACATCAGAGCAACAAGCTCGCTTCCCCTGAAACCCATCATCACCGCTGCCGGGATGAGCAGTGCGGGAATGATGACAAGGCGGAAGATGACGCCGATGGAGATTGCCTTTGTGTTGCTGGAAATGGATTCGAAATTGAACAGTCCGCCCATGGCAATCAATGCCAGAGGTGTTCCGCACCTTCCGAGATCACGGAAGATATTCGCAATCAATTCCGGGAAATGAATATGCAGAAGCTGTGTCGCGAATCCGAGGATCGCCGCGACGACATACGGGTTCTTCAGGGCATTCATGACTGTTTTGCTGAGAGAGAACTGTGAGTTGTCACGATAGCTTTCCAGCAGAACGACCGAGAGCACATTCTGCAGCGGCACGATGATCGCGATCAGCAGCACGATACTGCCGATGTTGTTTTCACCGCACAGTGCCGTGCCGATCAGCGTTCCGAAGATGACAAAGTTCGTATGGAACATGCCGTGGGCAAGTGCTCCCTTTCTCTTTTTGTCTTTTTCACTGAGCGAAGCCGCAGCGACTGAGATACCAAGAACGATGAACTGCGAGATCACAGCCGTGATCAGCAGCCGCCAGTTCAGCACCTCCGCGATATTCACCTTGTAGATATTGTAGTAAACATTCACAGCCAGAAATACTTTGAAGCACAGCTGGTTGATCACATTCAGGCTGTTTCTGTCCGCGATGTTCTTCTTTCTGAGAAACACGCCCAGCAGCAGCATCACAAACATCGGAAGCACAGCGGACAATGAGATATAAAAGTTTTCCATGCAAAGCCTTTCCAAGCATCCAGACAGCGCATCTCAGCAGCTGTAACCGGAATACACCTGTCTGATTATAAAACAATAAGAGCCTGTCTTCATATAACAGACAGGCTCTTTTTTAAGAATTACTTGAAGAACAGGAGCAGCATACCGGCTGCGACAGCAGATCCGATAACACCTGCAACGTTCGGTCCCATAGCGTGCATGAGCAGGAAGTTGGACGGGTTGTACTTCTGTCCTTCCTTCTGAACAACACGGGCAGCCATCGGAACAGCAGAGACGCCTGCGGCACCAATCAGCGGGTTTGTCTTTCCGCCGTCGAGCTTGCTCATCAGTTTTCCGAGCAGGACGCCGCCGGCTGTACCCATGGAGAATGCGATGACGCCGAGAACGATGATCTTGATTGTTTCAGCTCTCAGGAACATTTCAGCAGAAGCCTTCGCACCGACTGTCATACCCAGGAAAATGGAGATGATGTACATCAGTGAGTTCTGCAGAGCGTCAACGAGGTGGGGAACAATTCCGGCTTCCTTGACCAGGTTACCGAGCATCAGCATACCGATCAGCGGTGCTGCATCAGGCAGAAGCAGTACGACGAAGATCGTAACGACGATCGGGAACACGATCTTTTCTGTCTTGGAGACAGGACGGAGCTGTTCCATCTTGATCTTTCTCTCTTCTTCCGTTGTCAGCGCCTTCATGATCGGAGGCTGGATAACCGGGACAAGAGCCATGTAGGAATAAGCAGCGATGGCAATCGCACCAAGCAGATTCGGTGCCAGCTGGCTGGTTAAGAGCAGTGCGGTAGGTCCGTCAGCACCACCGATGATACCGATGGATGCAGCTTCCGGTCCGGTGAAACCGAGAGCGATTGCACCGAAGAATGTGACGAAGATACCAAGCTGGGCAGCAGCACCGAGCAGCAGGCTCTTCGGGTTCGCAATCAGCGGTCCGAAGTCAGTGCCGGCACCGATACACAGGAAGATCAGCGGCGGATAGATACCTAAGTCAACGCCCTGATACAGGTAGTACAGCAGACCGCCCTTTGCGTCTCCTTCCGGATGCAGCATCAGGTTTGCGAACGGGAGGTTAACCAGCAGCATACCAAATGCGATCGGAATCAGCAGGTACGGTTCAAATCCTTTGTGAATTGCCAGATAGAGGAACAAGCATGCAAGCAGGATCATCACCAGATGACCCGGGAGAGGAATTCCGAACAGAACTGTGTCAAACACGAAGATCTGTGAGAATCCGGAACTCTCCCAAAATCTCAGTAAGATATCAAGCATTTAGTTCCACCTCTCAGTTGAAAGCTACTAACAGGTCACCGGCAGAAACATTATCTCCCTTTTTAACATAAATGGCTTTTACGACACCATCAGCAGGTGCAACGATTTCGTTTTCCATCTTCATGGCTTCGATGACTACAACAGTCTGGCCAGCCTTAACGCTGTCGCCTGCGTTGACGTCAACGGACAGGATTGTTCCCTGCAGAGGAGCTGTCAGATCGCCGGCACCAGCTGCAGCTTTCGGAGCTGCCGGAGCTGCCTTCGGTGCAGGTGCAGGTGCTGCTTTCGGAGCTGCTGCAGGTGCAGCTGCAGCAACAGGTGCGACAGGAGCAAAGCTTCCGCCTAATTCTTCAACTTCTACTTCGTGGGCAACGCCATCAACGATGATATTAAATTTCTTACTCATTTTCTTTTTCTCCTTAGTGTAATGCACTTGTTCTGGATAAACGGCTCCAGTCAGACTCCGTGTTCAGCGGAGTAATGCTCTTTACTACGAAACTGCCGGGTTCTTTTCCGAGGCAGGCTGCTACAGCAGCTGTAATGACTGCGACCAGGTGGCTGTCGTCTGCTTTCTCTTCTTTTACAGGAGCAGCCGGTGCGCTTTTCTCTACCGGAGCGCTTTTAGGTGCAGGTGTTTCCTTGGGCTTCTGTGCCTTGTTGATGATCAAGGCAATCAGCCTGATCATGCAGGAGATCAGAAGCAGGACAAGGAAGACAACAGTAATGGAGAACAGAGCAACAATGCTCGCCTCTCCCATAGTAAGCTTTTCACCAAACATTCAGGCACCTCCTTAGAGCGGAATGTTTCCGTGCTTCTTGAGCGGCTTGTTCTCACGCTTACCCTTCAGAGACTCAAATGCGGAAATCAGATACTTTCTTGTTTCATGCGGCATGATGACATCATCGACATATCCGCGGGAAGCAGCGATGTACGGGTTCATCATTGTATCTTCATATTCCTTGATCTTTTCCTGACGCTTCGCTGCCGGATCTTCAGCTGCCTTGATTTCCTTGGCAAAGATGATGTTGGCTGCGCCGGAAGCGCCCATAACAGCGATCTCTGTGTTCGGCCATGCATAGACGAAGTCAGCACCCAGGTGCTTGGAGCACATGCCGATGTAAGCTCCGCCGTAAGCTTTTCTTGTGATCAGTGTAACCTTCGGTACGCTTGCTTCACTGTAAGCGAAGAGCATCTTTGCACCGTGACGGATGATTCCGCCGTGCTCCTGGCTGCTTCCAGGGAGGAAGCCCGGAACGTCTTCCAGAGTCAGCAGAGGGATGTTGAACGCATCGCATGTTCTGATGAATCTGGCAGCCTTGTCAGAAGAGTTGATGTCGAGGCATCCTGCCATAGCCTTCGGCTGGGATGCGATGACGCCTACTGTCTGTCCGTTCAGACGGATATAGCCGGTAACGATGTTCGGTGCGAAGTACTTCTGGTATTCGAAGAATTCGCCGTTGTCTGCGATTTCAGTAATGACATTGTACATGTCATATGCCTTGTTCGGATTTTCCGGAACGATTGTGTCGAGAACTGTGTTTTCACGGTTCAGGTCATCTGTGCACTCATATGCCGGAGCGTTTTCAGCGTTGTTCTGCGGCAGGTAGGAGAGCAGTGTGCGGATCTCTTCCAGACATGCGTCTTCGTTCTCACATGCGAAGTGAGCGCAGCCGCTGACCTTGTTGTGAGCCATAGCACCGCCGAGAGCCTCAGCAGTAACTTCTTCACCTGTAACAGCCTTGATGACCTGCGGTCCTGTGATGAACATTTCACCAGTTCCCTTTACCATGAAGATAAAGTCTGTGATCGCCGGTGAGTAAACAGCGCCGCCTGCGCAGGGTCCCATGATAACGGAAATCTGCGGGATGACACCGGATGCCATTGTGTTGTTGTAGAAGATTCTTCCATAGCCTGCAAGAGCATCGACACCTTCCTGGATACGGGCTCCGCCGGAATCGTTGATGCAGACCATCGGGCAGCCTACCTTGAGAGCTGCTTCCTGCGCATTGGCAATCTTCATTGCCTGCATTTCGCCCAGGGATCCGCCGATGACTGTGAAGTCCTGAGCAGACGCATATACGAGTCTGCCGTTGACTGTACCATAGCCTGTAACAACACCGTCACCTGCAGCTTCCTTCTTTTCCATTCCGAAGTTTGTGCAGCGATGCTTTACAAACAAGCCTGTCTCGACAAAGCTGTCCTTATCGAACAGTTTTTCGAGGCGTTCCCTGGCTGTGTACTTGCCCTGGCTGTGCTGTCTGGCAATTGCCTTCTCACCACCGCCGAGGCGAAGCTTAGCCTTTTTTTCTAACATTTCTTCCTGTTTTGCGTTAGCCATTTTCTTCTCCTCTTATTTCTTGAAGCTTGCGGGAACTTCATAGAGACCGCCGGAGATCTCTGCGATTTCATCAAGTGTCTTCGCAGCAAGCAGATCTTTATTTGCACGGGATCTGTCGATTCCGAGGTCTTCAGGCAGAGCAACCTTGCCCTGGTTTCTCAGGGACTCGATTTCAGAAGCTGTCAGCTGATCACCGAGAGGTGTTCCCTGAGCAACCGCGCCCATGAGCTTCGCTCTTTCAGCAGCGTTCTTCGCTGTATACAGGTAAGCGATACCCTGTTCAGTAACGACGTGTGTAACGTCTTCGCCATACATCATGACAGGTACGGAATCCATGCCTGCGTCTTTTCCGATCTTGACAGCGTCGAGTTCCGGAACGAATGCCGGTCCGAACTTGGAAGAGCTCTTGACCATCTGGACGACGAGCTTGCGGCCGGAAATGAGGGAACCATCACCCGGAGCCATTTCCTTCCACGCCTGTGTTGTATGTCTTCTTCCGCCTGTGGAGTTGCCCATGTTAGGAGCTCCGCCGTAACCGGAAAGTCTGCCGTTTGTGACTGTGGAGGAGTTGCCTGCATAGTCCATCTGCAGTGTTCCGCCGAGGAACAGATCCATTGCGTACAGACCTGCAACCTGGGCCATTGCTCTGTTGGAACGGAGGGATCCGTCCGGTCCTGTGAAGAAGATGTCGCTTCTTGCGCGTGTATACTTTTCCATTCCGACTTCGCCGCCGAATGCGCATACCTGCTTGACCCAGCCGTCTTCGATTGCCGGAATCAGTGTCGGATGCGGGTTCAGTACCCAGTTCGTGCAGATCTTGCCCTTGAGTCCGAGCTCGTTGCCGTATGTCGGCAGCAACAGTTCAACTGCACATCCGTTGTAGCCGATACCATGGTTCAGTGTCTGAACATTATGCTTTGCGTAGATTCCCTTGATAACCATCATAGCCTGCAGGATATGAGCGTCCTGGATCTTGGCAGGGTCTCTTGTAAAGAGCGGAACCATCGGATACGGTTTGTCAGCCTTGACGATGAAGTCAATCCATCCGCCCGGGATATCAACTCTCGGCAGATCTTCTGTAGCTACGATTTCGTTGACCTGAACGACAACGATACCGTTCTTGAATGCGGCTGCTTCAGCAATTGTAGGTGTTTCTTCTGTGTTAAAGCCTGTGTAGAGGTTGCCCTTTTCATCGGCCTTATCAGCAGCGAGCAGTACGACATTCGGTGTCAGATCGAGGTAGAGACGTGCATAGAGCTCCAGATATGTGTGGATTGCTCCGATGTGGACGATGTTTTCAGCCAGCAGCTTGGACAGCTGTATGCTCTGTACGCCTGCAAACGCGAAGTTCAGCTCGCTGGCAATGCCCCTTTCGAATAATACAAGATGCTCATCTCTGGAGATGGAGGGGATAATCATATTTAAATGATTAATCTTGGCGTTATCGACTTCTGTCAGCGCGCCAGCCAGGAATGCGGCCTGCTTCTGGTTGCATCCTTCCAGAACAACTTTGTCTTCCGGACGGACAACTGCTTCCAGCAGCTTGACTACATCTTCAGTCGCAACGATTTTTCCGTTGGCGATGGAAGAAGCAGCCGCAAGTCTTTCATTCTTGGATTGTTTCTGTGTTTCCCAATTCATAAGAATTCTCCTTTTCTTGTGCCTTCATTGTATTTAAGGATTCGCATGATATTCATGCACGCTCGCGCATGCTTATATGCTTTTTTTGTATCATTCGGTGAAAAGTGAATCCGTTTACAAATAAATTGTTGATAAGTACACATTCAGCTCATACAGAATCGGTATAAGACAGGGAATTGACATTGACAAAATAATTTATTATTATTTTTCATTCGTTTGTGATATTATTCACCCGAGGAGAACAATGCTATGGCAATTACCATTTCAGAGCTTGAATATTTTGCTAAGACGGCTGAACTCCAGAACATCACCAAGGCAGCGGAAGCGCTCCATCTGACACAGCCGTCTCTCAGCCGCTCAATCAGCTCACTTGAATCAAGTCTGCAGGTCAAATTATTCGACCGCGCAGGCAGAAGCATTACCCTGAATCACTACGGCAGAATTGTATATTCCTATGCCACACGCATACTCACCCAGCTGAAAGCGATGGAAAACGAACTGAATGATGCGACTAAAAAGGAAGAACGCACCATCTCTGTCACGATTTCTTCAGCTTCCTCAATTCTTCCCATTATGATCAGCCGCTTCAATCAGACATCACCCGATACACATTTCGCCGTGCAGCAGCCTGCGTCGGCCAACTACAGCGATTTCTCAACGGATTTCAGCTTTTTCTCGACGACGACACAGATCCACAACGATCACACCGTCACCCTGCTGAAGGAAGACCTTCTTCTGGCGATACCGCACAACTATCCGCAGGCATCGCAGGGAAGCGTCAGACTCTCAGACTTTGCGAACTACGGATTTATTTCCCTGAAGACAGGCAAGGATCTGCGCACCATCGCAGACTACTACTGTTCCGAGGCAGGATTTGTTCCGAGCATCTTCATGGAAAGCGACAGTCCCTTCACGATCCGTGAATTCATCAAGGCAGGTCTCGGTGTGGCATTCGTTCCGGAGATCACCTGGTGCAAGGTCCGTGAGAAAGGCATCAAGCTGATGCCGATCCGCTCTCCGAAATGTGTGCGCTATATTCACCTTTCATGGAAGCCGGACGGCTACCTTCCCAAACAGGCACAGCGCTTCCGTGATTTCCTGATCAATCACTTTGAGGAATTCGCGATTCAGAATGCGGAGCAGTTTATAGAACAGTACTATGAATCTAAAGGATAAAATTATCGCAAAACTCAGCAGTCAGACAGATACCTTCTTCTCCGGCGAAGCTCTGGCGCAGGAGTACGATGTCTCCCGGGCAGCCGTCTGGAAGGCCATCCGTGTCCTGCAGAAAGAAGGCCATCAGATCGAATCCTCTTCCAGGGGATACCGGTATCTGCCTTCCAATGACCTGCTGAACAGGGAAATCATTCTTTCCCTCTGTCCGGATATCAGTTATCCGCTGATCGTATTCGATACGATTGATTCCACCAACACCTATGCCAAGACCATCGCGTCAAACAAAGATGCCCACGGCACGCTGGTTGTCGCAAACCATCAGACCGCAGGCAGAGGCAGAAGAGGTCATTCCTTCTATTCACCGGAGAATACCGGTCTCTATCTGACGCTGATTATCAAGCCGGAACGGCGTGTGCAGGAGATGCTGAAGGTCACGGTCGCGGCCGCAGTCGCCTCTGTTGAAGCAATCGAAGAAACCTCAGAAGCCCATCCCCAGATCAAATGGGTCAATGACCTGTTTATCGGAAAGAGAAAGATTGCCGGCATCCTGACAGAAGCGATCGCCGACTTTGAAACAGGAGATCTTGATGCGATCATCATCGGCATCGGCATCAATATCAGAGATACCGAGCTTCCCGATGACATCGTCAACATCGCCGGAGCGATCAACGATCCATCCCTGACACGCAATCAGCTGGCAGCTGCCCTCTGGCGCAGGCTGCTGTACTGGACGGATCATCTCGAAAGCAAAGAACTGATGGATGCCTACCGCAGGTATTCCCTGCTGATCGGACATACTATCGCCTATGAAATCAACGGCGTAAAGAAAACCGGAAACGTCACTTCCATCAACGATGAGGGCAACCTGGTCGTCAATGAAGAAGACGGAAAGGAAACCATCCTCTCATCCGGCGAAGTTTCCGTCAAAGACTGGAACATTAAAGGCATCTGATCGTTTTGACCAGATGCCTTTCTTTTCCCTTCTCAGTTTTCAATCAGTGGATGAAGATACGGAGAGCTGCAGCGAATACAGTCGGTGTCAGGAGGCATCCGATACCTGTATAGAATGTAGCGACCATTGCTCCGTAAGGAACGAGCTTTTCATCAACCGCTGCCAGAGCGCCTGCTACACCGGAAGTGGAACCGATCAGACCGCCGAAGATCATAGCAGCGGACGGTGTGTTCAGCTTGATCTTGTCAGCGATCAGCGGTGCGATGATCATCGCGCCTACAGACTTGACAACACCTGCAGCGATAGACAGAGCGACAACCTCGGACTTGACGCCGAATGCAGCGCCGGTAACAGGACCGACAACGAATGTTTCAACGCCGCCGCCGATTGTAGCCAGTTCAGCGGGATCTGTGTAGCCGAATGCGAGACCGACGACAACACCGATTACGAATGATAATACAGTACCGATCAGCAGTGAGAGAACACCGGCAAGACCAGCCTTGACGAGGTTCTTCGGATCAACGCCCCATGCTGTGGAGATGATCGCGAAGTCACGCATCATGCCGCCGCCGAGAATACCGATACCGCCGAAGATTGCATACTTCTTCATTGCTTCGCCTTCACCAACGGCATAGACAACGTCTGTGATACCCTTGGAAGCGGAAGCGATGATACCGGCGTCAACCTGCTTGTTGGCAATGCTGCCGCCGATGTAAGCGATGATCAGAGCGAGAAGGATTGCGAACGCGGAACCCATTCTCTTCTGGCCGATGATCTCAGCCAGCTTGTAACCGATGAATGTTGTAACAGCTACGATAATGAATGATCCTACCAGACCGTAGCCTGCTGCCATTTTTGCAAAAATCGTCATGATGTTTCCCCCTTAGTCTTTTGCCAGCTTCAGAAGAAGCGGAATCAGGCAGAGCGGAATGACAACTGCCACGAGACCAGCGATCAGCGGAACAAGTCCGGACGCAAGTGCGGAATAGACGTCCTGGTTCATACTCATAGCGACGACTACCGGAATGTATAATGCGGAAATAAACTGAATGCCCCCTTCAGTTTTCGGATTCAGTTTCTTGCCGGACTTCTGCAGATATACCTGAATCAGAATGAAGATGACCATTGCGAAACCAACACCGCCGACGTCACTGTTCAGACCCAGCGCAGCGCCGAGCAGATTGCCCAGAAAGCAGCCGGCAAACATGCAGGCAGCGATGATTCCTAAGCCATAGATACCCATAAATTGCTCCTTTCATAAATGTTTATCTGTGACATTATTGTATTGTTTATTTTTTCACCAATTCATAGAAACAACGTTAATAACTTATACATTTTACGAATGACGGAAAAAAGGAAAAACCATGCCTGCAGGGGCATGGTTCCAGTCACATTAATTATGCTGCGGCATTTGCATTGCGCAGAGCAGGAACTTTCGCAAGCTGCGGGGCAACCGCTGCCACCACAACCATCTTCAGAAAATCTCCCGGCAGGAACGGCACAACGCATGCCATCATCGCTCCGGCAAGATTCATCTTTGTGACTGCGATGAACCAGATCGTTCCAAGGACATACAATACAACGGTTCCGACGATCATGCCGATGAATGCAGCCACTGTCTTGTTGGACTTTGCCTTTTCATAGAACAGACCGCTGATATATGCCAGCGGAATATATCCAAACAGATATCCGCCCGTCATGCCGAACAGAATGCCCGCGCCTGAGGAATAGCCGGCGAATACCGGAATGCCGATGGCACCGAGAACGAGATACAGCGCAGCGGCTGCGGCTCCTTTTTTACTGCCGAGGACAACGCCTCCGAGCATGACTGCCAGTGTCGCAAGCGAAATCGGAACTTCGCCGACGATCGGAAGTGAAATCGGCGCAAGCACCGCGATCACCGCTGTCATTACCGCAATTAATGCCATGTCTTTTGTTTTTGTGTTCATGTTGAAGACCCCTTTATCCGTAAACCAATTGATTGGTTTCGGTTTACCTTTAAACATCATAAAGAAAAGACATGATAATTACCATGCCTTTTTCCGCATATGCTTATATCTAAAATGAATATGTTAATCTCTGTAAAGAATGGAGCCGATAATGATCGAAAGCTTGACCGCTGTGAGACCAATCGCGCAGGCAATCACATTGAAATACTGATCAAAGACCGCGCATAAGGCAAGCACGGCAGCCCAGATTCCGAAGTTGATCATGAAATGACCGAGAGTGCCGCTGGAATTCCTTGCCTTCAGAGCATTGTGGCAGAAGCGTTCCAGGATCTTGTATGTGATCACGGACACGATGCATCCGAGCACATATCCTGAAGCGTACTGCCATTTCAGGAACACCGAGAGACATCCCACAGCCGCAATCACCGCAAATATACGCCAGTATTTTTCTGTCATCGTTTTCTCCTTCCTGAAATATCCATATTTACATTGTATCCATTTGCGGAAGAAAGAAAAGCCGGAATTGTTTTCGTTCATGGCACTTGATGCATTTGCACATTTATGTGTGCAAAAGTAAATTCCTGGTAAGAAAGAAAAGTACATCACCGAAAGAATCACCGCTGCCGGATCTCATACCTTGGAAGTGTTCATCCGTGCATATGATCAGACATTTCGAAAAAATGTTGCTGTCTCTGACTTCGATAGCCCACGCCAGGCAATGGACTTTGCTGTCCAGCTCCGAGATGACACCCTTCTGAAGATGCGTGCCGGCTATTCCGTCAGTCATTTCAAAACAGTCTATGAATTGTATGAGAAGACATTCGAGCTGTTCCCCGTCCGGATCAAGACAAAGAAGAAGCATGATATCTTTTACCGGACAGCCATCGTACCATATGGAGATAAAGAGATCAATAAGATCACTTCAGCCGACATCCAGGAATCTCTGAACAAATATGCAGAGACGCACACAAAGCAGCAGACCATTCAGCTTCTGGCAGTATGGAGAAGGATCTTCAAAGCTTGTGCATTCCTGAATATCAATATCGTTGATAGGACTGTGGCTGTGATTGTTCCGAAAGGTATCCAGGGTAACCCACGTTCAAAAGACATCAGCATGAAAGATCTGGATATCTTCTGTGATGCGCTGCTTGAGTATAACGCTGCATCTGTATCCGGGCAGTATTATTCCAGATCAATCTATTATGCCATTCAGATAATGCGTTATTGCGGTCTGAGACCGGCTGAGACGTTTGCTTTGAAGAAAACGGATATCAATATGCTCTTTGGTACAATCGACATCACAAAGGCAATACGAAGCACTACAGACAGTATTCAGCAGCTTGGAGAGACTAAGACTGCTCAGTTTGTCCGCCGTGTTCCGATTCCGGAAGGGTTAAAGCCGATACTCACCGAATGCCTGACATGGTCTAAGTTCGATATCCTTCTGACTGACTATCACGGGAATCTGATGAACATAGATGAAGTATGTACTCTGATTGGAAATGTCCGGCAGCGTATCCAGAAGACACAGGGGATCAAGATTGACTTTACACTGTATCAGCTCCTTCATCAGTTCAGCACAGACCTCATGACTCAGGGTATCGCGCCGAATGTTGTCCGGGATCTAATGGGACATGCATCCGCTTCCATGTCATTGGATTATGCTGCTTCGAAGGAAATTGACCGGTCAAAAGCTATAAATGAACGTCATTTCTCATGAACCACAAATGAACCACAAAAACAGTGATTTTATACGAACGTCGTACAAACATCGTACAGACATCGAAAAGTGCCAAAAGCCCAGTGTTTATGGGCCAATGGCGTAAACCTGAAAAACGGTTTACGTCATTTTTTATTTAGCGCCGAAAATAAAAAAAAGATGTTCCAGAAGAGTGCAAAAGAAAGTTGAGCAGTTAGTAACTGAACTGATTATGGATATTGATGATTGAACTT
>JAILCN010000083.1 GCA_024680365.1 Solobacterium sp.
TGAACTGATCTTCTCCGGCAGAAGCATATTTGTATATTCATTCGGTGATGTTACCAGGGAAGGAACAAAGACGGTATTTGAACCGGACAGCCGGATCCATTATCAGGTCAATCCGATCCATTCTGATGATCCGTATGAAAAACGTTTTTACCAGAACGGCAGTCTGAAAGGCGCCATCCTCATTGACGCCCCGCAGGATCTCGCGGAGATCCGCAATACGCTTTGGGGAAACCTGGGTATGACACCCGGAGCGTCTGAAAAGCAGCTGCCAAGATCCGTATATCTGCTTGCGGCAGACTTCTTTGCGGACAGAGACAAAGCGCTTCAGCTGCTGAAACTGATGCCGGAATGGTCTGAACATTCCGAAGAAGAATGGCAGCTGGAATATGATTACCTGTTCCGCGGCTGCGACGCTGATTTCAAACCGTCCCTGTGGGCTTCGGTCTGCTTTGATGAACGCGTTCTGTGCAATCAGACAACACTGGAAGTGATCAGGCGATACTATGCCAATGGTTACAGACCGGTCCGTATGGAAGGCAATCCGCCGGATTATATCGGCGAACAGTACCGGTATCTCTACTACCTGACCTGTGCCGGGCTGAAGAAACACATCGATGCATTCACAGATGATTATTCACTGGAAAATCAGAGACTGCTTCTGCAGGAGCTGAAAAAGCGCGGTACATTTAACGCATTCATCGCTGTCAGTGAGCATCTTCTCAAAGTGCTTGGCGGCAGATGTGATACTTCGCTCACTTCGTTTGCCAGAGCACTCGGCATTGAAGGCAAAACAGCAGAGCTCTGGGAGATCCTGAAGCCGTCCGCGGAAGAATTCAATGACATCGCGGAAGACGGCGCATCCCCTGCCATTGCACTGGAAGAGCCGAGAGTCATCCTGAGCGGCGGCGGCAACAACTGCGGCGGCAAGTGCGTGATCAGGCCGACAGTGCAGGAAGGCTGCATCCTGAAGATCGAATCCGATCTCTCCAGCAATGATCCGCAGATCCGCGCCTGTGTCAGAGGCAGAGGCTACCGGAAGACATTCCTCTCTCCGGACCGGCTGCGCTATCCCATGAAGCGCGTTGGTGAACGCGGCAGCGGCAAATTCCGCCGCATCACCTGGAAACAGGCAGCTGACGAAATATCAGAGCAGTGGATCCGCATCCGCGACACCTACGGACCGGGCTCCCGCTATGTCAACTACGCGACAGGCATCACCGGCGTCATGCGTCCTTCCAACCTTGCCAAGCGTCTGCTCGCTGCCGACGGCGGCTATCTGGCGTCTTATGGCAGCTACAGCTCTGCCTGCGCATCCTATATTTCCCCGTATATTTTCGGTGATGTGTATTTCGGCAACAGTCCGGCGGACATCCTGAATGCCAGCTATGTCATCTTCTGGGGTGATAACTCCACAGAAACGATCTTCGGTTCGGAAAGAAACTATTATCTTTCAAAACTGAAGGAAAAGAAGATCCGGATCATTGCAATCGATCCCCGTCTTTCCCAGACCGCGATCACCTATGCGGATGAATGGATCCCGATCCGGCCGTCCTCTGACGCTGCCCTGGCGGATGCCATGGCATATACGATCTATCAGGAAGGTCTGCAGGATCAGGACTACATGGACAGATACTGCATCGGCTTTGATGAAGATCATATGCCGGAAGGCGTCGGACCGAATGAAAGCTATCACAGCTATCTCTTTGGTCTGCAGGACGGCATTGAGCGCTCGCCGGAATGGGCTGAACCGCTCACCGGGATCCCGGCAGACACGATCCGCCGTCTGGCCAGAGAATTTGCCGCGGCAAAACCTGCCTGCATCATCAGCGGCTACGGCATTCAGCGGACCGGCAACGGCGAACAGGCAGTAAAAGGGATCGCCACGCTGGCAGCGATGACCGGAAATATCGGCATCCCGGGCGGCAATGCCGGCGGCTGCGGCATGACCCGCGAACATTCCGGACCTTCGATTGCCATGCCTCCGGTTTCCAATCCGTACAAAGGCGTGATCTCGATCTTCCTTTGGACAAAGGCAATCGAGCACGGAGCCGAAATGACTGCCCGCAATGACCGTGTCCACGGCATGGACAAACTGGATGCCAACGTCCGGATGATCCTGAATCTTGCCGGCAATACGCTGATCAACCAGCATTCCAACATCGCGGACACGATCCGTATTCTGAAAGATGATTCCAAGTGTCAGCTGATCGTCTGTTCCGATATCTTCATGACGCCGAGCGCCCGGTATGGCGATTATGTACTGCCCGGCACATCTGTCTTTGAGACTGACAATATCAATGCACCATGGCGCGGCAGCAACTACCTTCTGCGCAACAACAAAGTCATTGAACCGCTCTTCGGTACAATGTTTGAATGGGAATGGCTGAAAGATATTGCAAAGAACCTCGGCCTGTATGACGTATTCACAGCCGGTCATCCGGAAGCGGACTACTGGCTGCGGAAGACCTACGATGCTCTGCGCAAAAAAGAACATGAACTGCCGGATTACGATACGTTCTCTGCCCTTGGCGGCTGGCAGTACAAAGAGCCGAAGATCTACATTGCCTTCGAGGAACAGATCAAAGATATTGAACACCATCCGTTCAAAACACCGAGCGGAAAGATCGAGATCTTCTCAAAGACCCTGTATGACATGCATCTGGAAGACGTTCCGGCAGTGACCCGCTATATTTCCTGTCCGGAAGGTCCGGATGATCCGCTTCAGAAGGAATTCCCGCTGCAGCTGATCGGCTGGCATACCAGACGCCGCACCCACTCAATGCATGACAACAATGAATGGGAGGATGAAGTTGAAAAGCCGGGTCTCTGGATCCATCCGGAAGACGCCGCCGCAAGAGGGATCAGAGACGGCGACGAAGTCCGCATCTTCAATCATCGCGGCACCGTGATCATCCCTGCCGTCGTCACGAACCGGATCATGCGCGGTGTTGTGGCAATGTCCCAGGGCGGCTGGTATACACCGGACAAAGACGGCGCTGACCGGCGCGGTTCGATCAATGTTCTGACTAGTTCCGCATATCCTACACCGCTGGCAAAAGGCAATCCCCAGCATACAAATCTTGTGGAAGTTACAAAAGCCTGATACAAAAGGATCCTGTTCTCATCTGAGTCAGGATCCTTTTTCTCCGGCATGTTCACGCCCTATTCGACTGTTATTGTTTTCAGATATCTGACCTGCCGCTTCGCGTTGGCATCGCCGTAAACGACCAGCTGGCCGCCCTGCTTTCCGTCAATGCTTCTGATCATTTCGGAATCACATGCAACAGCGGCATAGACCCTGCCGGCGGTCAGGACCTCCGCACCGCTCAGTTCAGCTGTGTAATTGTCTTCAGATCCGGCAGTGATCTTTGCGTCTGCTTTGATCTCAATGCCTTTAGCCCTGAGCAGTTCAGAAAGTTCCATGCCTTTATATTCATGGCTGGAAATTTTCCCTTTGCCGTTGACGATCTCTCCGGTAAAAACGGTCTGATCGAGCTCTTCCCAGCTGACGGTGTATGTTTTTCCATTTGCCTGAATGAGCAGACCGGAATCATCCGGCGCAATTCCTCTTACTTTTATCGCCAGGATCACAGCTGCGATGATGAGAACAGCAGCGATCGCTGTCAGGATGTATTTTGACTTTCTGTTCATATTTTTACCTCTTTCAATCAGATCTTTCATCTGCAGTCCTGTACAGCAGACGGATCCTTCGGAAGATCACTGCCGCCAGAAGACCGCACAGTCCGCCGCTGATCAGCCCGATGAGCAGATAGAGCGCAAGGACTGCCCCGCGCAGACGGAATACGATGAAGTTTGCGGTCAGAGCTGCCATGGCTGAACCTGCCGCATTGGCGGCTGTCATGGTGACCGGAAGACTCACATTGTATCTGGTACATGCCGCGATGATGAGATCGATGATGACGCCCGGCAGAATGTAGCCGACCGGTGACAGCATTCCCATCGCACCGGTCATTCCCAGCGACATGGCGAGAACGCACTGTACAAGCCCCATCACTGCCGCAGATCCTTTTCTTCTGATCACACATGCCCCGATCACCAGAAACATCAGGGAAAATGCTGTTCCGATGCCTCCCGGCACCCGGAGAAAATCCGTCAGGACATTCGCAACCGGCGCGATCAGACGTTTTGCGGCAAACCCGATATCTGCGAACAGCGCAAGCAGAATCAGATCCCGCACACTGATGTTTTTCATCGCGGACCATCCTTCCTGTCTATGTACAGTTTTCTGAGCTGTTCAAAGACTTCATCGCGGTCTGTTTCATTCAGTTCGATCAGCTGCACATGTTCATGGCTGCGGACTGTTTCCAGAAACGGCGTCGATCTGTTCTTTGCCTTGATCGAAGCAAGCACCGGTATATTCCCGTCCAGAGCTGAAAGAACTGCTTTTTTGAACTGTACTGCTTTCTCTTCCAGAAAGCCGATCTCATCCATGAGGATCAGCTGTTTTTTTGATGCGGAAAAGATCAGCTCTGGTCCGTATGTATCAAACACTTCCGGATATGTTTCTATCACTTTGTTCATGGTGATGCCGCACAGCTTTCCGTTTGTTTTTGCGATCCTGTCCTGATCACCGGGATCAGAAATGAATGAGGCAGGATACAGCCAGATCTCCCGGTATCCCTTTTCGCGGTTCAAGACCGCTCTGGTGAGATATCCGCCGATCGTGCAGTTCATCTCCTCTGCCAGTTTCCGGATCAGAACGGACTTCCCCGCTCCCTTTTCTCCCTGCAGGACAATGTGCTTTGTTCTGTTTTTATCTGCCTGGATCAGAGCTTCGTAATCTGCCGGCGTATTGATGTTGAACAGCATCCTGTCCTGCTGTTCCGTTTCTGTCTGTACAAAGACCGTACGAATCTCCGGATGTCTGATCAGAGACATGAGACGGTGATCCTGCGCTTTGATCAGCTTCTCAGCTGCGCTCAGCACGCTGCTCCGGTAATATCCTGCCGTAGGATGCATTCTTCCGTCGGAAGATACCAGGATATAAATATCTGCCTGCGGATCTGTTTCCGCGGCTTCTGTGATCAGATCAAAGAGCTCTTTTTCAAACAGAGGCAGATCCACAGGAACCGTATACATTCCGTCCAGTCCGTCTCTGACGCACTGTCTCAGACCGGTGTATATCCCGCCCAGCGGCCCGATGGATCCGCCGTTTTCATCCCGCACCTCATCTCTGAGGACAATGAAATCTGCCGGGATCTGTTCCTCATTTTCTGCCAGTGATATGTATTGTGATATGTCCATGCGTCTGATCTGATCACAGATGATCTCCAGAAAACTTTTCCCATGGTACAGCAGTTCTGCCTTGTCCTGTTTCATGCGCCTGGATCTGCCTCCGCAAAGGATCAGGCATCCGGATCTTTCAATATTGATTTTGTTCACCATTTGCATTTCCTGTCCTCTGCGAAACCTCTGTAAAAAGAAAACAGCGCCACATGAAAAACACTTTGTGATGCTGTTTTTCACGCTCTTTTTTTCAAACACGGAAGGCTGAAACGTTTCCCTTTCAACCCTTTGGAACGTATGTTCCCGGCGCAATACCATGCCGGATCCCGGTACAGGTATTTTTGCTCAAAGAAGTGATTCTCTGTTCAGTTGTCAGCGGAACACAATGCAGTGTACCGCTGTTATCATGATATCACGTCCGCGGAATGACCTGCAGGGAAAAGCACTGCCGGACACAGAAAAAGCAGTCTGTCATATGACAGACCGCTCTGATTTCTGATGCTGTCTCAGTCCCATCTGCTGACAAGTTTATTAAGCTCTTTAAGGAACTTCTTCAGCTCGCTGTTTTTCGCGTTTTTCCTCTTCTCGATCAGACGGAGCAGTTTCTCGCCTTTCTCCTTCAGTTCGTTGTAATACCTGTTCTGGCTGTATGTATTCTGTTCACGTTCCTGATCCTGCCGGATCATTTCTTTCTTTTCCTCGCCGCTGCGTGCCGGTTCTGGATCTTCCGTCTTCAGATATCTGTTTTCAAGCAGATCGAAAATATATCCGGAATACGGCGCCGTGGCTTCATAGCCATATTCATTCTTCAGCAGTTCCGCAAATCCTGCAGCGACTGAATCTTCGCCATGAACGGCAAAGACATGTTCCGGTTTTTCAGGGTTATTGCTCAGCCAGTGGACCAGACCGTTCTGATCCGCATGAGCGCTGACATCCTGCAGCTGGACGATTTCTGCCGCCACATGAATATCTTCCGCGAAGATCCTGACATCCTTCTCGCCGTCGACCAGTCTTCTGCCCAGTGTGTCTTCCGCCTGATATCCGGCAAATGCGACCGTGCATTCCGGACGCCACAGATTGTGCTTGAGATGATGCTTGATCCTGCCGCTTGTGCACATGCCCGATGCGCTGATGATCACTGCCGGTTTCGTGGATGTATTGAGCTGTTTTGATTCCTCGACATCAATGATCATTTTCAGGTTCCTGAAGACCAGCGGGTGGCCTCCCTCCCGGATGATCTTCATGGCTTCCTCGTCATAGTATCCGAACGTATTCTCTTCAAAGATCGCGGTCGCTTCCTCCGCCAGCGGGCTGTCCAGGAACACATCGAAATCTTTGTATGAAACCAGGTCGTTTTCCAGGATCTCCCGGATGAAATACAGGATCTCCTGTGTTCTTCCGACCGCGAAGGCGGGAATGACCACATTGCCGCCTCTTGCGAACGTACGGTTCATGATCTGCGCGAGCTGACGGATCGGGTCTTCTGTCTTTTCATGAAGGCGGTCGCCGTATGTACTCTCGGTAATGACATAATCCGTTGTTTCTCTGGGTGAAGGATCGTTGAGGATCGGCATGCCGGTATTGCCGAGGTCACCGGTATAAGCAAGCGTTCTTGTCTTTCCCTCTTCCTGCAGCGTCAGATAAGTGATCGCGCTGCCAAGAATGTGTCCGCCGTCCTCAAATCTCACGCTGACGCCTTCCGCCGGAGAAAACGCTTCTCCGTATTCAACGGCTTTAAAATTCAGCATCGCGTTTACTGCTTCTTCGACTGTATACAGCGGCTTCTCCTGTTTTCTGCCGCTTCTTTTTGCCTTGCGGTTTGCCCACTCTGCCTCTGATTCCTGAATGTGCGCGGAATCCTTTAACATGATCTCGCACAGCTGTCTTGTCGCTTCTGTGCACCATATGGTTCCCTGAAAGCCGTCGCTGATCAGTTTTGGCAGCAGTCCGGAATGGTCGATATGCGCATGTGACAGCACGACCGCGTCGATCTCAGAAGGCGGTACCGGAAGTTCTTCATTGACATAGATATCTCTTCCCTGTTCCATGCCGCAGTCAAGCATAATGTATCTGCCGCCTGTCTCGATCACATGGCAGCTTCCTGTTACTTCGCGGTCAGCACCGATAAAGTATAATTTCATGATGTCCTCCTGGCTGAATGTATTGTCTCTTTTTATTATAAGTGAGAAGTTCAGATGAGTAAATTCGTGGCAGTCATCCCATGAATCCCCTAAAATGGAGTCATGCGCAGACTGAAAGCTCTCTGTCTTGTCCTGCTGCTGAGCGGATGTGCGGCAGACACGACAGAAAAAATCGAATATGAACACATGGATCTCACAGCGGCTGTGACAAGTGATCTGCACTATTCTGCTTCCCCTTCTGCCTTCAGTACGATCGTGCCCCTGGAACCGCTGGTGAAAGAAGTGACAGACCGATGGCGGATCAGGTGATCGCCATGAAGCCGGACGCTTTCATCATGACCGGCGACAACACCAACAACGCCAGGCCGGAAGATGTAAAAGAGCTGGCGGGAAAGCTGAAGAAGATCAAAGACGCCAGCATTGAGATCATCCTGATACCGGGCAACCATGACTACGGTCAGTCGGATGCTTCCATTGCGGCATATGAAGAATACTTTCTTCCCCTGCTGGACATGGACGAGAAAGATCCGGCATCCTTCTCCTATGTGACAGAACACGGCGGTGTTACGATCCTTGCCATGGATGACTCCCACGCTGAAGATTCTTCCGGTTATTTCAGTGACAAAACCATGCAGTGGCTGAAGAAGCAGCTGGAAAAAGCAAAACAGAAACGAAGCCGTGTGCTCTTTCTCTCCCACCACAATATCATCTGCGGCCAGGCCGAAAAAATGTACGCCAGCTATCTGATCCAGAACAAAGGTCTCTTTGAACTGCTGAAGAAATATGATGTTTCTCTGTGTATGAGCGGTCATCAGCACAATCAGGCTGTCTGGCACAAAGATGACATGTACGAGATCCTGAACGACATGCCTCTGCAGGCATCCCATACCATCGGTCTTCTTGAGATGAATGATGAAGGCGTCCGCTATCACACCGAAGAAATTGATCTGAAAAAATACGGTGCTGCAGGTGTATATGAAAAAGCCATGGACCTGATCAGCCGCCAGTCCGCCGCTTCCCTTTCTGCATTTGAAAAGCTTTGTTCCGATAAGGATCTGACCAGAGAAGAAACAGATAAAGTCATGAATCTGATCAGCTTCTTCTTTGCCTCATACAGTGAAGGAAGACTTGCGGAAGACGCGGATGACATTCTGCATCATCCGGATTATCAGCTGATGCAATCGGTCTTATGGGATAAGAACTACGGTCCCTGGATCGAAGAACTGTGTAAAAATCCGCCGGCAGACGGTACGCATCTGGAATTTACCTGGAAATGACATGGTCTCAAAAGATCATGTTTTTTCTGATCCATCAGCTTTCGCTTTTCTGAAACAAGGAATACCGGACAGCCTCAGCGTGACCGGTCGTTTCAAAAAGGCGAACTTACTCGCAGTTCAATGAAAACATATGATACGATTTTTTCGGGGGAGGAATCATTTCAATGGTTGAATTGGGAAATGCAGTGTTCTGGATTTTCAACATCTTTTTCGGCGGAATGTTTCTGTTCAGTCTCGCTTTAGGATGGCGTCAGGGAGGAAAACGCATGGGACTGGGTATCCTCAGAACCGTGATCCAGATCATCGCCACTTTTACTCTGACCAGTTTCCTGACAAAGCGGTACAGCTGGTTTGATTTTCAGAACTTTTATGAATATCTGAGCGGAAACAGAGGTGCGGGAATTTCGCAGGTCTCACCTGCTGACGCTGACAAGCTCAGGTTTCTCAGGTCCTGGGTCATCTGGTTTTTCATTGTAGTGATCGTTGTGGAACTGGTCATCAGTATTACAGTACGCATATACCGCAAAAAGCATAAGGCAGAGAAAAAGCCCATCAGCAAGCGTGATCACGTGATCGGTGAGATCGGCGGCGGTCTTCTGTTCATGTTATGGGTCATTCTGCTTGCACCGCTTGCAGTATCACTGGAAAAAACAGAAGTTTTCAGCAACGGATCGGATCTCATCAACAAAACGGTCATCCCGGTCAACTTTCTTGCAAAGCCTGTCACCAGACTGATCCTGCCGGATTCGCCTGTCAGCAGAGTCTGGGACGAAGGCATCGAAGAAGCGGCACAGGGACTGTATGATGTCGATGCCTGGCTGGAAGAAAACCGGCATGATGTAAAAGTGATCGCCGATCTGACGGGGATCATGTATTATACGAACCCTTACAGCGAACCGCAGAACCATTAACGTCAGAATGCTGAGAGATCATACGAAAAAAACAGCTTTGCTTTTTCAGCGAAGCTGTTTTGGTTTGAAGATATCCGGGATTTATACACCTGAGTAAGCTGCGAAGCCTGCGTCGATCGGCAGGACGACACCGGTGATCGCGGAAGCCGCCTTGTCATCACAGAGGAAGAATACGCCGCCGAGCAGTTCTTCGCTGTCCACGAATCTGTGCATCGGTGTGCCGTTCAGGATCTTGTTGGATCTTGCGGTCGGCGTGCCGTCTTCATTGAACAGCAGCGCACGGTTCTGGTTGGATACCAGGAAGCCCGGTGCGATCGCGTTGCAGCGGATGCCTGTGCCGGCAAAATGGGTTGCCAGCCACTGTGTGAAGTTGGAGATGCCTGCCTTGGCTGCGGAATATGCCGGGATCTTTGTCAGCGGGATGTACGCGTTCATCGAGCTGATATTGAGGATACTGCCGCTCCTGCGTTCGATCATATCCTTCGCGAAGACCTGGGTCGGGATCAGTGTTCCCTGAAAGTTGAGCTTGAATACGAAGTCAACACCGGAAGCGTCGAGATCAAAGAATGTCTTCTGGCCTTCCTTTGCCTCATGCTGGTATTCATTGTCTGTCGTTGCCCGCGGGTTGTTTCCGCCGGCGCCGTTGACAAGAATATCACACGGTCCAAGATCTGCCGTCACCTGCTTATGAACTTCTTCCAGCAGTTCCGGATCCAGAACATTAGCCTTGTATCCCTTCAGGCAGAAGCCTTCTGCTGCGCATTCTGCTTCGAGTTTCTTTACTGCGTCTTCATTCAGGTCAAGAGCCGCGACCTTTGCGCCGGCCTGAGCAAATGCTCTTGCCATTGTGCTGCACAGAACGCCGCCTGCGCCTGTTACAACTACTACTTTGTCTTTGAAACTGACATTATAGGGAAGATCCATCATTGTCATCGCCTCCTGTTTACTTTCCTGCTTCCTGATCCATCAGGTCCCATGCACCGAGCATGTACATGATGCCCAGCGCTCTGTCATACAGACCGTACCCGGGTCTGACTGTACCCGGCTTTTCATCCCAGAGATGACGGCCGTGGTCCGGACGGATATATCCTTCGTATCCGCCGTCATGATATGCTCTCAGAATATCGAGAATATGTGTGTCGCCGTCGCAGTCTCTGTGGCTTGCTTCAGAGAAGTCACCGTTGTCAAAATGCTTGATGTTGCGGATATGAGCGAACGCGATCCTGTCGCAGTGCTTTCTGACAATGTCCGCGACATTGTTGTCCGGATTCGCATTCAGAGATCCGGAGCACAGCGTCAGACAGTTGTACGGATCGTCGACCATTTTCAGGAAATAGTCAATGCTTTCTGCGTCGATGAGAAGTCTCGGCAGTCCGAAGATATCCCAGGGCGGATCATCCATGTGAATGGCCATCTTGATATCGCATTCTCTGCATGTCGGCATGATGGCTTCCAGGAAGTACTTCAGGTTCTCCCAGAGCTTTTCCTTGGTCACGCCTTTGTACTTTTCAAACAGCTCATCCAGCTTTGCCATACGTTCCGGTTCCCAGCCCGGGAAAGTCATATTGTACTTTTCCGTAAAGGACATGACATAGTCAGCCATTTCCTTCGGATCTTCCTGGATCATGGAAGCTTCGTAATAGAGTGCTGTCGAACCGTCGCCGACCGGATGGAACAGGTTTGTTCTGGTCCAGTCAAATACCGGCATGAAGTTGTAGCAAATGACCTTGACACCGAACGGTGCCAGATTCTTAATTGTCTGAATGTAGTTCGCGATATATTCATCGCGGGTCGGAAGACCGATCTTGATGTCATCGTGCACATTTACGCTCTCTACGACATCCATGTTGAAACCGGCACCCTTGATCTGCTTTTCGACAGCAGCGATCTCTTCAGGCTGCCAGATCTCTCCCGGCATCTTGTCATGCAGCGCCCAGACAATTGTGCTGACACCCGGAATCTGCCGGATGTCACTCAGTGAAATTCTGTCATTTCCTTCGCCGTACCAGCGAAAACCCATTTGCATTGGCATTTGAATTCCTCCTTTCAGATGCTTCAATGTTTTTTTTATTACATCTTTATTGTATCGGCTGAACAGGAAAAAGGATATTGCAAAACTATATGCTCACATTGCAAATAATGCAATTCATTGCGTTCCGTATTTTTTGTTTTGCAGACACTTCCGCAGATGATTGTGGCATAATAGAACACATGTGAAGAGAGGAGAAGAACCGCCATGTTTCTGTCCGATGGATTTTATCTGATGCTGGCAATGGCATGCAGTGCGTCAATGGCAATCGTCATGTGTCTGTTCAGAACGTCTGAACATAACAGATACGGCATGATCCTGGGCAACTACCTGACCTGTGCTGCTGTCGGTTTTCTGCTCATCGCCGACAAGTCTGTGCTGCTGTACGCTCATACAGCGACGTATCTGTGCGGAATCATCGGCGGTGCTCTGTTCGTCCTTTCCCTCGTGTGCATCCAGAGCGGCATCTCTCTGAGCGGTGCCATTCTCACCTCGGCATTCTCCAAGCTCGGTCTTCTGGTCCCCCTGCTTCTCAGTATTGTCGTCTTTCATGAACAGCCGACTGTTCTGCAGGCAGCCGGCCTGGCAGCTGTGCTTCTTTCATTTCTGATCATGAACGGTTCACCGAAGCAGAAAGGAAATACGCATCTGTTCTTTCTGCTTATCGTACTGATCACCAACGGCATGTCAGATTCCATGGCCAAGATCTACAGCACGATCGGTGTACAGGCTGAAGAAACTGCCTATATGTTTCTGGTATTCCTGTTTTCTGCTGTGCTGACAACGTTCCTGCTCACAGCGGAGACGGTAAAGACCGGAAAAAAAGCAGCCTGGAAAGATCTGGCTGCAGGCATCCTGATCGGGATACCGAATTATTTTTCAGCTGTGTTTCTGCTCAGAGCCCTTCGTACGATTCCGGCAGTCATTGCCTATCCCGTCTTTTCCACCGGAACGATCCTGATCGTGACCGCGGTCAGTTATGTTCTGTTTCATGAGCGTCTGAGCCGCCGGCAGATCGCAGGGCTGTGTCTGATCCTGGTGTCCCTGGTACTGCTGAATCTGTAGGGGTTCAGAAATTCTTCGGCCGGCGCGGATCCCGGGTATAGACATTCTGATATTCCTTCGGCGAAATGCCGTATTCCTTTTTGAACGCGCGGAAAAAGGCAGAATAATCTTTGAATCCGAAATTGTCATAGACATCCTGGATCAGTTTCCCTGACGCGATCGCAGCGGCGCATCGTTCCAGACGCTTGCGCAGAATATATTTATGCAGGGAGATGCCGATCTCATCTTTGAAAATATGCGCGATATGTCCTTTGGATACAAAGAAGCTCGAAGCGATCGAATCCAGAGAAAGATCTTCCTCCAGATGATGTTCAATGTATTCCATGATGCTGCGGAACAGATCGTCCCGCTCATTTTTGATCTCCGGATGGTCATGTTCATACACCATGCGGCTGAGGCTCAGCAGAAGGTCGCTGATGCAGAGTCTGGCAAACGCGTTTTTCGCATACTGATCCGCCCGGTTTTCTTCGATCAGCCGCAGCAGTCTGCTGTGCAGCGCCATGTATTCCGCCTCACTGAAATGAAAGATATATGTTCCCTCTTCCGCAGCTTTCATGACATATCCGATCTCCGGGATATCTTTGATCAGTTCATTGTAAAAACGTCTGGAGATCCAGAAAATATAGCGGCTGTAGGAGCCTTCCGAGCTTTCCGTCACAGCCCGGTGCACGGTCCTGGGCGGAACGATCACGACATCGCGGTAGGACAGCGGCGTTCTTGATCCGGCGATCTCCATCTCAATACGGCCTTCCGCCGGAAAATAGAATTCATAATAATCATGGGTATGCGGCAGAACGCTCTGAAAATGACGGTCGCTGTAATAGTAGACCTCATAGCTGTCTTCGATCATGTTCTGCCGTTTATTAAATTCGGAACGCAGTTCTTTTTTCATGCTTTTATGATACCGCATCTTTTGCAATGTTTCAGATGATTTACAAAAAAAGCCCCTGTTCAGGGACTTCCGGTATCTTATTCGTACAGTTCCGCGAATTCCTCCAGGAACTGCCGGATGGGAATATGCTGCGGGCAGATCTGTTCGCATCTGCCGCACTTCAGGCATTCCGACGCTTTGGCATGGTTCATGGAGTAGCGCTGATAATACATATTGGTCTTTTTGCCGGTCACGGCATACAGATTCAGCAGTCCGAAATAATTCGGAATATTGACCTGGATCGGGCATTCTTCCATGCAGTACCGGCAGGATGTGCAGGGAACCTTGATCGTCTGGTTGAGAATATCTGTGATCTGGGCGACAAGCTTTCGCTCCCCCTCCGACAGCGGTTTGAAATCCTGCATATAGGACGTGTTGTCATCCAGCTGTGCGAGATCGCTCATGCCGCTCAGCACGATCTCCACTTCCGGAAGCGACGCAGCATAGCGGATCGCCAGGGATGCCTGTGACGGCATTGTTTCTTCCTTCTGATAATACGCATTGAAGGCATTGGCTGCTTCTTCCGGCAGACGGGCAAGCGTACCGCCTTTGACCGGTTCCATGACCATGACTTTCTTGCCGTGTTTTACAGCCGTCTCGTAACATCTGCCGGACTGTGTCACCGCACTGTCCCAGTCCAGATAATTGATCTGCAGCTGGACAAAATCCACTTCCGGATGATCGCTCAGGATACGGTCCAGAGTATCTGCGTCATCGTGATAGGAAAATCCGGTCTTCCGGATCCTGCCTTCTTTTTTCTGCTTTTCAATAAAGGCAAATCCGCCGAATTTCTGTGTGCTGTCATAGCGGTCTCTTCCCATGTTATGCAGAAGATAATAGTCAAAGTATTCCACACCGCACCGCTTCAGCTGTTCCTCAAAAAATCTTGGATAGTCTTCCGCGGAAGTCACGCGCATGACCGGCATCTTATCCGCGATCACAAAACTGTCCCGCGGATAACGTTTTACAAGTGCTTCTCTGAGCGCTTCCTCAGAGCGCTCATCATGATATGGATAGGCAGTATCAAAGTAGGTAAAACCGCGTTCGAGAAATCTGTCTGTCATCTCTTTGAACTGTTCCAGGTCAATACTTTTCGGATCCTCTGCATTCAGCAGCGGAAGACGCATCGTACCAAAGCCAAGTTTTTTCATTATGAACTGCTCCTTTTTCTATATTTTATGTCAAAATGAGTTTCTTCTGCCAGTTCATGCTTACGGCCGGACAGATTTATCAGCTCCGCAAAAACTGGTATACTGTTTCAAAGAAGAAACATTCAACAGTCATCTTGCAGATGATCGCGGAAACGAATCCGAAAACATGGCAGAGGAGGAAAATTCATGGGATTATTTGACATGTTCAAAAAAGAAAAGAAACAGGAACCGGCCGTCAGTGAACCGGAAGAAAAAGAAGTCGAAGCGGTTGGCTGGGATGCCATCGAACAGGAATTCCTGAGAGTGTATCCGGGCCAGAACAACCCGAAGCATTATGGAACGATCATCAAGTGGATGCTTGGCGGCAAGGATCCGCTGGACGGCATCAGTGTTTATGACGGAGGCAGTTACTGGCACTTCGTCTCGTTTGGTCAGACAGAGATCTATGAGAAAGAGACGGATGACCCTGAAATCAGCGGCTACGGCTATGAACTCACCTTCAAGCTCAAAAAAGACAGCTATGAAGATGAAGAAGCCGAGATCAGAAATATCTGCGGGATCCTGCAGATGATCGCCAGACTGACATTTACCAAAGGAGAGATCTTCCAGCCGTTTGAATACATTTATACCGGTCAGACAGCAGGGATCGACGCGCAACAGAAATCAAACCTGACCGGCTTTATCACAGTGAAAGATCCGACAGTGGAAACGATCGATACACCGAACGGAAAAGTCGCATTTGTGGAACTGATCGGCATGACAGATGCTGAATTAAAGACATTGTCCAATGTCGGATCCGTCATGGAGATCTATGAGAAACTCGGTTCTGACATCACCGACTACCACAGACAGTCTCTTGTCTGATACAGATCGTTCAGAGGAATACAGGATGGAACGGGCAAAAGAACTATTTCTGAAATACAACGGAAGCAGGTTTCATATGGACCGTGAAGGTGACGGCGCCGAGTATGACAGTTATCACATCACGAAAGAAACAGAAACAATGTGGGCCAGGGAATTTATAGATTCCTTTCTGAAATCAGAGATGACAGGCCGCGAAGCATTCCGTATGTATTCTTCCGTGACGGAACTGACCGGCAGAGACAGCCGGAAGGAAACCTGGAATACCTGTCTGTACTACCCTCTGCGCACGAAGCATCTCGATGATGCGACGATCCTGTTCATGCTGGGGGAAAGCTTTCAAATGGCAGAAGCAGCCGCAAAAAAACGCCGCTTTTCCAAAGCTGACGCAGCCGCCTATCTTCAGGAACTGGACCGGTATATCGAACAGGTCCAGGACCGGGCAGAAAGTGAAACACTGACGCGTGATGCAGATTATGTCAGACAGGATTTCTCTGATCCTGCCTATGTAAAATACTATTTATCCAGCCTGCGGAAAAAGTGGACAGAACTGTTCCGCTGAGCAGACAGAAACAAACTGGCATTACTGTGTTTGCCAATGCCGTTTTCTGATCAGATGAAGTGTGATGATACACATGCCGGAAGTCCGGGATCTGAAATGTTTTCCGGATGCGGCTTTCAACATTCTCAACCATCGTTTATAATCAATGATTGAAGGTGATATTGTGTTTGAAAACGAAGAATTTAGAAAATGGCTGATGTTTCTCGGCCTGATCATACTGACCTGGGCAGCGACACAGATCAACAGGATCGTGTTCACCCAGATGAGGAAGAAGAAAAACGGGCTTAAGCTGAAGTTTTTTGAACGGTTCAATGTCGTGCTCATACTGATCGTGGCAATGATCCTCACGTTCTGGATCTTCGGCGCCCTGGGAGGATTGTGGAAGACCCTTCTCGGAGGAACTGCTGTCATCACAGCTGTGCTCGCTTTTACCGCGCAGGATATCATCAAAGATATCCTTGCCGGTTTCATGATCAGTATTTACAAGCCCTTTGAGATCGGCAACAGGATCGAACTGGAAAACGGAACGGTCGGCATCGTCAAGGACATTACCATGCGCCATGTTGCGCTGAATCTCCTCGACAATACCGTTTGCGTCATTCCCAACTCCAAGCTGAATGCCATGTCTGTGATCAATTACAGCTATCAGTCCAGACTCAAGGCGAAACTGTTTTCCTTCCGCATCTCCTATGACAGTGATGTCCGCAAGGCGATCAAGGTCATCCGGGACGCGATCATCAGTTCCTCCTACACCGTGCCCGGCATCAAAAAGGAATACGGCATGGATTACGCGCCTGTCTATTTCATGGATTTTGAAGGCAGCAGTCTGCTTCTGAAGACAACTGTGTACTTCCCTCCCGAAGTTCCTACGGAAGTAATGACTTCAGATGTCAATCTGCGCGTCGATCTGGCGCTCAATGAGAATCACATCGAAATTCCTTACAGCTATGTTAATGTCGTAAACCGTGAGATCGGCGTCAAGCAGGACGGCGGCAAGCTGGTCAGAAGCGGCAAGCCGTATGTCACTGCAGACATGATCATCAGTCCTGACGGCAAAGGAATGAAAGAAGCGATCGAAGTCACAGAAAAGTTCGGAAATGCCTGCGGTCTGGACAGAAAACAGGTCCTCCGCCTGCGCCTGCTCTCTGAAGAAGCACTGACTATGATCCAGTCCATCCTGCAGAATATGGATGCCTACTATCATATCGCCCGTTCCAAAAACACATATTATCTGCACGTGAAATCTCATCTGAATCCCGATGTATCCAAGCGTCAGCAGCTACTGGCAGTGTCTTCCATCGGAAACAATACAGCACCGACAGGCCTGATGTCCAAGATCAGCTGGATGATCCGGACAAGCCAGTATCAGAACAGCGGTGCTCAGGCATACCTGATGAATCTCGGTCTGATCAAAGGCACTGACGCAGACGGAACCATTGCCAGCTGGTCGCTGAAAGAGTATAAGAATGCGCTGGAAAACAACAAAGAAAAGAACAGCGAAGCCGCGGAAGCCTGGGATGAGCTGGAACGGTCCATCGTCTCCAGCATCGCCGATGACGTCAGCGTCAGGATCACCCGTTCCGGTGTCGATCTGATCATCAAGAAAACATTCTGATCTGAATATGCATGATCCTGTTTCAGTCTCTGAAGCAGGATCTTTTTCAGTTTCCCACAGCTGTCAGAATCCCCATCAGAAAGGCGGCAGACACGGATCAGGATCAATCTGCAGGCTGAAATCCGCAGCATGCATTATAATTTAGAAAACGCAAGGAGGCGTGTATGAACAGCAACAGAGAAAAACACTACGAAGCTTTAGCGAACAAAGTGATCAAAGGACTCGAAAGCCGCAACATGACCGGATATTATGTTCCAACTGCAGAAGCCGCCAGAGAAAAAGCACTTGAACTGATCGGAAAAGGAAGCACCGTTACCATGGGCGGCTGTCAGACCGTCCGCGACATTGGTCTGTTTGACGTGCTGAGCAATTCAGACGAATACAACTTCATTGATCGTGACAAGTATGAAGACAGACGCGTTCCCATTCTGATGGCCTATGACGCAGATGTCTATCTGGCAAGCGCCAACGCGATCACAGACGACGGCGTTATGATCAACATCGACGGCAACGCGAACCGCGTCTCAGCAATTGCCCAGGGACCGCGCAAAGTCGTCTTTATCGTCGGCATGAACAAGGTCTGCCCGGATGTTGATTCCGCCCTCAAACGGGCCAGAAACACCGCGTCCCCGATCAATGCCCAGCGTTACAATCTGCCCACCCCCTGCACCAAAACAGGCAAATGCATGGACTGCAAGATGCCGGAAACGATCTGCTGCCAGTTCCTGATCACCAGATACTCCAAGCATCCCGGCAGGATCCACGTGATCCTGGTCGGTGAAGAACTGGGCTTCTGAGAAGACATCACAGAACAATGATATGAACTGAAAAGTTTCTGTCTGATACAGGCAGAAACTTTTTTATGCGTACATATGATGCTTTTCCATGTAATTGCGGTAGACGATCACCGACAGCGTCACCGTGAGGATATCGGCTGCCAGCTGTGACCAGACAATGCCGTACATGCCGAAGATATGATGAAGCAGGAACAGCATCGGGATATTGAATGCCAGCCAGCGCATGACACCCAGGAAGAAGGCTTCCCTGCCCCTGCCGTAGCTGTTGAACAGATGAACGTGGAAGAAGCTGAGAAACATCAGGACTGTCGCCAGCGATCTTGCCCTGAGAAAGTCAGTGCCAAGTGCCACGGTCTGAGCGTCATTGATGAAGAAGCGCATGATATACGGGGAAAACAGTTCATACATCAGAATACTGATGAGTGCGCAGACAATGCCAAGACGGCGGGAATAGTTTATCGTATCGTTCATTCGCCTGTAATTCTTCGCCGAAAAGTTGTAGGCGATGATCGGCACCATGCCCTGACAGATGCCGACGCCGATATTCAGCGGCAGACGCTCCGCTTTCAGGACGATGCCGATTGCAGCGACCGGAATATCCCCGTATCCTGCCATCAGCCGCTGAATGACCATATAATCCAGATCAAACAGGAAACCGGCAATGGAAGACACGACGCCGACGCTGAAGACTTTTCTGAGATGATCCGCCCGGGGCAGAACAAACGGCGAATACATGCGGATCACGGAGCCGCTGCCGATGCTGCGGATCATCATGATGAAGTATATGCAGGAAATGCAGTTCGACACACAGGTTGCCGCTCCGGCACCGACGATCTCCATTCCCTTCGGAAACAGGACAAACATGAACAGTGGGTCCAGCGCGATGTTGATCAGACCGCCCAGCATGATGCCGAAGCCTGCTTTCTTTGATTCTCCCGTACTCCGCAGCAGATTGGCCATGACATTTGCCATGACAGTCGGAATGCCGCCGAAGACGATCACGCACATCGCGTACGCTTTTGAATAGTCAAGCACATCCGCTCTGGCACCAAGAAGACGCATCAGAGGATCCATGAACAGCAGGACGCCCAGCGCGAATGCAAGTCCGATCAGCAGCGCGAACCAGAGGGAAAAACTGCTGACTCTGCGGGCTCCTTCCGGATCCTTTTCTCCCATCAGCCGCGATACCTGAGCACTGCCGCCGACGCCGGAAATACCGGCAAGCGACGTACAGATATTGAAGACAGGCAGAACCAGGGATGCCCCTGCCACCATTAACGGATTGTTTGTCCGGCCGACAAAGAAGGTATCCGCGATGCTGTACAGCAGTATGATCAGCTGTCCCATGATCGTTGGAACAGCCATTGTCCGCACAGCTTTCGCGACCGGCATATGTTCAAATATTTCAATGTTCCTGTTTTGTGCTCTTTCTGACATCACTCTCTCCTGCCGCTTATCGTACCATATCCCGGCTCTGCCGTTCGGTCTGATGCCCGCCGGAGACATCAGAAAAACCATCCCGTCTTACCGGAACTGTATGACAGGATGGCTGTATGCAGATTCAGTTCGATTCGTACAGATCCGGTTTGCACAGGATGTCATTCACCCTGGTCTCCAGCAGATTTGCGGAATACGTCGGAGTGATGACGCAGGCTGTGTCAGCGTTCTTTCCGGTGCCGCCGATACAGACAACTGGTTTCTTATACGTGATCGCTCCGGCATCGCAGGCCATCAGAGAGATCTCAACGCATACCTTGACTCCGGCTGAGATCATCCGCAGCGCATGGGCCACGATCTCTGCCGGATACACACCCTTGAAGACATTGCTTAAGCCTCTTTCGGCACCGCTCAGGGCATGAGCTGCCGTAACGACCGTGAATCCCTGATCGGTCAGCTTCTTCCGGATCTCTTCACTCATCGCGTTCTTTCCCTTTTCTCTGGTGCCGTAAGCATGGGATACAATGATCACTTTGCCGGTGAACTTTTTGTCAGAAATAAAGTCCGCAAAATTCAGGGCAGTTCTGCCGCTGGTCGTCGCAAGTACGATGTCGGTTTCAAGTTCCGCAGCCTTTTCATAAGCCAGTGCGAAAGTCTCCAGTGAATTATCTTCTTTTACGTCAAACAGTCTCATGTTCATCTCCTTTGATCAGATCAGCATCTGAATCGTATCCAGTTCTATTCAGATTATAACAAAGGCGGATCCCATGATCCGGATCGATGCTTCTG
>JAILCN010000060.1 GCA_024680365.1 Solobacterium sp.
TCCCGTATAGGAAGCCATGCGGGACCTGTCAGACTGGAAGGCAGCCTCGCGGATCAGCGAGATGACTTTTCCCTGGAATACCTCAAAGGAGAAGGACGGATCATACATCTCCATGAATTTCTTCATTTTTTTGTCACTGCCCAGTCCGCTGATCAAGGGCATAGCGCGTCCGGCTTCCCGGAACAGCCTGAATAAAAGAGTCATGCTGTAGCCCATATACGCGATAAACGCGAATACGGCACCGTATAAAGCACCGAAAAACAATGCCACAAGGATCCTGATGAGCATCTCATAGTCGGACTGCGTCCAGAACATCAGAGCTGCCAGGATAACACCGGAAACGACAGCGGTATATTTACAGATCCTGCCGGCCCTGATTTCCAGCGTGGCCCGTTCCGTGATCGCCGGGACGCTGTAACAATAGGAAACGACCGGATAGATGTCGTCAGATTCGAACATGGTATGGCAGTAGGGACAGCCGTCGCGGAAAGTTCCGGCCATGCCGGTGCTGCCGCAGTTGGGACAGCTGATCTCCTTGTCCTGCCAGCCTTTCTTGTCGGTCAGGGAAAGATACATGGTCAGCGGTTCTTTTTTTCTCCTGATCTCCTTCGCGCCGCTGCGCCACACGCGGGTGCGGGTCGGTTCGCTGTAGAGGATCCGGCTGTAATAGGGGGTTCCGTCCCGGCCGATGCCGCCGGAAACGGATCCTTCCGGCACGTTAAAAAGTTCTTCTTTCTGAATGCCGAACTGTTTCAGGCGTTTCTCCTGAAGGTCCAGTACATAGCGCAGCTCCTTCGCGGCAAGGACCGGTTCCTGGCCGTTGACTGAATATTCATGAAGCTGTGTGAGAAAACTGCTGTAGGTGTCTGACATGGCTGTGGTTTCCTTTTTCTCATCAATATTAGCATTTTCTGCACAGAAGACTATAATGAAATACCGGAAAGAAGGGATACAATGTCAGACAAACATGATATCAGCCGCGACCAGTATCAGCTGAAAGGCAGACAGGCAGAGAAGGGATATGACTGGTGGTGGCATTCCTTTACCGGACATGAAGCTGTAACCGGAGAGGAGAAATCTTTCTTCATCGAATTCTTTGCGTGCAGCCCATCACTTGGAAAAACGGAACCGGTGTTCGGACAGCTTCCGGAGAATCAGAAGAACGGGATCCGTCCTTCGTATCTGATGGTCAACGCCGGCGCCTGGGGAGAAGACGCTTCCCAGCTGCACCGTTTCTTCGGCATGAAAAGCGTGCAGATCGATCCCGGCGTGCCGTTTTCCATACAGGCAGAAGACTGCTTTCTAAATGAAACAGAAACAAGAGGCTCAATCAGCTGCGCACCCGAAGATGTACAGGCTCATCCGGAATGGATGAGTGATGCCGGGACCATGTCCTGGGATCTGAAGATCCGCAAGATCAGTGCGTTCAACGTCGGCTACGGCGCCTCGAAGCTGTTCCGCACTCTGCAGCTGTTTGAAATGTTCTGGCATGCGGAAGGCATGAAGACCGCCTATGAAGGGACGGTGACATACAACGGAAGGAAATATATCATCACGCCGGAAACGTGTTTTGGATACGCGGACAAGAACTGGGGAAAAGACTTCACGTCGCCGTGGGTCTGGCTCTCTTCCTGTCATCTGAAAAGCGCGGTGACCGGAAAAACGCTGAATGACAGTGTGTTTGATATCGGCGGGGGATGTCCGAAGATCGGACCGTTCGCCCTGAAGCGCCGGCTGCTGTCAGCCTTCCGCTATGAAGGAAAACAGTATGAATTCAACTTCTCAAAGTTCTGGACGTTTACCCGCACCGTCTTTGACTGCCGGGAAAGTGATGCGCAGATCATCTGGCATGTGGAACAGAAGACCTGGCGCAATCAGATGATCACCGATATCACCTGCGAAAAGAAAGACATGCTGAAGATCCGCTATGAATCACCCGACGGCAGGATGCGCCACAGACGTCTTTGGAACGGCGGGACCGGCAGGGGCACAGTGAAGCTGTACCGGGACGGAAAGCTGATCGACGAGGTCATCTGCGAAAACACCGGCTGTGAATACGGCGAATACGGAGAATGATCCCGGATGTATTTCTTTACGATTTCCTCATTTCAGTGTAATCTTGAAAGTGCATTTGTTGATACAATGCAGGGGTAATTAAATGAAAAAACTGCTGAAACTGTTATGCGTGCTGTGCCTCGGGGCTGCACTGGGATGTTCTTCTCCGGACGACAGAAAAGATGATAAGACCCTGCGTCTGGATGTTCTGAAGACAGGGTATACAAAAATCGCCAATATCAAGATCACGGAGGGTGCTGAGCTCAGGACCCTGACAGCGAACGATATTATGTATTTTACGCTGTTCATGAATCACCTGGAAAATCTGACGATCCTTCCTGATGACAAGGCGCCTGCGGATCCGGTCAAGCTTCATATCCTGACCAGATCGACGGAAGATGATCTGTATATCAAGGTTCCGTATCTGTACGTCAACGGCATATGGTTCGAGGTGGCTGAAGCGGAACTGGAAAACCTGGTCCGCATGGAGGATATTGCCGTCAACGGCACCGGAAGCTGAACAACGGGAGCGTTCCCGTTTTTATTTTTCGCAAATAATCGCATGGTATTGAACGCATGCGATTGAAAACGGCCGGAATATCCTGTATGATGAACACGGAGGGTTTCCTGTATGACAGATAATACGGAACGGAAGACAGATACCGGTCTTCTGCTCAAGAAGATCCATGATCTGATGGAGAAACAGGCGAACCGCGCCCTGAAAGACATGGACCTGACTTTTTCACAGCATCATGTGCTGATCTTTCTGGAACACTGCGAAAACGGCGAAGCCAGTCTGAAGGAAGCGGAAAAGCAGTTCCGCGTTGCCCAGTCTACGATGGCGGGACTTGCCCGCAGGCTGGAGGAAAAGGGACTTGTGCAGTCGTATTACGATGACGCGGACCGAAGGATCAAGATGATCCGGCTCAGCGAAGAAGGCAGACGCCTCTGCCGCCGAAGCCGCAGAGATTTTGATGAAAAACAGACGATCCTGACGAAGGGACTGAAGAAGAACGAGCAGGCGGAACTGCGCCGCATGCTGGAAACGGTCTATCAGAACCTGCAGGCATCGGAAACGGAGTAGGAAGGAGAAAACATGTTAGAAGTGCTATCAAAGGAGATCGGCGAGTACAAACGTGATACCCTGCTCACGCCGCTCTTCACAGCCGCCGAAGTCATCATGGAAGTGCTGATTCCCTATGTCATCGCAATGATCATTGACTACGGGATCAACGCCGGCAACTTCGGCGAGGTCCTCAAGTACGGACTTCTGATGGTGGCGATGGCTTTTGCCAGCCTGTACTTCGGTACCCAGGCCGGCAAATACGCTGCGTCAGCGTCAACGGGATTTGCGAAAAATGTCCGCAACGACATGTATCAGAAAATCCAGGAGTATTCATTCTCCAACATCGACAAGTATTCCACAGCCGGTCTCGTGACCCGCATGACGACTGACGTCACCAACCTGCAGAACGCATTCCAGATGGTGATCCGCATTGCCGTGCGTCCGCCGCTGATGCTGATCGTGTCAGTCATCATGTGCTTCGTGATCTCGAAAGATCTGTCGGTGATCTTCCTGGTCGCGATCGTCATCCTGGCCTTTGCGCTGCTGTACATCACCGCCAACGCGATGACGACATTCAGCCAGGTCTTCTCGAAGTATGACGACCTCAATGCCAGCGTGCAGGAAAACGTCACTGCGATCCGCGTCGTCAAGGCATTCGTCAGAGAAGACTATGAAAACAAGAAATTCACGGACGCAGCCGGAAATCTGAAGAAGATGTTCATCAAGGCAGAAAGCATCATCGCCCTGAATACGCCGGCGATGAACCTGACTGTCTTCGGCTGCATCATCGCGCTGTCCTGGTTCGGCGCCCAGCACGTCGTTGCCGGCTCGATCACGACAGGCAACCTGACGTCCATGTTCTCCTACGTCATGAGCATCCTTGTGTCGCTGATGATGCTCTCGATGGTGTTCGTCATGATCACGATGTCGATCGCCAGCGCCAGACGTGTCACGGAGGTTCTGAAGGAAGATCCCGACCTGAAGAATCCTGCTGATCCGATCATGGAAGTACCGGACGGATCGATCGATTTCGAGCACGTCAACTTCTCTTACCGGTCCGGCAGCGGCGAATATGTTCTGCAGGACATCGACCTGCATATCAATTCCGGTGAAACGATCGGCATTCTCGGGCCGACCGGTTCCGGCAAGAGCACCTTTGTAGCGCTGATCTCACGTCTGTATGACGCCAATGAAGGCGTTGTCAAAGTAGGCGGCCATGATGTCAGAGATTACGACATGGCAGCGCTGCGCGACAAGGTTTCCGTCGTTCTCCAGCAGAACACGCTGTTCTCCGGCTCGATCCTCGACAACCTCAGATGGGGCAAAGAGGACGCGTCTGATGAAGAATGTGCAGAAGCGTGCCGGCTGGCCTGCGCGGATGAGTTCATCGAGCGGTTCCCGGACAAATACGAAACAAAGATCTCACAGGGCGGAACGAACGTATCCGGCGGTCAGAGACAGCGTCTGTGTATTGCCCGCGCGCTCCTGAAAGATCCGAAGATCCTGGTCCTCGACGATTCGACAAGCGCTGTCGACACCGCCACCGATCAGAAGATCCGCAGGGCATTCCGGGAAAAGATCCCGGGAACGACCAAGCTGATCATTTCCCAGCGTATCTCCTCAATTGAAGATGCTGACCGCGTTATCGTCATGCACCGCGGCTGCATCTCCGGCTTCGATACACCGGCAAGACTTCTCGAGACCAATGAGATCTACCGTGAAGTCTACGATACACAGGTCAGAGGCGGCGGCGACTTCGACGCGGCTGCCAACGCCTAGGAAGGAGGAACGTTATGAGTATGAGACGTGTCCCGGTAGGGAAAATGAACTTCTCAGTTCTGAAACGTGTTCTCGGCATTGTCTTCAAAAACTACAAATGGCACTTCCTGCTTGTTCTGATCTGCATCCTGACAACAGCGCTGGCAACTCTGCAGTCGACACTGTTTACCCGCACCCTGATCGACGATTACATCACGCCGCTGATGGGTACGGCGAACCCCGACTTTACACCGCTGCTGCACAGGCTCTTCTGGCTGGCCGGCATCCTGCTGATCGGAACGGTCGCGGCATATGTCAACGCCCGCACGATGGCCGTCATCGGTCAGGGCACGCTGGAAAGGATCCGCGTCCAGCTGTTCACCCATATGGAATCTCTCCCGATCCGCTACTTTGACACCCATTCTCACGGCGAGATCATGTCGGTCTACACCAACGACGTCGATACGCTGAGACAGCTGATCGGTCAGTCCATTCCGCAGTGTGTCAGCTCCTTCGTCACGATATGTACGACCTTCATCTCAATGATCATCCTGAACATTCCGCTGACGATCCTCTCCGTGATCATGGTCAGCTTCACGCTGGTCGCATCCGGCGTGCTGGGCGGCAAGGCAAGAAAATACTTCATTGCCCAGCAGAAGAGCCTCGGCGCTGTCAACGGCTTCATCGAGGAAATGCTCTCCGGACAGAAAGTCGTCAAAGTATTCAATCATGAAAAGACAGCGATCCGTCAGTTTACCGGACTCAACAGCGAACTGCGGGAAAGCGCGAAGAATGCCAACAGCTATGCCAACATCATGATGCCTGTCATGGCCAATATCGGCAATATCTCCTACGTGCTGTGCGCAGTGACCGGCGCCCTGATCGCTCTCAGCGGCCATATGGGCCTGACCATCGGAACGCTCGTTTCCTTCCTGTCACTGAACAGAAACTTCAATATGCCTGTCACCCAGCTTTCCCAGCAGATGGCGTCCATCATCAACGCCATGGCCGGTGCTGAACGTGTCTTCAAGGTCATGGACGAAGAACCGGAAGCAGACGAAGGCTATGTCGAGCTGGTCAATGTCAATGAGCTTCCGGACGGAACGCTGCAGGAAACGAAAGAAAAGACAGACAAGTGGGCATGGAGGCATCCGCACCAGGCTGACGGCACAGTGACGTATCAGAGACTGGAAGGCAAGGTTGACATGTACGGCGTTGACTTCAGCTACGACGGCGTCAAGACAGTCCTGCATGATATCGATATCAACGCGAAGCCGGGTGAAAAGATCGCCTTTGTCGGCTCCACCGGCGCCGGCAAGACGACGATCACCAACCTGATCAACCGCTTCTATGACATCGCCGACGGAAAGATCCGCTACGATGACATCAACATCAACAAGATCAAAAAGCCGGATCTGAGAAGATCGCTCGGCATGGTCCTGCAGGATACCCATCTGTTCACCGGCACCGTTATGGAGAACATCCGCTACGGACGTCTGGAAGCGACGGATGAGGAATGCATCACAGCCGCCAAACTGGCCCGCGCCGACGGCTTTATCCGCAGACTTCCGGAAGGCTACAACACGATGCTGAAGGGAGACGGCGGCAACCTTTCCCAGGGTCAGAGACAGCTGCTTGCGATTGCCCGCGCAGCAGTCGCAGATCCGCCTGTCATGATCCTTGATGAAGCGACTTCCTCGATCGACTCAAGAACGGAGAAGATCGTTCAGGAAGGCATGGATGCCCTGATGGGCGGCCGTACGACCTTCGTCATTGCCCACCGGCTTTCCACCGTCCGCAACAGTGACTGCATCATGGTGCTTGAACTCGGCCGCATCATTGAACGCGGCAGCCATGACGAGCTGATGGCAAAGAAGGGAAGATACTATCAGCTGTACACCGGCAACGAGATCGGCGGTTAATACAAAAGCACAGATTCCTGAAACACAGGACCTGTGCTTTTTTTTTCAAAAAATCCTCATTTGCACAGTGGAGCTGATAATTGGCTTAATCACTGTGTTTTTTACTCATCACATCTCTGTATTTCACTCTTTTTGGCGAATATATCGCCAAATTGATGAATTTGTATATCTTCTCATACCGGTTCTTCG
>JAILCN010000078.1 GCA_024680365.1 Solobacterium sp.
CCGCGCTGTCAGGATCATCTTCAAAACATTTTTCCGGTCCAGATTGTCCGGATAGCTGCCAAGTTTATCCAGGATCCTCTGATCTTCCTCATCCGGTGTTCCCATCCTCTCTTTCGTGATGTCCAGGCACATTCTTTCACCGTCTCTGAAGTCAACGACCTGGCCCACACCGATGTAACAGTGCAGGTCTTCCGGATAGCGCAGCGCGTACTGCGTGCCGAGAACGGTTCCCCAGGAATGTCCCAGCAGGATGACTTTATCGACGCCGTACTTTTTGCGGATCTGCGAGATGGTGCTGCGCAGATCGGTGAGAAGCGCGCCGAAGGTGATGCTGTCGGGGGAAGAATTGTTCTTCAGCTGGGTGCGGCCGGTGCCTCTCTGGTCATAGAAGATGACCGTCGCGAAATCGATGCCTGAAGCGATAAAGCCGGCAAAGGGGATCACGGATTCACCGGGGCCGCCATGCAGATAAACGATGACCGGTCTGTCGGGCTGTTCAAAGGTCATGACATATTCTTTGATGCGTCCGACCGGCAGATATTCTTCCGTATACATCTTTCCGCTTTCTCTCTGCAGCCGCTCCGCGCAGTGTTTCGCTTCCTCGCTGAATGCCGCAAAGGAAGGATACTCCTCTGTCATCGACTGATATTCCTTTGCGAGATTCTTTTCTGCTGCGGCAAGCCGCTTCATGAAGCCGCTGTCTTTCAGAAGCTTTCTGTAGGCAAGGATATTTTTTGTGATCTGCTCAACCGGCATCAGATCATACGCTGTCAGTTCACGCAGCTTCTGTGCCCTGTCTTTTCTGATCCTGGAAAGTTCTTCAAACAGAACTTTGGAAGAAGGGGCTTCATACTGTTCCTTCAGTGTTTTATACAGAAACGCGTAATCCGTTTCTCTCTGCTGTATTTTTAATAACTTTGCTGTATCTGTCATAATTGCTGCTCCGTTTTTGTATTATTGTACAACAAGAGAGAAAAAAACAAAGAATTTGAGCAGTGCGGTTTGGATAAACTTCCTGTTATGCTAAAATATGCGCATTGCCGGAGGAAACGCGTATGACAAGAACAATCGATAAAAAATACTCATCAACGGAGCTGCTGAAACGCTTTTCTCCGTATCTGTTCAAATACAAAGGACTGCTGGCATTCGATCTGTTCTGTGCTGCCCTGACAACACTTTGCGATATCGTGCTGCCGCGGATCATGTCCACGCTGACCAGCACAGCTTCCTACCATCCGGAAGAGCTGACGATGAACCTGATCTTCAAGCTGGCAGGCATTTACGCAGTCCTGCGTCTGATTGACGCGGCCGCCTACTATTTCATGAGCTCCCAGGGACATATCATGGGTGTCTATATCGAAACTGACATGCGCACGGATGCCTTCGATCACCTGGAACGGCTGTCTGACAGCTACTATGCCAATACAAAGATCGGTCAGGTCATGGGACGCATCACCAGCGACCTGTTTGATGTTACGGAGTTTGCCCATCACTGTCCGGAGGAATTCTTCATCGCCGGCATCAAGATCGTCGTCTCCTTCATCATCCTTGCCCAGTCTTCCATGGCGCTGACATCGATCATCTTTGCCTGCATTCCCGTCATGATCATCGTCTCCATCAAACTCAATCACCGCTTCCGCACCGCCACCAAAAGACAGCGTGTGCAGATCGGCGAACTCAACGCGGCTGTCGAAGATTCCCTGCTTGGCGAGAAAGTGGTCAAGGCATTCACCGCGGAAGAAACAGAGATCCGCAAGTTTGAGGAAGGCAACCAGAAGTTCAAGGAAATCAAGAAAGAACGCTATTACGCGATGGCCAATTACTCCATGTCCACCAGACTGTTTGACGGTCTGATGTATGTCACGACCATCCTGGCCGGAGGCATCTTCCTTGTAAAGGGAAAAATCGATGCAGCTGACCTTGTGGCTTATATTCTGTATGTCACTGCCCTGATTGCGACGATCAGAAGGATCGTTGAGTTCGCGGAACAGTTCCAGTCCGGCATTACCGGCATCGAGCGTTTCATGGAGATCATGGATACGCCGATCGACATCCAAGATGAGCCGGACGCGAAAGAACTTGAAGTCAAAGACGGACACATCGTCTTTGACAGCGTGACCTTTGAATACCCGGATGATCACAACCGTGTTCTCCATGATCTGTGCCTGGATATCAGACCGGGTGAGAACCTGGCCCTGGTCGG
>JAILCN010000101.1 GCA_024680365.1 Solobacterium sp.
AAGGCATGAAGAACCCGGATCGTCTGGTCCTGGCCAGAATATACGGAAATTTAGCCGCAAATGCAGTCAGTATGGGAGAAGATTCCGCGGATTCTTATTTTCAGGAAGCGATGTCTCTGCTGGAAGAAAACACAAATGATCTGGAGTATATCCAGGAAGCAGCATCGATCCTCTATAACCGCGGTGTCGGATTATACAGGGCAGGCAGATATGAAGAAGCGGCAAACGCTCTGGAGCTTTCCGCGCAGAATGACCGGATCATTTTGGAAGCGGCAGATAACCGTCAGAATCAAATGGATTACCTGAACTGCATGTCGATCCTTGCAGCATGCCTGACAGATCTCGGAGAATATCAAGAAGCTGAGAACAATTACCAGATTGCAGAAAAAGAAGCAGAGGAACTTGCGAAGGATACGGAAAATCTGAAAGATCAGATCCTGCTGGCAGACTTTTACAATAATTACGGCCTTTGTCTTAATTCACAGGGAAAGTATGAAGCCGCAGATGGATTGTACAGAAAGGCTGCCGGACTCTATGGGCAGATCTTTGAAACAACCGGCTCTGCTTCGTCCGGAACCGTATATGCGGTATCTACGCTGAATACAGGAGAAAATGCGTTCAAAGCAGGAAAGTATGCGGAAGCGGAACAATTGTTCCGGGACGGACTGGCAGTTTTTGAAAAGATCCGCAGCGAATTGGATGTTTATGATCAGGCCCAGTATTATACCTGGCTGTCCTATCACAGACTGATCAATCTTCGTGATTACAGCGGGGCATATGAAGCAGCAGCAACCGCATGTACCCTGCAGCCGAACAGTATACTGGCCAACATGAATCTAGGATATGCATGTCTTTACTGTGGTTATGAGGAAGAGTGCGACAGGGTGCTGGGAGCCGTTGCGGCTTCAGGAAAAGGTCAGGCAGAAATGATACGGAACGATCTTAAGGCACAGGCTTCGGCAGGCCTGGAAAGCGCCCATGCAGATGCAGTTCTTCAGATGCTGAAAGAGCTGTATCCGGAATTGCAATAGACCCTTCAGAAAGGGAGTTTTACAGTTATGGAGAAAAAGAAAAAAAGGATCCCGGTCATATTTATAGCTGTGTTCGTGATCATGGCTGCTATGCTTGTGCTATGTTCCTGCCGGAAAGCGGATTCATCCAAAGGAAGCGCTGAGCTGAAAACGGAGAAAACCGAAGAACGGTATGAGATCATTGCAATGATATCAGAGGGGAAAGAAACGACTGCTGAAGATCTTTCGCTTCTTAAGAGCAAAGGTCTCAATTGTACGATCGTTTTAAGAGCGGATGGTACAGGAGTCCTGGATCTCTTTGGAGAAGAAACAAACCTGACCTGGGATGAAAAAAATATATCTGTCGGCACAAAAACCATGCCTTATACACGCAAGGACGATCAGCTCACAGTCACGGATGGAAACTCATCACTCACATTTCTGAACACAGATGAGTCGGAGGGTGCAAAATGAGTCTTTCCCTGATCGTGGTTTATCTGATCGCGCTTTTACTGTTTCTGATACTGATGCTTTCACTGGGCTTCCAGCCGCGGATCATGTCAAAGATCACCGGATCGCTGCTGATCATCGCATGTGTTTTGGGCACAGTCTTTTACGGATACGGATATTATACGCTTAGCGGCAGCATCCCGATGGCAGCCGCAAGAACATTATTCTCCGTCTTCTGTATGTTTCTGGGCAGAAATGAGATCAGTTCTATTGCATCCGCACCTCTGTTTGCAAGCCCGGCCATGATGATCATTCTGTATATTACCCACCTGATGGCTTTCTATTGTACTGCCAGCGCGGTGATCGCCACAATCGGACAGAGGCTGATCCGCACACTGAATCTCCTGCTTACAAGAAACGGTAATCTCAGCCTGATATACGGTGTGAATGACGATACTGTATCACTGGCACAGAATCTTCCGGGCAAGACCAAGATCATTTTCATAGATACAGGAAATGGAGCACCTCTGGATCAGAAGATCCTGAAAATGGGCGCTTTGATGCTTGCGGATGAAGATGCAAAAAATGGGTCGCCTGGTTTATTGAAACGGATCGGAATGCGGCCGGGAAAACGCCATATTTCAATCTATTGTATTGATAATGATCCTTCTGCAAATCTGAAATTTGCCATTTCACTTAAAGATTCTCTTGAGCAATTTGGGATAGAGCCTTCCCAGACCAGTCTTACGGTGGTCCTGCCGGATGAGGCTGTTTCTGCAAACCTGCAGGCTTCCGGGGGCGCTTACGGATACGGCGGCGTGATCGCCTATGAGAAAGCGGAACTGATCAGCCGTCTGATGATACATGCATTTCCGCCTTGTGATACGATCCGCTTTGACGGAAAAGGAAGAGCGGATGAAAATTTCGAAGTGCTGATCGTAGGTTTTGGAAAGACCGGTCAGGCGGTGCTTCGCTCGCTGATCATGAACGGTCAGTTTGCAGGAAGCAGGTTCCATGCAACCGTCGTATCAAAAGATCAGACGCAGCAGGCCGGCAGTTTTTTCAATCGATATCCTTCCCTTTGCGAACAATATGATATTGAGTTTATCGATGCGGATGCAAGGAGCATTGAACTGTACGATAAGATCGTGCAGACCGGTCCGGCACTGAATTATGTTGCAATCTGTGTTGACAAGGAAAAAGAGGCGGGAGAGATCGCGGTTGAGTTTTCCCGCCTTTTTGACGATCTAGGGATTCATGCTCTGATCATTCAATGTCTGCCAGGCTGCATACGAAAAAATGCAGACAGCCGTGGACCGGCAAAAAATGTTTCTGTCTTCACACCGGAGATACTGGCAGATGAAATACTGGATTCTGCTGCGATGCAGATCAACTGCGGATACCAC
>JAILCN010000148.1 GCA_024680365.1 Solobacterium sp.
TGCTAATTCTTTTGAAATAATCCTTTTCCCTCTTCCCGGGCCTGATGATACGCTTTCTGGAAACGATTGCTGTAGCGGACGTTCGGCGGAATGGTCAAAAGCTCCGCATAGCCGTCAGCAAGGATCTGCTCATTCAGGAAGGTCCCGTCATCGAGCCAGACATAGGCCAGCGTCCTGCCGTAGTCATCTATGGTGACGGAATCATATTCAAGATAACAGCTGTGCCCCGCGGCAAGCTCGCGCGTATGTTCAGCCGCCAGCTTCCCTTCCGGGGTATTCTTCGTTTCATCCGGATGCACGGATTCCGGACAGTCGATCCCGATCAGCCGGACAAATTTCTTTTCGCCTTCGATATCAACGATGAGCGTGTCACCGTCGGAAACATAGTCGATCTTATACAGTCCCTCTTTCGGACCCGCTTCCGGACGCAGATAAAAATGCAGCGCGATCAAAGCAAATATGAGCACAAAAGCAAAGAAGATCGCGTTATACTGCCGTTTTACCAGTCTGCGTGTTTCCCGGGCATTCATATTCTAATTATACTTTCCGCACGGGAAATTATGCTAGAATAGTAACGCAATGAAAAACTTAGCCGAATTAGCGAAAAAGAATCGCGAACAACAGAAAAAAGAAACACGCTTAAAAGCTTCCATGATCGTTATCATGGCTGTCCTGATCGTAGCGGTCATCGCCGGCATTATCGCCGTAAGCGTGATCACCGCCAAACACGAACCGGAGCCGGCTCCATCCTATGAGCCGAGCGCGCAGACGACCAGCGAACCGGCCGTCCCGGTCGAGGGAGAAGCGCTCACCCTCTATCTGCAGAGCGGTTACTATACTGCCGGCGTCGATATCCCGAGCGGAACCTATGACCTCGAGGTCATCTGCGGCAACGGCTATGTCACCAGCGACAACTACGAATTCGGGTATATCAGTGAATCGATGGGAACGTATGATGACGGTTATTCCCGTGCCTTCCTCGGCATGATCCTGAATGACGGGAATACGCTGAAGATCGATGGCGTGACCCTGAAGCTGACGTCGACAGACGCATCCACCGCACCGCTCGCCGGACGCGAACCGTGGGCGGAAGAAGGATATACGCTCGTTAGCGGCAACTACAAGGCCGGACGTGATTTCCCGGCAGGCGTATACGATATTTTCTACAGCAGCGGCGGCAACGGTTATGTCGATCTGACGAACGAAGACGAAAGCATATTCGACTACTACATGATCGGCACCGATCCGGAGTGGGACACACAGGCGGTCTACCACGTCAATCTGCCGGATAAGACCGAGATCAGCATCGGCAATGTCCAGGTCGATATCTATCCCAGCGGTCTCATCCAGCCGGATTACTACACGCCGATCGAAGCACCGGCGGAAACACCGGCTGAATAGCAAACTTAAAAAACTATTAACAAAAAGTAAACTTTCTCTTGCCCAATCGCATCTTTGAAGGTATACTAGTTAATAGTCATCGGGGAATGGCGCAGCTTGGTAGCGCGCTTCGTTCGGGACGAAGAGGTCAAGGGTTCGAATCCCTTTTCTCCGACCATTAAAAAATCACTGTCTGCAAAGACAGTTTTTTTATGCCCAAACCGGTGATATTGACAATTTGCATTATTTGCATTACTATTTCTAATGCAAGGAGGTATGTTATGATCCTGAACTTTGATTTCAACAGCAGTGTGCCGATCTACCAGCAGCTGCGCAACCAGATCGTTGTCGGGATCGCCGAAGGCAAACTGACACCGGGTGAGCAGCTGCCCACGATCCGGGCGCTGGCGGAAGAAAGTGGCATCAATATGATGACGGTGTCCAAGGCTTACCAGATCCTCAAACAGGAAGGCTATATCACGACGGACCGCCGCAGCGGCGCGAAGGTCGCTGTCTCCGGAAGAAACGAGATCCCCGCAGCTACGCTGGAGCAGCTGCGTCTCCATCTTTCCGAGCTCCGTCTTGCCGGACTTACCAAAGAAGAGATCCTCCGGATCTGTGAAACACTATACGAGGAGGACGGAAACAAATGACAACGAAACTGATCATTATCTTTTCAACCATCTGGATCGCACCCCTTATGTGCTGGATGCTGATCAACGAGACCCGTTTTAAAAAGAATATCGTTCTTGGCGTTACCCTGCCGCAGGAAGCTCACGAGGATCCGGAAGTCCTCACGGTACTCGACAGATTCAAAAAGACGGAGATCCTGATCACTGTCGCTCTGTGCGGAAGTCTGCTGGTCTGTCTGCTGCCGCAGCTTGACCGCTGGATGATGACTGTCTGGATGATCTGGATCGACATCTGTATCTTCCTGCCCTACATTCCCTATATCAAAGCGCACCGCCGGCTGATGGACATCAAGACTGAAAAAGGCTGGAAAAAGGAAAGCCGGAAGATCTATGTGGATACCCGCACGATCGGTAATGAACGCTGGATCTCGCCTGTCTTCTTTGCCCTGCCGGTGCTCATCAGCGCTCTCCCCTTCCTTTTTGACCGCAGTTCCTGGCCGATCTATCTGATCAACACCGTGTGTTGTATATTCCTCTGGTTCGGTTACCGCTATCTGTACCGCAACAAAGCGGAGATGGTCGACGATAATACCGAGCTGACGATCGCTCTGACAAGGATCCGCCGCTACAACTGGGGAAAAGTCTGGCTGCTGATATCCTGGATGATGGCTTCCGTCAGTCTGATCTATTTTGTCGGCAGACAGAATGGCACCCTGTTCATTGTGCTTATGACCGTACTGACGGTTACAGAATGTGTCTTCGCGCTGCGTATCGAGATGCGGATGCGCAAGATGCAGGAAAAACTGACAGCTTCCTCGGGTGCCGGCGCGTATATCGATGACGATGACAAATGGCTGGGCGGTTTTCTCTATTACAATCCCGATGATCATAACGCGATCATCAATTCCCGTATCGGTTTGAACTCTACGGTAAACCTGGCTTCCGGTCTGGGCAAATTCATGATCGTCATATCCGTGCTCCTGCTGCTGGGATTGCCATTCATGGGTATGGGGCTGGATCAGATGAACTATCAGCCGATCTCCTTAAAGACGGAAGGAAATGTCCTCAAAGCCGAGGCCGGCTGGACAGACTATGAGATCGATCTTGAAAGTGCCGACAGCATCGAGCTGCTGGAAAAGCTTCCGAAAGGTCTCAGCCGCTACTGGGGCACCGGAACCGACAAGCTGCTCAAAGGCAATTTCACAGCCGATGACTATTACCGGATCAAGGT
>JAILCN010000162.1 GCA_024680365.1 Solobacterium sp.
CCGGCATCTTTGGCTGTTTCAGCCTTTGCTCCGGCACTCTTAGCAGTTCTGGTGGTCTTTAAACCTTCGGCTACTTCATCCTCCACATGCCGCAATGTTTCTTTCTCCACGCCGACTTCAGCCTTCACCGGACGGTCATGCAGTTTACTGCCGTACTTTTTGACTTTCTTAACCGTACCCTTTACGACATCAGCACCGGCTTCAGCTGCCTGTATCCCTCTGTTTGCAGATTCAACGCCGATATTGTCATCTTCATCTGCCTGCGTGATCTTCTGATGCAGCTGCTGGGACATGATCGTGGATTTTAGCTTGCCGGATTCCTTCGGCTTCTCGATCGGCTTCTTGCCATGCCGTAGCTTGTCACCGCCCGGATCAGCACCTTTCAGTTTATGCTTTACGCCAGATGTGCCTTTCTCATCAGAAAGCTTCTTTTTCACTGTGGATCCATCCGGATCCCTGACCGGCTTGGCTTCCTTCATGTCATTACGGAATTTCAGTTTGTCTGCCATCAGCCAGCCTCCTTCGCTTCCGCGACCTCACCTGGCTTGGTTGTCATGATGCGATACAGCTCAAGATCTGTCGGGAACCTGTCTACAAACGGCAGGATCACATTCCCGTAGAACAACAGCCCTTCACCTTCGCCGGAATGCGTGACGTAGGAAAGCTGGTGCGGAGAGATATTCAGCTGCTTCGCCAGGATCGCCCTGTCTCCAACCGCCTGGTTGAGCATGTAGATAAAGTCGCTGTTTTCAAAAATGTTCTCTACCTCACGGCTTGCCAGCAGGTCTTTGACGTTCTGCGTGATTCCGGTCGGAATGCCGCCCCACTTTCTGAACCGCTTCCAGATCTCTACGGAGTAAGCTGCTGTCTGTTCTTCTTTCAAAAGAAGATGCATCTCATCCATGTAATAGCGGGTGGATTTGCCTTCCTCACGGTTGGCTGTAACACGTCCCCAGACCTGATCCTGAACAATCAGCATTCCGATCTTCTTCAGCTGCTTGCCCAGCTCCTTGATGTCATAGCAGACAAGCCGGTTATCGATATCGACATTCGTACGGTGATTGAACAGATTCAGGGATCCCTTGACATAGATTTCAAGTGCCGTCGCCACATGACGTGCTTCCTTCTCATCCTGACGCATCAGCTCATCATACAGATCCTCCAGAATCGGCATGTTCTCAGGCTTCGGATCATTGAAGTAGGACTGATAGATCTGATGTACACAGCGGTCAATAACCGTCTTCTCAATCGGCTGCAGTCCTTCCTTACCGCCGACAACCAGCTCACACAGCGACAGGATGAAATCTGCCTTCAGCGCGATCGGACTGTCTTCCTCCGAATAATTCATATTGATATCCATCGGATTGATGTACTGGGTACTCGACGGACTGACTTTGATAACCTGGCCTTTCAGCCTTTCTACCAGCGGAGCGTATTCTGCTTCCGGATCGGAAATGATGATGTCATCATTCGTTACCAGGAACGCATTGGCGATCTCACGCTTGGCGCTGAACGACTTACCGGATCCAGGTGTACCCAGGATCAGCCCATTCGGGTTTTTCAGCAGCTTCCGGTCTACCATGATCAGATTGTTGGAAAGAGCGTTCAGACCGTAATACAGGGCCTCTCTGCCGCTCTGGAAGAGCTCCTGTGTTGTAAACGGGACAAAGATTGCCGTACTGCTGGTCGTCAGTCCTCTTTCAATCTGGATCAGGTTCTGCGCCAGCGGCAGGCAGCTCATCAGCCCCTGTTCCTGCTGGAAGTCCAGACGGCGGAGATTGCAGCTGTGCTTCTGTGCGATGCTTGATGCCTGGAAGATATTGGTCTCCAGCTCCTGCTTTGTATTGCCGGTATTCATGATCAGGAATGTGACCATGAACATACGCTCATTCTGGCTCTGCAGTTCTTTCAGCAGATCTTTCGCGTCGTTACCGTAGATTGCCAGGTCGCTCGGAATGATATCCATGTCATAACCGGCTCTGACTGCTTTCTTCTGCTCTTCGATCTTGGAACGGTCCAGTTCCGTGATCGTATGTTTTACGGTCTTGATTGCCTTGTTCTGATCCAGCGAGCGGATATGCATCGTAACGATCAGACTGGATTCCATATCCAGCAGATCCTTCAGCAGCTGATCGGAAAGATCCGATGCGGTGATCGCCAGAAAACTCATGGCACCGTACAGATTCCCCATGCGGAAATGCCTTCCGCCGGGGAAGGAGAAGGATGACGGTGCGATAAAATCCTTTGCGGATAAGCCTGATTCCACCAGCCATTTCCACTCAAAGAAGAACCGGTCCTTATCTCCCATATGGAACATGTCATGCATCAGCTTCAGCCGTTCCTTGCCGTTCAGTACCTTCGTCACAACACCCAGTCTGCGGAAGTTGTTCAGAAGATCTGTCTGGATGTGAATCAGCCTCGGCTTCGCCTGTTTCATGGACTCTGCTTCGATGCCGAATGTAAGATATTTTGTCTTGGTAAGACCGTTATTGCCCTGTGCCAGCTGTGTACGGAGCATCTTGCTGTATTCCTCGCGGACATCATTGAATCCGTCGTTTTTCAGCGGAATCCGGATGCTCTTCTCGAAGTCAGCAGCGTCTGTGCTCAGATTCATAAAAGACAGCTCGAAGTTCACGGAGCTGTCAAAGAAGTTCAGGAACCCGCACCATTCATCGAAAATGGCTGTCTTATCTTCCTGCTGGGCAAGCTGATAATTGATGTCCTGAAACTGTATCGTTTTGGTGTAGTAACTATTGCCGGAACGGCAGATGCCATCCTGAAACATGCGCTGAAACGGGATCGACTGCTGCGCTGTACGGGGAACGCCATCGTCCTTCCGTGCCCTTTCAACAATCGCCTCCACCTTCTTACGGTCTCTTTTGCTGAGAGACTTCGGAAGATTCAGCGCTGCGTTTTCCTTTGGCTTTTTCCTCTGCATGGAAAACAATCTCATCTACCTCCTTTTCTGCCTCGTACTGACGGATCAGCAGCGAGTAATAGTTGTTTGTCACATATGGCCTGTCTTTCGGCCTCCGGAACTTCGCTTCAAAGAAATGATCCAGAATGACCTCCAGCGGCATACCGTCCTTCTCATACATCGCGAGAAAGAAAAACGGCAGCATCACCGCGATCATGGTCATTGCCGCCAGGCTCACATTTCCGCTCTTCTTTACAAGGAAGAACAGCGGGACACCGACAACTGCCGCGATGGAAAAGCAGATCAGCTGCCGTTTCGTCAGATTGAAGAATATCTTGGACTTGACCTTGCCCAAGTCCCTTGGAACAGATATATACGACGCCATATAACCTCCTTAATGTGCGCTGAATACGGATTTTGCCAGCGTACCAGTCTTAAACAGCGTGAAACAAAGCAGCACTGTGTATCCCATGACTCCCCAGAGAGCCGTCAGGATATTGCCGGAAAACGATACGCTCTGGATCAGTACCGCATAGATACCGACGCAGATCATGATGAGGAATCCCTGGAATCCTAATGCGAAAAGAGACCGGAGATAGTTCTGTCCGATCTGGCTCTGCTCACGGTTTCCGAATGTAGAGAACGGAATCGGCGCGAGACTTGTCATCAGATAGATCTCGATCATACGGCCATAGACAATTATGAAAATGACAAGGGACATGATCTTCATGCCGATCCCCAGGATCAGAACTTCCATATATGTCCCGATCAGTGGTCCGACATCCATGGCTTCAAGCGTGGCCTGCATACTGCTTAGTGACGATCCGTCTACGGCAGTGCTGCCGCCAATGATCCCTCCGGCAGAGGCGATCACATGCTGTGCCACATCGAATACTGCCATCGTGATATTGAACGTATTGGTAATCAGCAGGACAGCCACAAAGGTCTTGAAAACCCATTTGAAGAAAATCCATGTTTCAAAGTTTGCTAAGTTGTTGTGATCAATAATCAGCTGAATCAGCTCATAGCAGGCTATGAATGTCAGAATCAGCCCCGCAATAGGGATGATCACAGATTCTGATACATTCCGTATCATGGCAAACACCCCCGGTGAGAAGTTC
>JAILCN010000179.1 GCA_024680365.1 Solobacterium sp.
CTTATGCCGTCATTTCCATCCAGGACACGCATACCGGCGGTTTCGGCGTGGCATTTACGGAAAGCCGTACCTGCAAAGGCGTGCTGACACTGTATTTTGACGATATCATCCGGCCGGTGGAGGGCTATGTGCTGTTCAGCGAAGACCACGCCCGCCAGGTGATTGATTTCATCCGCGGACACAGAAGCGCGGAAACACTGCTGATCCACTGCTACGCGGGCCAGTCGCGCTCACGGGCGGTCGGCGCTTTCGCTTTAAAAATGCTGGGCGGCGACAACCGGAAATACTTTGAGGATAACCGTCTCAATGAACATGTCTATCAGACACTGCTCCGTGTTTTTGAAAACGGAACAGAAAAGGACCGTGACTGATGACTTCTGAATGAGGGAGACTGTATAGACAGAAAGAAACTGAAGGCAGACGCCAGAAAAACACTGAAGCGCCATTACTGGCTGCTGACTTTCATATGCGCCATTGCCATGATTGCGGGTGTGGAATTCAAAAGCTCACGGACACTGCTGGACAGCATAGACCAGGAAAAGGCCGCTGAGACTACATCTGTCGCTGTTCCCGGCTCCGGCAATCAGATCTCCCAGGTTTTCAACCAGCTGATTGAACAGCGCTATGAGGAAGCCAGCGCCTCATCCCAGAGCGCGATCGACACGGAAAAAGAAAACGCGCAGCCTGCCTTCGGCCGCACAAGGGGAATTCTTTCCCAGGCCGTCAACAATATTTCCAGCGGCCTTCTGATTGTGCAGATCGCCGAGGCCATCCGGGGCATCACGCATTCGCCTGACTTTGTCACAATTGTGCTGATTATCGGCGCCTTTGCGTATTATCTGCTGATCTGGGTATTCTTCCTGCATATGATCAGCGCCATTATCCGGCGTCTGTTCATGGAGGCGAGAACCTATGAAAAAGTGCCGTTCATGCACTGGATGTTCATTAAATCCGTCAGAAAGTGGTTCAATACCGCCATGACAATTCTGCTTGAGAATACGCTGCTGTTTGCCTGGTCGCTGACAATCGCGGGCGGCTTCATCAAGCGCTACTCCTATTTCCTGACTGACTATATCATCGCGGAGAATCCGGATATCCGGCCGCTGAAGGCCATCACGCTTTCGAGGCGGATGATGAACGGCCATAAATGGGAAGCCGCGAAACTGGAGCTCTCCATGCTGGGCTGGGATCTTCTTTCAGTGCTTACAGGCGGCCTTGCCGGAATCTTCTTTGCCAATGCCTACCGCTCCATGGTCATCACGGAATACTACGTGCACATGCGCAGCCTGGCAAAGGAAAACGGCCTTGAAGATGCTGAGCTGCTCAATGACACATATCTGTTTGAAAAGGCGGATCCGGGGCTTCTGGAAACTGTCTACAGCGACATTGAGGAACAGGAAAAATACATTGAGTCCCATCATATTGAGCTGACCCCGAAGCAGAGATTCTGGGTTGAAAACTTCTCCATCTGGCCCGGCCGCATCGATGAAAAGCGCGAATGGCAGAACCTGATGAGCCGCAGGTACCAGGTCCGCAAGGATCAGGAGACTCTTGAAGGGCACCAGTATCCGGTGCGCCTCAACAGCCTGTGGGTGGAGAAAACAAAAAATCTGGGCGGCGACGTGTTCTTCATGCGCACCTATACCGTTTGGTCGCTGGTGCTGCTGTTCTTTGCCCTGGCCATGTTCGGCTGGTTCTGGGAAGTGGCCCTGACCCTTCTGGAAAGAGGCATGTTTGTCAACCGCGGCACGATGTACGGTCCCTGGCTGCCGATCTACGGCTTCGGCGGAGTGCTCTGTCTTGTCCTATTGACAAAGCTGCGGGACAGGCCGCCGCTGGCTTTCGCTGCCTCGGTTGTTCTGTGCGGTTTTATGGAATACATGGCCTCATGGATCCTGGAACTGGCCTACGGCAATGTCTGGTGGTCGTACAACGGATACTTCCTGAACCTGCACGGCCGCATCTGCGCGGAAGGCCTTCTTGTCTTCGGCATAGGCTGCATGGTTGTCATATATCTGGCGGCGCCGGTCCATGACACGCTGGTTTCAAGACTGCCGAAAAAAACGGTTCTTGTGCTCTCCGCGATCCTGCTGGCAGGCTTCGCCACCGACCGTGTTTACAGCACGATCAAACCCAACGCAGGCGAGGGAATCACCGATGACGACACCCT
>JAILCN010000206.1 GCA_024680365.1 Solobacterium sp.
ACAGAGGCCGGGATCTTCGCCATTGGTTCCGTAAACCTTCTGCAGCCTGCAAGTATTGTATCAGTCTGCGGATAATAAAGATTCAGCAGGAATTCCCGCTGAATCTGTGTGTGTATGATTCTGTGTATTATCTCTTTTTCAGACAGAACAGCCGGCGCTTTTCTTCCGCTTCCCCAGGCCAGGCAAAGTGTTCCAGTCTTTCGACTGTGAAATACGGTGCGAACAGTTCCGCCCATTCTTCATCCGTATGAGAGACCAGACGCAGAATACTGCCCACATAGATCCGGTCGCCTTCTCTCTCCATGCCTTCCTTCAGAGGTCCTTCCGCAAGACAGTAATTCAGCCCGATGATGACGGAAGCGTTCTGAGATGAGATAAATGCCATTTCACTGATCAGTTCTTTCGCTGTTTCCGGCGGTACGACATCGAGCACATTGGAACAGAACACGCCGTCAAAGGTACCGGCAGGAATGGCCCGGAGACTGTCTTCCTGCAGATGGCAGACGCGCACCTGCGCGGAAACGCCGTACCGCTTCATCTCCTCAAACGCGGCTTCGACTGCGCCTTCTGCCGCGTCCGCCGCCGTCACGTCCATGCATCCGCTCTTTGCGGCGATGATGGAAGCCCAGCCGCTGCCGCAGCCCAGGTCCAGCACCCTGTTTTTTGTCCCGAGGGATGCCGCCGCGTCGAACAGTTTCCGGGATGGGGCGATCTCATGCCAGTCTTCCAGTGTTTCTTCTTCTGTATGGCTTCTAAACGCCGCGTCCCAGAACGCAAGCAGCTCACGGTTGTCTTCTTCTGCTGTTCTTCTCATGTCTACTTTCTCCTCCAGATAACAGTTTCACTGGATCCGGACTTCTGGATCACTTTATCGATCACACTTTCAGTTGAAACTGTAATATCAAATGTTCCCTTTTCAAAGATGCCGAACAGTGAACTGAAGCGGAATCCGACGCAGAGTGTTCCGTCTTTTTCGTAGGATACATACCCGATAAATCCTCTGCCGGAGATGCCCGGCCATCTGCCTTCGATCCGCACGCTTCCTTCTTCCACGGAAACAGATGTGATCTCGCCTCCGCTGCATGCATCAAAGCCCCTCAGTTTCCAGCCATACCTGCCAGGCCGCAAAGATCCCGGCCAGAAGAAGGATGACCGCGCATATCACTCTCAGTGTTTTTTTCATAAACTCATTGTACTGTCGTTATGGGAAAGAAACAAAAAGAAAAGCAGAAAACCGTGTGGTTTCCTGCCTTTGCGTGTGTTCTGATCAGTCGAGATCTTCGCCGTTGGATCCGTAGACCTTCTGCATGTAGAAGAAGGAATCTTTTCTGGAACGGGAGAAGTCGCCGTTGCCGTCATCATCTCTGTCGACATAGATGAAGCCGTAGCGTTTTCTCATTTCACCAGTTCCGGCGGATACGAGATCAATGTGGCCCCATGGCATATAGCCGCGCAGATCAACACCGTCGATCTCGATCGCGTCTTTCATGACCTGGATGTGCTTGCGCATGTAGTCGATACGGTAGCTGTCATGGACAGATCCGTCCGGTTCCTTGACGTCGATCGCACCGAGACCGTTCTCAACGATCATCATCGGCAGCTGATATCTGTCATAGATCTGGTTCAGGTTGATTCTCAGTCCGAGCGGGTCGATCGTCCAGCCCCATTCAGAAGCTGTCAGATACGGGTTCTGGAGGCCTCTGACCTGGTTGCCTTCGACCTGCTTGATCTGTTCCGGATGCGCAGCGTATGTTGCGGAGCTGTAGTAGGAGAAGGAATAGAAGTCTACGACACCCTTCTTCAGCAGTTCATCATCGCCCGGTTCCTTCTTGATCACGATGCCGTCTCTCTCAAGCTGCTTGACCTTGTATGCAGGATAGTAGCCGCGGCACAGTACGTCGCCATAGAACCACTTCTGATCGTGTGCTGTTGTAATCTCGCACATGACATCTTCCGGATTGCAGGAATACGGATATGTTGCGCCATGGGCGATCATCAGACCGATGAAGTTGTTCGGGTCGACTTCGTGACCGATCGTTACTGCCAGAGCGCTTCCGACGAACAGGTGCCATCTGCACTGTTCAGCGTTCTGCTTGTTTGTGATGTGCTCATGAACACCGTTCATCATGAAGTTGGTGTTGATGTTGATCTCATTGATCGTCAGCCAGTACTTTACCTTGCCCTTGTATCTTGTGAAGACAGTGCGGCAGTATCTCTCAAACGCGTCAACTGTGTGTCTGGAGACCCATCCGTCATATTCGTTTGCCAGGTGCAGCGGGCAGTCGAAATGATAGATCGTTACAAGAGGTTCAATACCGTACTTTTTGCACTCATCAAATACATTGTCATAGAACTGCAGACCTTCTTCGTTCGGTACTTCATCGTCGCCGTTCGGGAAGATTCTTGTCCAGTTGATGGAAAGACGGAATACATTGCACTTCATTTCAGCAAACAGCGCAATATCTTCCTTCCAGTGATGATAGAAGTCGGTTGCTTCATGGCTCGGATAATAGACATCCGGATCAACGAACGCTTTTGCGCCGGCAGGAACTTCATCTCTGCCGCCGATCGTTGTCTTTGTGCCGTCTTTCAGAATGATCGAGAATTTGCGCGGAATACCGTGGATGCCGTCTCCGCCGGTCAGTGTGTCAGCGACTGCCAGGCCTTTTCCGCCGGAAATGTAGCCGCCCTCATACTGGTTGGCAGCTGTTGCGCCGCCCCATAAAAAACCCTTAGGAAATCCCATGATATTTTTTCCTCCTGTTCTATGAGATTGTGTGTGGTGCTCTTCTGTAAAATTATTATATAAGATTCACTGTTTCTTTCCAATGCACGAATCACAGAGAATTGTATCTTTCCGGTAATTCTGCGATACTGAATACAGAAAGAGGTTTAATCAGATGATCATTGAAGTCAACGGAATTCAGCTGTTTTATGAAACAGCTGGCAGCGGCAGACCGCTGCTTATGGTTCACGGCAACAGCGAAGATCATACGATCTTCGACAAAGCAGCCGAGCTTCTGAAAGAAGAATTTCAGGTATTTTTAATTGACAGCCGGTGCCACGGCCAGAGCAGTTCCAGCGAAGAGCTGCACTATCAGGACATGGCGGACGACATGTGCGCCTTCATGGATGCCCTGGATCTCAACGACGTTATGTTCTACGGCTTTTCCGACGGCGGCATCATCGGCCTGCTGGCAGCAATGCAGACAGACCGCATCACCACCCTTGTCACAAGCGGTGCCAACGTAACGCCGGACGGCGTGAAGCTGTCTCTGAAGCTGCTGGTCAGAGTGATGTATCTGTTCACGAAAGATCAGAAGATGGAGATGATACTGAATGAACCGCAGATCACTGCGGAGATGCTGCAGGGCATCAGAGCGAAGACGCTGGTGCTGGCCGGCGAAAAGGATCTGGTCACCGAACAGGAGACGCGCTTTATCGCCGACAATATTCCCGGCGCTTTGCTGCACATCATCCGCAGTGAAGGACACGGCAGCTACATCGTTCACAATGACGCAGTCGTTAAATACCTGATCTGGGCGTCAACACTGTAGAAAGAGGTTAAAATATGGCGAAACTTGTCTGCAATTTCTATTCGTATGTACTCAACCGGGCAGTCGACATCACGGTCGTCCTGCCTTCCGTCACCTGCCCCGAATCCCTTGGTCTTGCCGGCTATCCGCCGACCCACGTCCTGAAGGAAAAGTTCCCGGTCCTCTATCTGCTGCACGGCTTCGGCAACAACCATGCCCAGTGGACCGGCTACACCAACGTGGAAATGTATGCTGAGGAAAGACGGATCGCGGTCGTCAACCTGTCAGCTGAAAACAAATCCTATTCCAAGGTCGGCGGCGACGATTTCCTGAAATTCGTTTCTGAAGAACTGCCGGAATTCATCCTGAACTACTTCCCGGTCTCTGACAAACCGGAAGATACCTACCTTGCCGGCCTGTCCATGGGCGGCTACGGCACCTACCTGCACGGTCTGACCCATCCGGAAAAATACCATGCCCTCGGAACCTTCTCGGCCGGCATCCACATCACGCCCAGATCTCTGGCCGATTCCCCGCTGGCAGAAGCTGAGAAGCCGGCAGATGAATATGACCTGGAAAAGCTGGCGGACAAGCTGAAGGCGGAAGGAAAGAAATTTCCGAAGATCTATGCCTGCTGCGGCACAAAGGACTTCCTGTTTGAAGATGACAAAAAGTTCGCTGAGAAGCTCAAAGGCCTCGGTGCTGACGTCACCTGGGATGAGATCGAAGGATACGGTCATGAATGGCGCTTCTGGGGCATTGAAGTCGAGAAGTTCCTCGACTGGATCCCGCGTGAAGACTATTACGCCAAACTCGGCAAACGCTCCGTATAACACAAAAGAGACCGCGCAGGTCTCTTTAATTGTCCGATAATGATCTCCGGAATTCTTTTTCCAGTGCAGACCATTTTTCATACTGCTTCGATCCCCACTCCAGGGAGGCGCAGTACTTGTCTGCCAGACAGATGATCACCCCTTCCGGCGTCTTCGGCTTGCCGGCACCGGACGGCCACATGTGGTACAGGATGCAGTCCTCCATGACGGCGTCCACTTCAAAATGCAGCTTCGCGTTGATCAGGGCATAGCGGGGATGAACGACAGCGTGACGCATGCCGGTCTGGTAGAACGTTTTGTTTTCATAGAGATAGAAGTCATGCAGCATCGCCCCGCGGGCAGCGCT
>JAILCN010000027.1 GCA_024680365.1 Solobacterium sp.
TTCTCGACTATGTGCGGGATCAATGTCGCGGGAGAGAATCATTTTGTCATCAGGCCACTTCCCGGAGGAAGCTTCACATGGGCCGAGGCATCTTACAGAAGTGTTTTCGGAACAGTAAAAGTCCGCTGGGAAAAGAATGACAGAAAGACCGTGTATACGATCAGTATTCCCGCAAACTGTACAGCAGAGATCCGTTTGCCGGGAGGCATGACAGAAACTGTATGCGCAGGGGAATATACATTTGAGGAATAAGCATGAAAAATCAGGTATTCAACCCGTATCTTCCGAATTATGAATATATCCCTGACGGCGAGCCGCATGTGTTTGACGGCAGGCTGTATATTTTCGGATCACATGATCAGTTTGGCGGGAAGAAGTTCTGCATGAATGATTATGTCAGCTGGTCGGCGCCTGCAGATGATCTTTCTGACTGGAGATATGAAGGCATCATCTACAGAAAAACACAGGATCCGGACAATCCGGAAGGCTCATTAAGCATGTATGCGCCGGATGTCGCAAAAGGACCGGACGGCAGATACTATCTGTACTATGGTCTGGCGGATCAGTTCAAACTCAATATCGCGGTATGCGATGAACCTGCGGGATGCTATGAATACTATGACTGCGTCCGCCATGAGGACGGTGTTCCCTGGGGAGAGAAAGAAGGGGATATCATGCCGTTTGATCCTGCCATGCTGGTTGATGATGATGGATCGATTCATCTGTATGCAGGACAGGGACCGATGAATAAGGTACATGCCCGCTTCAGCAGAGGAGCCAGAGATTCCGCGTTTCATGTGCTGCTGGAAGCGGATATGAAAACGATGCGCACAGAACCTGTCAGGATTGTTCCCAACTGTCTGGAATCTGAAGGCACAGGCTTTGAAGAGCATGAATTCTTTGAAGCATCCTCGATCCGGAAATTCAATGGAAAGTATTATTTCATTTATTCATCCGTCCTTTCCAACGAACTGGTTTATGCAGTATCTGACAGCCCTGACAGAAACTTCCGTTACTGCGGTACGCTGCATTCAAATGGAGATATCGGACTGTCAGGTTCCTTCAAGGCAGGATACATATCCAGACCCGACAAAAGAATCAAAGCATATACCGGAAACAACCATGGAAGCATTGTGCAGATCAATGGTCATTACTATATCTTCGGACACAGGCATACGAATGCGTCGATGTATTCCAGACAGGGCGTTGCGGAAGAGATCTTCATGGATGAAAACGGTCTGTTCCAGCAGGCAGAAATGACAAGCTGTGGACTCAACGGCGGACCGCTGAAAGGAACCGGCGTTTATCCTGCAGCGATCGCCTGCAATCTGCAGTCAAAGAAAGGCGCGTGCATGAGTTATCCGACAATGCAGACAAAGAGTCATCCGCGTCTGACGCAGGATGGAGAAGACAGGGAATGTGATCCCGGACAATATATCGCAAACATGCGCAATGGCAGTCTTGCCGGATTCAAATACTTCGATTTTGAAAGTGACAGACCTGAAACCATCACTTTGAAAATCAGAGGAAACGCGGACGGCGTCATGCGCGTATATGACAGAGAAGACTCGGCTGTTCCGGTATCCGTGATCAGGATCAATGTGAAAGGAAACAAGTGGAAGGATGTCAGTTCCAACATCAACGTAAATGGAAAAAAGACGCCTCTGTTCTTCAGATATGAAGGAAAAGGTTCTCTGGATCTGTTCTCATTTGAACTGACAGAGAACAGTCAGGGAATTGATGCTCTGCTGCCTTACAAGAATCTTGATATTGACAGTCAGCAGACGATGAAAGATATCACCAGGAAAAACATAGGCGGAATCGATGACCGTTTTGTGATCCGTGATGGAAAAATCCATCCGTTTGCTGTGGTATGTCCGGGAGGGGGATACAGTCTTGTATGCAGTTTCATTGAGGGAACGCCGATTGCCCGCAGACTGAATGAACTTGGCGTCAGCGTATTCATCGTATATTACCGTGTCAGACGAAAAGCACGTTTCCCGCATCCGCAGGATGATCTTGCGGATGCCGTAAGAGAAATTCTTCAGCGCGCGGACGAATACTGCATCGATCAGAACAATTATTCTGTCTGGGGATTCTCTGCCGGAGGTCATCTGGCGGCGAGTTTCGGGACGCAGAATATGGGTTATCTGCATTATCATCTGCCCAGGCCCAAAGCCATCATACTTGGCTATCCGGTCATTTCCATGGATCCCTCCCTGACACATAAAGGCACGCATGACAATCTGCTGACAAAACAGGCAGGTCCTTCCGAAGAGGATTTCACAAGTATTGAAAATCACGTTACGAATACCTGTCCGCCGGTGTATCTCTGGTACAGTGACGCGGATCAGGAAGTAAATCCCGCTAACAGCAGACTGATGGAAAAAGCACTGCATGATGCAGGTGTTCCATATCAATGCGAATGCTTCCCAAATGTTCCCCATGGTGCCGGACCAGCCACCGGTACAGCAGCTGAAAGCTGGATTGAACAGGCTGTCGAATTCTGGCTGAAACAGTAAACATATCCCGCAGGATTGTAATCCGCGGGATTTTCAATTTCCCTGATGTCTGGTGATGGCTGTCTTACGATATTTCAAAGGTGATATGCCGACCATCGCGGAGAAGCGTGTGCTGAAGGCGGCGTCATCACTGAATCCAGTTTCCATGGCAATTTCATGAATCGTCATATCCGTCACTTCCAGCAGTTCCCTGGCCTTGGTCATGCGTAAAGAAAGCATGTAGTTGTATGGAGTTGTACCAATGTACTGACGGAACAGTCGCATGTAATAGGCTTTTGACATTCCGGCCATATCCAGCAAAGCATCCAGATTCATCGGCTCATTATAGTGAACGGCAAGCCAGTCAGCGGTCTGGCGGATGGATTTCTGGTTCTGTGAAACCGCGACGGTATTATGTGTGATCAGGTGCGTCAGGATCTGATGGATGGCAAGGCTTACCGTCATGACTGTATAAGCCGACTGGTTCTCCATGTTCTTCAATACCTTGTCAAACAGAGGAACAAGGGATTCATCCGCGTCAAAGGCATGAATCCTGTTTTCACGCAGCAGTAATTCCTCCAATGCTCTGACGCCTTCCCCGTCCATATGAATCCAGTAATGCGTCCATTTGCCGGTCTCTGGATCCGTGCAGTAGGACTGCGGTGAGCGGCAGTTCATGAACAGCGCCCTGCCGGGCGTGAGTCTGACCGTTGTGTCATTCTGCGTGATGATGCCGCACCCTTCCAGTGTCAGAAACAGCAGACAGCTGTCCTTGGAATCCCGGATCGTATTGAACTTTTTGCGGGCATAGAAAATCCCGGCTTCCGTGCATGTAAAGGGTTGTTTCAAGGCAAATTCCGAAGGCGTGCAGCGCAGCCACAGACTTCCTTTCTCGATATCCAGATTATAGGTGAGCATACCTTTTTCCTCCAGTAGACTTTTTCAAAAAAACTGTATACGAATCACAATGGTATTATAGCGTATCTGAAGATATACTGCGATTGTAAGAAAAAGAAGAAATCTAAAAAAGGAGAGACAGTATGATGCATCTTGCGGTGGATATCGGCGCTTCCTCGGGAAGACATATCATCGGATATCTGAAGGACGGAAAGATCTGTCTGGAAGAAGTCTGGCGCTTTGAAAACAGGCTGATCGAAAAGGACGGTCATCTTTGCTGGGATATTGATCATCTGTATGAAGAAGTGGTCAACGGCATCAGACAATGCGCCAAACTTGGATATACACCTTCGACGATGGGAATCGATACCTGGGCAGTCGATTATGTACTTCTGGACAAAGAAGGAAAACGGATCGGCGATGCGGTGGCATACAGGGATGAGCGCACCAACAGCATCCGCAGAGAAATGGAAGAAAAGAAGATTCTGTCATTTGCCGAGCAGTATGCCAGAACCGGCATTCAGTATCAGAAATTCAATACCGTCTATCAGCTGCTGGCTCTGAAGAAGGAACACCCGGAACAGCTGGAAGCAGCGGAATGCATGCTGATGATACCGGATTATCTGAATTACCTTCTGACAGGCGTCAAGGCACAGGAATATACCAACGCCACAACAACAGCGCTTATCAATGCCTATACAAAACAGTGGGACAGAGAACTGATTGATCTGCTGGAAGTCCCCTTTCAGATCTTCCAGCCGATCAGCGTCCCCGGCACGGTACTCGGTGAATTCACCGATGAAATACAGAAGAAAACAGGCCTGAACATGAAGGTCATTCTGCCTGCAACACACGATACGGGCAGCGCCTTTCTGTCCGTACCGGCAAAGGATGACAATTCCGTCTTCATCTCCAGCGGCACATGGACACTGGTGGGCGTTGAAAACAGGGATCCGATCACGAATATGGAAAGCATGGAACTCAATCTGACCAATGAAGGCGGATATGAATACCGCTTCCGTTATCTGAAGAACATCATGGGCCTGTGGATGATCCAGAATATCCGCAGGGAACTGGCGGATGAAAAGGGGAACTGTCCTTCCTTCCCGCGGCTGATCGAAGCAGCACAGAAATCACACTTCTTCCCGTCAGTTGTGGATGTTGATGACGACCGTTTCCTGGCTCCGGCATCGATGATCAAGGAAGTACAGCAGGCATGTGAAGACACAGGACAGGCAGTTCCCGAGACAACCGGACAGGTGATGCAGACGGTGTATAACTCACTGGCTGCGGATTATAGAAAAGCAGTCATGGATCTGGAACGGCTGAGCCAGAAGAAATATACATCCGTCAATATCGTCGGCGGGGGCAGTCAGGACATGTATCTGAACCAGATGACAGCCGATGCTACAGGATTAACAGTCTATGCCGGTCCTACCGAAGGTACGGCCCTGGGAAATCTGATCGTTCAGATGATCGAGGAAAAGGAAATCGCTTCATTGCAGGAAGCGCGCAATATCATCAGAGAGAGCTTTGACATAAAGGAGGTAAAGCCGAGATGAGTATCATGGATGTAACATTTGTAAAAGGATTTGTAAGATTATGCAATGACGGCTGGCTGCAGGGCTGGCACGAGAGAAACGGAGGCAATCTTTCCTACCGCATCAAGCCGGAAGAAGTTGAAGAAGTCCGTCCGTATTTCAATGAACCTTCCGAATGGAAAGAGATCGGAACAACCGTTCCGGGTCTCGCAAATGAATACTTCATGGTCACAGGTTCAGGCAAGTACTTCCGTAATGTGATCCTGGATCCGGCGGACACATCCTGCATTATCGAACTGGATGACAAGGGTGAGAATTACAGAGTGCTCTGGGGACTGGTCAACGGCGGCAGGCCGACAAGCGAACTGCCCAGCCACCTCATGAACCACGAAGTCAAAAAAGCCGCATCGGGCGGAACGCACAGAGTCATCTATCACGCACACACAACCAATACCATCGCGCTGACATTCGTTCTCCCGTTAACTGACGAAGTATTCACAAGGGAACTCTGGGAAATGGCTACAGAGTGCCCGGTTGTCTTCCCGTCCGGTGTCGGTGTTGTCGGCTGGATGGTTCCCGGCGGCAGAGACATCGCTGTTGCGACAAGCGAACTCATGAAGAAATACGATGTGGCTGTCTGGGCTCATCATGGCATGTTTGCCAGCGGTCCGGATTTCGACCTGACATTCGGCCTCATGCATACCGTTGAAAAGAGCGCGGAGATCCTGGTCAAGGTTATGTCCATGTCTCCGGTTAAGCTGCAGACAATTACCCCGCAGAACTTCCGTGACCTGGCAGAAGATTTCAAAGTCGAGCTTCCTGAAAAGTTCCTGTACGAAAAGAATTAAGGAGAAAGAACATGTTAGTTGATACCAAAGCAAGAATCGGTGTATTCTCAGTTGCCTTAGGCGCATACCTTCCCCAGTTCCCCTCCCTGGTTCCGGAATTCGAGGCACAGTATGAAGCATTCAAGAAAACACTTCCGGACACCGTTGAGATCATTGACGGCGGAATCATTACAACAAAAGAACTTTCACAGGCAGCCGGCGACAAGTTCCGCGCTGCTGATGTTGACCTTGTTATTGTTCAGATGCTGACATATGCGACAAGCTACAACATGCTGCCGGCAGTCAGAGATCTGGATGTTCCGGTAGTACTGGTCAACGTGCAGAAACTCAAGGCGCCGGATTACGCCAATACAGACACGCCGAAATGGCTTGGCGAACTGTATGCGTGCGGCGCGGTCGGAGAAATGGTTGCCGATCTTGAACGGGCAGGCAAAAGGCACGCCGTGATTACCGGCGTTGTGGAAGGTGGCGATCCCTATGTCGCAAAGGAAATCGAGCAGTGGTGCACGGCGGCTCAGGTCAGAAGAAGATTCCGCGATACAAACCTCGCCCAGATCGGCAGACCCTACCCGGGCATGATGGATCTCTATATCGATGAGACAAACCTCTACCACAGAATGTGGGTGTATACAAAACAGTTTGACTGGGAAAAGATGTGGGCCATCGCCGATGACATCACCGATGAGGATGCCATCCGTGCAAAGGCTGAAGACATTCTGAACACATTTGAGATCGAAGGCGGCGCCACGGTTGAGACCGTCTGGGACATGGCAAAGTATGTCGTTGCCTTTGAACAGTGGGTCAAAGATGAGAAACTCGGCTTTGTTGCTTCCCATTACGACGGCTTTTCCCAGGGAGTTGCCGGCAAGCTGGATTCCATGCTGATTCCGGCGTTCTCAATGCTGATCAAACAGGGCACAGCGTGCGCTGTGGAAGGCGATATCAAGGTCGCGATGGCAATGTCCATTCTCAAGACCATTGCCGGCACCGGCCAGCTTTCCGAAATGTATTCCATCGACTTCAATGAAGACATCTGCATCATCGGCCATTCCGGCTCAGGTGACGCGGATATCTCGCAGGCGCACAAGCCGACAATGAAGATCGTTCCTGTCTTCCATGGCAAGACGGGCGGCGGTTATCTGACACAGTTCTATCCGCCTGTGGGTCCGGTCACATATCTTGGCATTACCCAGGACAAAGACGGGCACTTCAAGTTCGTCGCTGCCGAAGGTGAGAATCAGGAAGGTCCGATCTTCACATTCGGTGATACAAACATGCGCACGAAGTTTGCGATCAGCGCCAGAGAATTCGTCAACAGATGGTCCGAGGCAGGTCCGACACACCACATGGCTGCCGCTGCCGGAAGACACATCGACACGATCCTCAAGGTCGCGAAGATCTTCAATGTACCGGTTGATATCGTTACAAGATAACATGAAAGAGAAAAGAGTTCTGATATGAAAGTATTCATGATCGGCGGCACGGGTTTATTGGGTTCTGAAGCCGCAAAAGTATTGATTGAAAGAGGACACGAAGTTACATCCATCGCACTTCCTCCGTTACCTGCAGGCGCGGTATTGCCGCAGGAAATGAAGATTGAATTTGGCAATTATCTGGAAATGAGCGATGAGGAAATCAAAGAAAAACTGAAAGGATGCGAAGGCTTTGTCTTTGCGGCAGGCGTTGATGAAAGAGTGGAAGGACCTGCTCCGATTTATGATCTGTATAAGAAATACAACATCGATCCGGTTAAGCGCCTGCTGAAACTGTGTAAGGAAAGCGGTGTCAGGCATGCGGTGATCTGCGGCTCGTATTTCTCATACTTTGCCAAGAAATGGCCTGAGAAACAGCTGACAAAATGGCATCCGTACATCCGCAGCAGAATTGATCAGGAAAATGAAGCGATGAAGTTCGCGGATGATGACTTCAGCGTCGCGGTTCTGGAACTGCCGTATATCTTCGGCACACAGCCTGGCAGAAAACCGGTCTGGGTATTCCTTGTTGAACAGGTCATGTCGATGAAAGGCGTTACGCTTTATCCAAAAGGCGGCACGACCATGGTTACCGTGCATCAGGTCGGCCAGGCCATTGCCGGCGCCCTGGAAAAAACCGAAGGCGGCAGATGCTGGCCGATCGGCTACTACAACATGACATGGAAGGAAATGCTGAAGATCGTCCACAAATACATGGACTGCCCGGAAAGAAAAGTCATTACGATTCCCAACTGGATGTACGCGATGGGCGGAAAACAGCTCATTAAGGAGCAGCAGGAAAAAGGCATCCAGGGCGGTCTGGACATGGTGAAGTTTACCGACATCATGTGTGCCAATACATTTATTTCCAAGACCGAAGGATGTGTGCAGCTTGGTGTGCAGCCGGATGATATCGAGGGTGCGATCGGCGAC
>JAILCN010000055.1 GCA_024680365.1 Solobacterium sp.
GAAGTGGTCACACCTGTTCCCATCCCGAACACAGAAGTTAAGCACTTCAGCGGCGGACATAGCCTTACGGCAAAGTATGCACGCTGCCAGGTCATCGAGGAGTGAGTTCACTCCTCGTTTTATTTTGTCTGGCGATTGATATATAATATCCTTACTTATGAAAAATGACACTGAACGCAGATTCTATATCAAAATAACGATAGCGCTGGTCCTGACAGCACTGATCGTTTTTGGTCTGCTTTATCTGCTTCTGACAAATGCGGCAGACCGGATCCGCCATCATGGAGATGCTTCGCCGACACCGGATGTGACTGCCTCACCGCTGCCGACTGAAACGTCCACAGCGGAACCTACCGGAACACCGGAGGATACCGGGTCTCCTGAACCAACAGCGGATATTACTGCGGAGCCTTCACCGACTGCGGATGTTTCGCCGACCCCAGAGATCACGCCGTCTTCCGAGCCATCTGCTGAACCATCTGAAACACCGGATGAGACACCGACACCTACCCCTGAGATCACGCCGACACCAACGCCGGAAATAACACCCACACCGACACCGGAGATCACAGCGACGCCGACACCGGAGATCACACCGACCCCGACGCCGGAAGTAACGCCGACACCTACACCGGAAGTTACGCCAGGGCCGACACCTTCAGGGGAAGCAGATCCTGTTTCGGATGCTTCACTGACGAAAGTAGCCAACCGGAATCATCTGATCGATCCGAATTTTGTGCCGGCTGATCTGATGGTGCCGAATGTAAAGATGAATAACACCCAGCAGCTGCGCCGGGAAGCAGGCGAAGCGCTGGAGAAAATGTTTGCGGCAGCGAAGAAAGCAGGGTATAAGCTGAAGCTTGTCAGCGGATACCGGACATACAGCCGCCAGAAGATCCTCTGGAATACCTATGTCACCCGCTACGGCACAAAAGAAGCTTCCCGGATCGATTCCTATCCGGGTGCATCTGAGCATATGCTGGGCCTGGCTGTCGATCTGGGCACAACAGATGACAAATGCCGTCTGGAAGCGTGCTTCGCAAATACGAAAGCATATCAGTGGCTTGTAAAGCACTGCAGCGAATATGGATATATCCTGCGTTATCCGAAGAATAAGGAAGATGTTACCGGACTGAAATTCCATCCGTGGGGATACCGCTATGTCGGTGTTGAGGAAGCAAAAAAGATCATGGCTTCCGGACTCACGATGGAAGAATACTACGGTATGCAATAAGGAGTAAATAAATGAAAAAATTCAATATACCGACGCCGAAGGTGAACAGGGATTTCTTTACTGCGCGCGGTAAAGAACCTCTTTCCGCCATTCTGATCCCGCTGGCTGTCACAGCAGTGATCTTCGCGGCAGCGTTTTACCTGTTTCTGCCTTCACTGAATCTCCATGACGGAGAGTTCTGGTTCTTTGTCATCTCTGCAATTATCTTATATATGGTGATCAAGGGACTGCACATGAGCATTCATCATATCAGAGGCTCTGTGAAAATATCGTTCCTGGTCCTGTGCTGTCTTCTGGCAGCCTGGGCACTGCTTGGCTTATGGAGCACCAAGCTGTTTCATGCAAAGGCATATTCTCAGATCCTGACCGTCACTGACGACACGGTGGAAAGCATTCCTTCTGTGGAAGCGACTGATGCGATTGCCCTGATGGATACAGCCAGTGCCGAACGGCTGGGCGACCGGCGCATCGGTTCACTGACCGATGTCGTCAGCCAGTTCAATGTCGGCGAATACATTCAGATCAATTACCGGGAAACACCGTCGAAGGTCGCAGCGCTTTCCTATGACGGATTCTTCAAATGGTCCGCAAACCGCGGCAGAGGTGTTCCGGGCTATGTCATTGTCAATCCGGTCGACATGTCAGCCGAATATGTTGCGCTGGAAAACGGCATGCGCTATGTGCCTTCCGCCTGGTTCAATGACAACCTGTACCGCCGCATCCGCTTCAAATACCCGTTTGATATGATCGGCAATCTGCACTTTGAGATCGATGAAGACGGCAAGCCGTGGTACATCGCATCCGTCTATCAGAAAAAGATCGGCTGGTTCGGCGGCCTGCAGGTCAAAGGCGCCATCGTGGCGGATCCGGTCAGCGGTGAGATCGCAAAGTACAATACCGGAGAGATCCCGGTATTCGCGGACGTTGTCTTTGACGGCGATCTGATCTGCACGCAGTACAATAACTACGCGCAGCTGAAGCACGGCTTCTGGAACAGCATTTTCGCCCAGACAGACTGCCGCCGCGTTACGACGCTGGTCGAAACAGATGACGATGAAAGCAGAACGTACTCCGACTACGGCTATATCGCAATGGACGGCGATATCTGGATCTACACCGGCGTCACATCTGTCAACGGCGACAGCTCCAACCTCGGCTTTATCCTGTCCAACGAAAGAACAGAAGAGACAAGATATATTCCGTGCGCCGGTGCGGATGAATTCTCCGGCATGAGAAGCGCGGAGGGTGAAGTGCAGGAGAAGGGATATACAGCTTCTTTTCCGAGCCTGATCAATGTGGACGGCGTACCGACCTACATCATGGTCCTGAAAGATGCCAACGGGCTTGTCAAGATGTTCGCCGCAGTCAATGTTGAGCAGTACAACCAGGTCGTTACCGCGTCTTCCCAGGAAGAATGTCTGAACAGATACCGGATGATGATCACCGGCAAGACACCTTCTGAAGAAGAGGTCGATCCTTCCGCTCTGAAGGAGAAAACGATCGTTGTCACAAAGATGGAGAAAATCGATATTGAAGGCAATACATGGCTTTATATCGTAGATGAAAAGAAGGAAATCTATAAAGCAAAATACGCCGATGTACTGGGAATGCTGATGGTAAGCGAAGGCGATTCCATCACAATTCTTACAGATGGCAGCACATTCCGGATGAAAGAATAATTGTTTATCATGCATGTATGTGAAAAATGTGGTATTATGCATGTATATTTTTTCACCGGAGGTTGCATGAAAAAGGAGAACAACATTACCCAGAGCATCACCCATACCATGATGCTCGTGACAAATCACTGCTGGAAGTATGTTAAGAAAAACTCCAGAAACTCTGATATGTCAAAAGTGCAATTCAACGTCTGCTCTGTGGTCTATCATTATCCGGGAATCAGTCAGGACGGTATCTCGAAGACGCTTCAGATGGACAAGAGCTCCATCGCCAAGCTGATCTTCAAGCTGATCCAGATGGGAATGATCGAACGCAAAGTAAATCCAAACGACCGTCGTGAATACCAGATATATTTAACCAAAGCCGGTAAAAAAGCAGTTAAGGATACCCTCTCCATTGTCAATGAATGGGAAACTTCCGTTTTCGGAACAATGGGTGAAAACTGGAAAGAAACCATTATGGAGTATCTGACACAGTTTGAAAAAGCCGCAAGAGAAAAGGAATATGACGTATAGTCTGTTCCTTTTTTTAGGTTTTTTTAAAAAAATGCCTGGAAATAAATATTTCATTGAAATGCAAGCGCTTTCGTTTATAATTTATTTAGACAACTGAGATTGTTTTAAGAAAGAAGGTATAATATGGCAAAAACAATTACATTATTCTGCTCTGCGGGCATGTCCACATCTCTGCTGGTCAACAAGATGAAGGAAGAAGCTCAGAAGAAGGGTGCTGAGTACAACATCGCTGCATATTCCCTGAACGAAGTTGATGTTTACGGCCCTCAGGCAGACGTTATTCTGGTTGGACCGCAGGTTCGTTTCGCTCTCGACAAGATCAGAAAGCAGTTCCCGGACAAGCCGGTTGACTCCATCGATATGCGTGCTTACGGCATGATGGACGGCAAAGCTGCGATCGCTCTTGCAGAGAAACTGATGGGAATTCAGTAATTCTGAAAAAAGGGAACAGCGAAAGCTGTTTCTTCAATACCACCATAACTAATTTGAGAGGAGAGTAAAATGGCGGACAAAGTAGTAACATTATTCTGCGCAGCAGGCATGTCAACATCCCTGCTCGTCAACAAAATGAAGGAAGCTGCAGCAGCTAAGGGTCTCGACTGGGAAATCGCTGCATTCTCCCTGAATGATTTCGATGACAAGGCTCCCCTGGCAGACGTCTGCCTGCTTGGACCGCAGGTTCGTTATGCACTGAACAAGCTGAGAACAGCTCATCCTGACTATCTGATCACAGACATCCCGATGCAGATGTATGGTCTGATGGATGGTAAAGGAACAGTCGGACTGGCAGAAAAGCTGCTGGCAGAAAAGAAAGGATAAATAACATGGAAGGCACAGAACTCGTTGCGTTTAACATTATCGCGTCTGTAGGAACAGCTCGTTCTTCTTACATCGCTGCTATTGATGAAGCAGCTGCAGGAAACTACGAAGAAGCTGAAAAGCTGATCAAAGAAGGTCAGGAAGCTTTCAACGGCGGACACTCCGCTCACCAGGAACTGCTCGTCAAGATGGCAAACGGCGAAGACGTCACAATGACTCTTCTCCTCACACATGCTGAAGACCAGCTGATGAGTGCTGAAGCATTCGGAATTCTGGCTGAAAAGTTTGTTGCTCTGTACAAGAAGGTCAACGCTTGATCCAGTTATGAAAAGATCTCGAAAGAGATCTTTTTTCATCTTCTCTTTCTCTCTTTTTTCAATTAAGATGACAAAGAAGGGAGAACAGTATGACGGTAAAAGCAATTCTGTTTGATTTTGACTACACTCTCGGCGACCGGGATGCTTACGCATACGACTGCTACAAAATGATCCTGGAAAAGTATTCCGGCATCAGTGATCCGCTGATGTTTGAATCTGTTCTGCAGAACTGCATGGTCTGGGATCAGCAGGGAGATGTCAACAAAGCCTATCTCAAAACAAAACTGAAAGAGGATTACGGGATCATCCTTCCGATCGAAGATTTCAATACATACTGGGATTCTGTTCTCTGGCAGTACTGCAGACCATACGATGATGCAGAACTGACACTGAAGGAACTGTCCGGAAAATACAAACTCGGACTGGTCACCAACGGACCTTCCGACGGCCAGCGCAAAAAGCTGGAACAGTCGGGACTCAGCAGTTATTTCAGTGATGACGCGGTCACGGTCAGCGGTGATTATCCGTTCAAAAAGCCTGATCCGCGGCTGTTTCTGGAAGCCTGCCGGAAACTCGATGTGAAACCGGAAGAAGCTGTTTATGTCGGCGACCTGTTTTACCGGGATGTTCTCGGTGCAGCGCAGGCAGGCCTGACTCCGGTGTGGATGTGGGACAAAGGCATAAGAAAATGTGATTATAACTGCCTGATCATACACAAAATCAGTGATCTTCTGGAGCACTTTTGATGAATTTCTCCACTTGTTAAATATTTAATTAAGTGGACAAGAGAATAATGTGATATTATAATTCGGCAGTCGAGAGAAAGGGGACAGACTTATGGATGTTGAAGCTCTTCGTAAACATGCGAAAAATATTCGCATCAACGTGATCAAACAGGTTTCCGGCGCACAGTCCGGACATCCGGGCGGATCGCTTGGTGCCGCAGATATTCTGACAGTCCTGTACTTTGAAGTAATGGACATTACTCCGGAGAATGCAGGAACACAGAACAGAGACCGTTTCGTATTATCAAAAGGACATTGCTCGCCGCTGCTCTATGCAGTTCTGGCGGAAAAGGGAATTCTTCCGGAAGAAGAACTGAAAACGTTCCGTAAGCTGCATTCCAGACTTCAGGGACACCCGGATATGAACGAGATCGACGGTGTGGATATGAGCACCGGTTCGCTCGGACAGGGACTTTCCGCAGCAGTCGGCATGGCGCTTGCAAACAAACTTGATAAAAATGATCACCGTATCTACGCGCTGGTAGGCGACGGTGAAGCGGAAGAAGGCCAGATCTGGGAAGCAGCGATGGCAGCCGCTCATTACAACTGCGACAATCTGTGTGCCGTGATTGATGAGAACGGCCTGCAGATCGACGGCAGAACAGCAGACGTCATCGGACCGGCACCGTTTGAGCCGAAGTTCGAAGCGTTCGGCTGGCACGTGATCAGCGTAGACGGACATGATTATAAAGCACTGAAAGACGCGTTTGACGAAGCAAAGACCGTCAAGGGCAAGCCGACCTGCATCGTCGCAAAGACGATCAAGGGCAAAGGCGTTTCCTTCATGGAGAACGAAGCGTCCTGGCATGGAAAAGCTCCGAACGCGGAACTGACAGCGGTAGCGTTAAAAGATCTGGAGGGTTTATAAGATGGCAAAGGCAACGAGAGAAGCATACGGTGAAGAGCTCGCGAAGCTTGTCAGAGAAAATCCGAAGATCGTCGTACTGGACGCTGACCTGGCCGGCAGCACAAACGCAGCTGTCGCAGGAAAAGCAGCGCCGGAACGTTTCTTTGATATGGGAATCGCCGAAGCGAACATGGTCGGTGTATCCGCAGGTCTTGCGGCAAGCGGTTATATCCCGTTCGCGTCAAGCTTTGCAATGTTCTGCACAGGCAGAGTCTGGGAACAGATCCGCAACAGCGTCGCGTATCCGCATCTGAATGTCAAGATCGTCGGCAGCCACAGCGGCATCACAGTCGGTGAAGACGGCGTAACGCATCAGGCGATCGAAGATATCTCGATCATGCGCGCGATCACCGGTTTCGCGGTATTTGTACCGTGCGATCAGCATGAAACAAAAGCAGTCATTGACTACGTCGCGGAATATGACGGACCCTGCTATGTCAGACTTGGCAGATCCAAGGTCGAAGACGTGTTTGATGAAAACTACAAGTTTGACATCACCAAGATCAATGTTCTGAAAAAAGGCGAAAAGACAGCGATCTTCTGCTGCGGACTGATGGTGCAGAGCACTCTGGAAGCAGCTGCGAAGCTGAAGGAAGACGGCTATGACGTGACCGTCGTAGATGTCTGCGCGATCAAGCCCTGCGATGAAGAAGGCATTGCTCAGATCCTTGCGGAACATGAGAATATCTTCACGGTAGAAGAACACTCCATCGTCGGCGGAATGGGCTCGATGATCTGCGAAGTCGCAGCGGAGAAATGCCCGCGCATCATCCACCGCATCGGCATGTACGGATTCGGTGAAAGCGCCAACTGGAAAGATATGCTCAGAGAGTACAAACTGGACGGCCAGGGCGTATACGAACAGATCAAAGACTACCTCGACAGTACAAAATAATCCTCCGGACCGGAGGATTTTTAATGCTTTAAAAGTCACGAAGACAAACACTGCAGCAGAACCGTTCACTCTTTATTCTTAACGTAGCGGTCGAACCATTCTGTTATCTCTTTCAGTCTTCTGATCCTGTGCTTCGGTTTTCCGCTTCTGCTCAGTTCATGGTTTTCTCCATGGAAGAGACACATTCTGGCAGGAACGCCATGCATCAGCAATGCCTGCAGCATCTGGATCGCGTCTGCCATCCAGCATCTGTAATCTTCATCAGACTGAATGAACAAGGTCGGCGTTTTTGCTTTGTCTGCATACGCAAGCGGCGAATGTGCCCACATTTTTTCAGGACTGTTCCAGGGATCAGCCTGAATCGCAGAAAGATTATGATAGTATCCGATATCAGTTGTCAGGCATTTGGAAATATAGTTGGAGATCGATCTCTGGGAAGCGGCTGCCGCAAATCTGTCAGTATGTCCGATCATCCAGTTAGCCATGAATCCGCCATAGCTGCCGCCCGTCATCGCAATGCGTTCCGGATCAGCCTGCGGTACTCTTGCCAGTACCTGGTCCGTGAATTCCATCAGATCGTTATAATCTCTTACGCCGTAATTGTCTCCGTAAATATCCGCGAATGATCCGCCTTTACCGGAAGAACCTCTGGGATTGCAGAAAAATACAATATATCCCATGGCTGCCCAGTACTGCATTTCATGGAAGAACCCTTCGCCGTAAGCCGTCTGCGGTCCGCCATGCACATCAAGGATCGCAGGATATTTTTTCTTTGTATCAAAGTCTGCCGGATAAAGCACCCAGCCGTCGATCTCCACGCCATCCGCATCCGTAAATGTAAAATGTTCTGTTTCAGCAATTTCATGTTCACTGACATATTCTTCATTGAAACAGGAGATCTTTGTGACAATTCCATTTTTCTTCATATACACTTCCTGCGGTCTGTCTTTTTCCATCCCGAGGAAATAAATGGGATCTGTGCCGGCAGCGCAGCTGACAATACTGATCTCATCGATCAGAGTTTCGATATTTCCATTCATGTCCATTTTTCTGAATACAGAATGGTATCCGACTGTCTGTACAAAGAAGATGCCGTCTTTGCCAAATAAGACGGAACCGCCTCCGGCTATATCACTTCCGACACCGCCCAGACTGGGATCCGGGTCTGCCAGCAATTCAAAGGAACCATCCGTATGACACAGATAGAATTTCGGGTTTTCCGATGTTCCATAGGTTTCACCGGTCGATCCGAGGAAAACGATCTCACTGCCGCTGAATACCGCACCGGAAACATTGTATCTGTTTTCCAGTTTTACCTCGGCAACAGAGCCGTCAGTAAGATCCCGGATATACATTCTGGACTTCTGAGGATCAACAGTTTCGAATTCATTGCCCCAGTAGATCACTTTGGTTTTTTCCTGATTCACTGAGAAACCGTGCAGATCAAAATAAGTATCCGTCAGCTTTTCCTGTGTGCCCGCTGATCGGTCTGCCAGGAACAGACCGGTACGAAGCTTATTGATCACGCCTCTGCCGTTGAACCAGAAGGGAAGTTCGTCAAAGACAGAATAGTCTTTTTCCTCTTCCAGTGCCGCAAGAGCATCTTTCTTTTCTTCGTCAGTCATACCGGCAAGATCAGGGAGATTCAGATTGACAGATCCCTGCACGAGGAAGGTTTCATCACTCAGCGGGAAGAGCCCCGATGCCGCAAACGGCAGGACCATATATTCGCTGGCTTCACCGCCATCCAGAGAAATTCTGTTATATACGGTGTAAACAATGCCATCCTTTGCCGGGTGTGCGTTCATTCTGTCCCCGGGGAACAGAATTGTATTCTCATCCAGGAAACACGGAGCCTTGCCGTTCTCGGATGCTGTCAGGCGGAAAAAAGCCGGTAAATGTGCTTCATCATATACCCAGATGTCACTCTTGTACGTATTCTTGTCAACGTCGCCTTCTGTAACAGCCACTGCCAGCTTCCTGCCTGATGGGGAAATAACCGGATCGGACAGTTTTCTGATTCTCGCAAAGTCTTCAATTTCTACTTTTTTCATACTGCTGTTCCTTTCGTATTTGTATGACACGATCATATCAAAATGAGAATTGTTCAAGAAGCACTGTGCATCCATTTCTGATCCGGCAAGTTCTCTTGTTATGCCGGCAGGAAGCATTCCCCATGAAAAAGAGGCTGTTTACCTTCAGGATTCATCCGGTTTTTTCAGCCTCTGTGCTTCTTCTGCTTCATCGGCAGAGATCAGTTTTCCGAAATGTTCATAATTTTCCAGAAAGCTGTGCATCTTTCCGTTTGCCTTGTAGCCCGGAAAGGATTCGATCTGAACCGCATGCAGGGCTTTGAAAATATTATGTTCGATCTCAGGATTCGTTTTCTTCAGCTCCTTCAGGAGCTTTTTTACTTCCTGCCGCTTGGATATGCTTTCATCCTGCGCGTTCTTTTCTGTAAACCGGCATGCGCACTGGATAAAGCTGAGATCATTGGCGGCGCACCAGTTGCGGATATTCTCTTCCCTGACGCAGTACATCGGACGGATCAGTTCCATGCCCGGGAAGTTTTCACTGTGCGACTTGGGTATGATCGTTTCCAGCTTGGAAGACCAGAACATTGCCATGACCGTTGTTTCGATCACGTCGTTGAGATGATGACCGAGAGCGATCTTATTGCAGGAAAGCTCTTTAGCCTTGTTGTACAGATGACCGCGGCGCATTCTCGCGCAGAGATAGCACGGCTTGTTTTTCTGGATGTCTGCGACGGCAAAGATATTGGTCTCAAAGATCGTCAGAGGGATCTGCAGAAGAGCAGCATTCTCTTCGATCTTCTTCCGGTTTTCCGGCGTATATCCGGGATCCATCATCAGGAAGACAAGCTCAAAGGGAATATCACTGTGACGCTGCAGAAGCTGAAACAGCTTCGCCATTAACATGCTGTCTTTTCCCCCGGAAATACAGACCGCGATCCGGTCGTTTTCCTGGATCAGCTGATAGTCATTGACAGCAGTCAGAAAAGGCGCCCACAGTACGCTTTTATATGTCTTGAAAATGCTTCTTTCGATTTCCTGTTCTCTGCTCAGAATTCTTGTCATAATGCTATAAATATATCCTTTTTTAAGAGATTTGTAAAAATATACGCAGACTTCTGTAGTACAATGCTCTAGTAAAGGCGGTATTATTATGACTCACAAAAAAAGAAAAATGAAAATTGCGGTCATCAGCTGGCTGGCAGTTCTGATACTATCCATCGTGCTGTTCTTTATCGCGAGAGGATTTATCGTATTCCCGAAACAGTACACATGGCATCTTGCCGGTGCGCTGGCTGCCCTGGCGCTGCTGACAGGCGTGCTTTCCTTCCTGATCAAAAAAGGAAAGAGCGCGGTCATGACAGTGATCAATGTGATCCTGTCACTCTGCATGGCTGCCGGCAGCATCTACCTTCCCATTCTGCAGAAACAGATGGTAGACGTGTTTGAAAAGCAGGACAATACAGAAGAGATCGTCATCAACGCATATGTGATGAACGAGGAATACATCACTGCGCATCCTGAGCTGTATACGACTTCTGAGATCAGCTACGCGGACGGCATCTTCCTGACGGAAGCGGGTCTTGACCCTGAAGAAACCCAGGAAGCTCTCCAGCAGCTTGCGGTGAAGATGGAACGTCCTTCCCTGAATGTCGTGGAAAAAGAAACGATCGATGATGCGCTGGCTGCTCTGTATGCCAATGAAGGACAGGTCCTTCTGATCGATGAAACGCAGATCGATATGATCGAGGAAATGGAAGGATACGAAGCATTCAGCTCCCAGACCAAGATCCTCGATTCCGTGACCCAGGTCATTGAAGTAGAACCGGAACCGGTAAAGGAAGAAGATACACGTCCGCTTTCCGAGAGACCGTTCCAGATCTTCCTCGGCGGTGCTGACACCCGTGCCAACAAGCTTTCCTCACGCGGCAGAAAAGACGTAGACATCATCCTGACAGTCAATCCGCTGACCAAGCAGATCATGTTAACGACGATCCCGAGAGACTTCTATGTCCGCGACAAAGCACTGGGCAACCGTTTTGACAAGCTGACGCACACCGGCAACCATGGCATGGGCAACATGCTGAACGCGCTGAACAATCTGTTTGAAACAGATCTGAGGCACTGGATGGTCGTCAACTTCCGTACCTTCAAGAACATCATTGACGCCCTCGGCGGTGTTGATGTAGACAATCCGTACGCGTTCCATTCCACAGCGGATACCGGCGGAAACATGAACTCCCAGAACTACAGCTTCAAGAAGGGAAAGATCCATCTTTCCGGAGACCAGGCTCTGGCATATGTCAGAGAGCGCCACAACCTGAAGAACGGCGACTTCGGCAGAAATGAACATCAGATGATCGTCATCAAGGCAGTCATCAACAAACTGACAAGCTCGGCGATCCTTTCCAAAGCCGGCAGCGTGCTGAATTCCCTGCAGAAGCAGTTCCTGACAGACCTGAGCAGTGAAGACATCTGGTCCCTGATCAATGCCCAGATCAACACAGGCGGTTCCTGGAGCTTCATTACCTACCATCTCAGCGGCAGGCCGACAAGCGCAGTCACAGCTTCCGCGAACGCGCCGCGCTCGGTCGTCTATCCGTATAAGCAGCAGATCTTCTTCGTCCGTGAACAGATGCAGAAGATGCTGAACGGTGAAAACGTCACCCAGGAAACAATGCCGAGTGACAACAAAGAATATTATCTTCCTTAAGCAAATGAAAGAGTCCGGATGATCCGGGCTCTTTTTTACAGAATGCCTTTGTATTCCCCGCCGCATGCTCTGACAGCTGCTCTTGTCACAGCATCCATTGCGTCAATGTGGAATGACGAATCCAGACGGTAGCGGATCTTCAGAACAGAAAGCTCCGTGCAGGCCAGAATGACGGCGTCGCAGCCGGCTTCCTTCATATGCTTCGTGACAGCCTGGAAGTCGTCCAGACTTCCTCTCTGTCCTTTTTTGATCTGATCATAGATGATCCGCATGATCGCTTTCTGATCTTCCTTCTCAGGGTAGACAGTTTCGATGCCGCGGCTGCGCAGGGCAATGCCGTAAAGGTCTGCGTGCACTGTTCCGTCCGTTCCAAGTACGCCGGCTTTGCGTACTTTGCGGCGCTGAGCGGTCAGAGCTGTCTCTTCGATCATATCGATGAAGCACTCGCCGAATACATCCTTGAAGATATCGCGGAAGTAGTGTGAAGTGTTGCACGGAACGACCAGATAATCACAGCCGGCATTCTTCAGAAGCTCAGCGTCTTCTTTCAGAATACGGCGGATCTCATCGGTCTGTCCCGAAAGGATCGCTTCTGTCCGGTCCGGTATTGAAGCATGCGACCAGATCACAATATCAAGATGATCCCTGTCACAGGCAGCTGCTGTATTAATCGTGATCTTCTCGTAAAGAACAGATGACGCTTCCGGTCCCATTCCGCCGAGGATTCCCAGTCTCTTTTTTACCATTTCCTTCTCCCGTTAAAAAATTGTAACATATATGAGGAAAAGTCACAGTAACAAAGAAAAAAAACAAAAAAGTTATAAAAAAGTGTAACGAAATCATTTTTCAGCGCATATATAAGTGAAAGGAGGAGGAAGAGATGCAGATGGATGAAGTATACCGGAACTATTCACTCATGGTATATAAGTATATTCTTTCCCTTTCACATGATGAAAACACTGCTGAAGAAGTCACACAGGAGACCTTCTATCAGGCAGTGAAGGATTCCGATCGTTTCGATGGTTCCTGCAAGGTATCGACCTGGCTGTGCGGGATCGCGGCGAACAAGCTGAAAGAGTACAGGAGAAAGTATCCGGCATCGGAAGAACTGGATGAAACCTGGCCGTCAGAGGAATCCGTGGAAGCCAGAGTGCTTCGAAAACAGGAAAGTCTGGAGCTGATGAAACGGATCCATGCCATGGCGGAACCGCAGCGGGAAATCATGATGCTCAGGCTGTACTCGGAACTGTCCTTTGCGGAGATCGCTGAAATTCTCGGCATCAGCGAAGAAAGGGCAAGAGTCACATTCTACAGAGGAAAAGTAAAGCTGAGAAAGGAGATGAACGAAGATGAGTAAACTTTCATGTCATATTGTGCAGGATCTTCTGCCCCTGTATGCAGATAACCTGGTCAGTGAAGAAACCGCGGCAGATATCGAAGAACATCTGCAGGAATGCGAAGAATGTTCCCGCATGTTCAGCGAAATGAAAGAAGAGAGAACGGTTCATACGGAACCGGAAACAGAAAGGAAACAGATTGATTATCTGAAAAAGGTAAAACGATATATGAAGAAGACGATCGCATGCGTATGCGCTGCGGTGATCCTGGTCGCGGCAGTGCCGTTCATCAGATTCTTTGTGACAGGCCAGAAGGAAAACAGCCTGATCTATACCGTCAGAGTGAACGGAAAACTGGCTGAGATCGATATGATGGAAACAAGCTCCGCACTGTGCATTGCCGGCACAAAGGTGGCGGAAAAAGACGGCGTCCTGACTGTTTCTGCCAGAGAAGTCCTGCCGTTGATCTACCGGAGCGGTGATGCCCATGTGGCATATACTGCAGAGCAGGAGATCAGAAAGATCACAACAGAGTCCGGCAAGGTACTGTATGAAGACGGGATCGTGATCAGCGAACGGGCCAACAGCATCTATCAGAATAAACAGAAATATGTCGGAAACGCGTCCGGCGTCAGTCAGCTGCTGAATGCGGCCAATGCGGTAAAAGGCGAATACCTGTTTGACTGCCGGGAAATCAAACTGCAGACGGAGAAAGAACCGTACGGAGTGATCCTGTTTGAGACCGAGAAGGGCTGGCGCAGCACTTCCCGCTCCAGACGTGATCTGGCGGCGCTGATGATCGCCGGCATCAGCAATCTCTCCGAAGTGACCTTCCGGATGGCAGAAGGAGCGGAATATACGTACAGCGTTCAAGATCTCAACGGACTCCTCGGCAGAAACATCAAGTCCTTCAGCGGTTCGCCGCTTGAAGTGCAGAAGCTGCTTGACCTGCTTGCAGAAAACACGGCAGACAAGTCGTTCTGAACAGGAACACGGGAACACACCCGTGTTTTTTGTTTCAAAGTGAATCTTCCGCAGATCTGAGGAGCAATTCTGATGCCGGCGTGATATACTTTTTCCGGTATACGGAGGTAACAGTATATGAAATTTCAGGAACAGCCTTTTGTGCCGATGATCTTCGGCGGCGATATCAATACTTACAGCATGGCCAGAGCTTTCTATGAAGCGTATGGCGTGAAGAGCTATACATTCGGCAAATATCAGAGCGGTCCGAGCAAGGATTCCTTCATCATCGAATACACAGCAGATGAAAGGATCGACAAAGATGAGTTCTTCCTGTTTACAGTGAAGAAATTCTGCCGCAGATTCGCGGACAAGATCGTCATCCTGGTCGGCTGCGGAGATAACTATGTCGCGCTGATCTCAAAGCATAAGAATGAACTGCCGGACAACACGGTCGCGGCATATATCGATTTCGATCTGATGGACACCCTGCAGCAGAAGGAACGCTTCTATGCGCTGTGTGATCAGTATGGCATCGATCATCCGGCAACACGCGTCTTCAAATGCGGCGACAGCACTGATCTCGATCTGCCCTGGCAGTATCCCGTCGTTCTCAAGCCGTCCGACTGCATCGGCTACTGGAAACACCCGTTTGAAGGACAGGAAAAAGTGTATATCATCGCTTCGAAAGAGGAGCTCAAAGAGACGCTGGAGAAGATCTACGGTGCCGGCTATCCGGACGACATGATCATCCAGGACATGATCCCCGGCAACGATGAATACATGCGTGTTCTGACGGCGTACAGCGACCGGAACGGACAGGTGAAGATGATGTGCCTCGGCCATGTCCTTCTGGAAGAACATACACCGCTGGGCAAAGGCAACCATGCCGTGATCATCACGGAATACGAAGAAGAACTGATGATGCAGGCAAAGAAGCTTCTGGAAGCGCTGCATTATGTCGGCTTCGCAAACTTCGACATCAAATACGACAGACGCGACGGAAAGTTCAAGTTCTTTGAGATCAATACCAGACAGGGCAGATCCAACTACTATGTGACCGGGTCCGGCTTCAACCTTGCCCGCTGCCTGGTGGAAGAATATGTATACGGCAAAGAAGCAGAATTTGCCTGCGCAAAGGAAGCACACCTCTGGACGGTCGTGCCGATGGGCGTCATCCGCCGCTTTGTCAGGGAAGATGAAAACCGTGAAAAAGCAGAACAGCTGTATAAAGAAGGAAAATGGGTCAATCCGATTTTCATGAAGGGCGACGCACATCCTGTGCGTATGGCGCATATGCTGAAAAACTATCTGGAACACTACGGAAAATTCAAGAAATATTACAATCTCTGAGCCGCAAAAAAATCATTAAGTTTTGTTATAGAAATCCTGGAGATTTTATGAAAGCGCTTGCGGGATAAACCCCCTTGTATTAGAATGTAGTCAGAATTAGTGGAGGTAAATAATCTAATGAAAGAAATTTCCGTTACAGTTATTGATCCTGTAGGATTACATGCACGTCCGGCTACTGTTGCCGTTAACTCTGCCAGCAAGTTCAAGAGTGAAGTTAAGGTTTCCTATAAGGGCCGCACTGTAAACATGAAGTCCATCATGGGCGTTATGTCTCTCGGAATCCCGACACAGTCCGAAATCACAATTACCTGCGAAGGTGACGATGAAGAGTCTGCTGTCAAGACAATCGAAGACGTACTCCGTGCACAGAAAGTCATTGCCTAATTAAGCTGACAAAACGAAAGGGAAGATGCTTCTGAGCATCTCCCTTTTTTTCACCGAGTGAGAAAGGAAAAGGAAAAAACATGTATCAGGAAGAGTACAAACGCTGGCTCGAGGCAGATCTGATCGACTGTGATCTGAAGCCGGAACTTCTCAGCATCAAAGATGACGATGATGCTATCAAAGAACGCTTCGCAGTTGCGCTGAAATTCGGAACAGCCGGACTCCGCGGAACCCTTGGCGCAGGAACAAACAGAATGAACATCTGGGTCGTCAGACAGGCTACCCAGGGTGTTGCAGACTGGGTCAAGACACAGGGCGGCAACCAGACAGTAGCGATCAGCTATGACAGCCGTCTGAAGGGCTGGAACTTCGCAAGAGACGCGGCAGGCGTCCTCGCTGCAAACGGCATTAATGTCCGCATTTATGATGAGCTGATGCCTGTACCGGCACTCAGCTTCGCTACCCGCTACTATAATTGCAACGCGGGCATCATGATCACTGCATCCCATAACCCTGCCAAGTACAACGGCTTCAAGGCTTACGGACCGGACGGCTGCCAGATGACAGACGACGCGGCTGCAGTTGTATATGACTCCATTCAGAAAACAGACGTTCTTTACGGCGCCAAGTACATTACCTTCGCTGAAGGCGTTGAAAAAGGACTGATCAAGTTCGTCGGCAAGGACTGCACAGACGCATTCTATGAAGCAGTCGAAGCAAGACAGGTCAGACCCGGCCTCTGCAAGACAGCCGGCCTGAAGCTTGTCTACTCGCCGCTGAACGGAACCGGCCTCGTTCCGGTCACACATGTCCTCAATGACATGGGCATCACAGACATCACGATCGTTCCCGAGCAGGAATATCCGAACGGCTATTTCACGACCTGCCCGTATCCGAACCCTGAGATCTTCGAAGCTCTGGAAAAAGGACTGAACCTGGCAAAAGAAGTCGGTGCTGACCTGATGCTGGCAACAGACCCTGACGCTGACCGTGTCGGTATCGCCATGAAATGTCCGGATGGTTCCTATGAACTCGTTTCCGGAAACGAAATGGGCGTTCTCCTGCTTGACTACATCTGCGCAGGAAGAATTGAAAAGGGCACAATGCCTGAGAAACCGGTCGCTGTTATGTCCATCGTTTCCACACCGCTCGCTGACGCAGTTGCGAAGCACTATGGCGTTGAACTCAGACATACACTGACAGGCTTCAAGTGGATCGGCGACCAGATCGCTCAGCTGGAAGCAGCAGGCGAAGTCGACAGATTCATCTTCGGTTTCGAAGAGAGCTACGGCTACCTGGCAGGACCGTACGTACGTGACAAAGACGCTGTCATCGGCTCCATGCTGATCTGCGAAATGGCTGCGTACTACCGTTCCATCGGTTCCTCCATCAAGCAGCGTCTGGAAGAGATCTATGCTGAATACGGCCGTTACCTGAACAAGGTCGACAGCTTCGAATTCCCTGGCCTGTCCGGCATGGACAAGATGAACGGAATCATGGCTGACCTGCGTGCGAATCCGCCGAAAGAATTCGCCGGAAAAGCAGTTGCCAAGGTAACAGACTACACAAAACCTGAAGAAACAGGTCTGCCGAAGGCAAACGTCCTGATCTATGAACTGGAAGACGGCGCTGCAGTCATCGTTCGTCCGTCCGGAACAGAACCGAAGATCAAGACATACTTCACAACACTTGGAAAAGATCTGGCAGAAGCACAGGCTGAAAAAGATGCACTGGCTGAAGCTATGAAACCGATTCTTTCCTGATTGATCGATTTCAGTCATTGCCCGCCTTCCGGCGGGCTTTTTTCTGTCAGCTGAGAATCATACAAATCAAGGTAATTGTAATAAAATGAATTTAAGAAATATTAGGCTTTTTTTATGTCAGTCAATATAATATATATGAGTTATTATCTGCAGTTACTTCCAGGAGATGTTATTTATGGACAAAGAGAAGATCATTGAGTACTTTCATCAAGGCTGTGCAGTAAACGCGTACCGCCTTTTTGGTGCTCATTTTGAATATGAAGACGGCGAAGGCGTCCGTTTTACGGTATATGCACCGCATGCCAGGAACGTCAGCGTGATCGGTTCCTTTACCGACTGGGAAGCCCATCCCATCCGCATGGAGCGTACCGGCTTCACCGGCGTCTGGAGCGTTTTTGTCAAAGGTGTTCAGCAGTGGAGCTCCTACCGCTACCGGATCGAAGACCGCAGCGGCAGATGCTTCAACAAGTCGGATCCCTACGCGTTCTACAGCGAGACCCGTCCGGAGACAGCTTCCAAAGTCTATGATCTCAATGAGATCAAATGGTCTGATAAAGCGTGGATGAACAAACGCACCCGCTGTTTCGATGCGCCGCTGAATATCTATGAAGTTTATGCCGGCGGCTGGATGCACAACGGAGCATATCCCTATACCTATGAAATGCTGGAACAGAATCTGATTCCCTACGTCAAGGCGCACGGCTTTACGCATATTGAGATGATGCCCCTCAATGAATACCCGTTCGACGGTTCCTGGGGCTATCAGGCAAGCGGATACTTTTCACTGACGTCCAGATACGGCAATCCGACGGAATTCGCGTCCTTTGTGAATGCCTGCCACAGAGAAGGCATCGGCGTGATCGTGGACATGGTTCCTGTTCACTTTGTAAAGGATGACTTCGGACTGCGGTATTTTGACGGTGAAGCGCTGTATGAATACACAGACAGGGAAAATGCCGAATCTCAGTGGGGCACGATGAATTTCAACCTCTGGAATGAGGAAGTCCGTTCCTTCCTGATCTCCGCGGCAGCGTTCTGGTGTGATGTCTATCACATGGACGGCATCCGCATCGACGCAGTTTCCAACCTGATCTACTGGGCGGGCAACAGCAACCGCGGGACCAACGAAGGTTCACTGAATTTCATCAAGAGACTGAATTATTACATCCACAAAGAATTCCCGACCGTCATGATGATCGCTGAAGACAGCTCGGATTTCCCGAAGGTCACTGCCGATACACTGGACGGCGGACTCGGATTTGACTACAAGTGGGATCTGGGATGGATGAACGATACACTCAAATACTATGCGACAGATCCTCTTTACCGGGTACATGATCATAACAAGATCACATTCTCGATGGCATATTTCCACAGTGAACGGTTCCTTCTGCCGCTGAGCCATGACGAGAACGTACACGGCAAGAAGACGGTGATCGACAGAATGTTCGGCGATTATGACATGAAATTCTCCCAGGTCAGGAATCTGTACGCGTATATGTATGCCCATCCCGGCAAAAAACTGAATTTTATGGGCAATGAGATTGCCAGTTTCCGTGAATTCGACGAAAATAAGGAACTGGACTGGTTCCTTCTGGATTATCCGCGTCACGACGCGTTCCTGCGTTACTTTACCGATCTGAACCGGATCTACGACCATCATCCCTGTCTTTTCAGGTATGATTATGAAAGAAATAACGGATTTCGATGGATCGATGCGGATAATGCGAAACAAAGTATCTTTACTTTTTACCGCGAAGATGATAAAGAATACCTTGTATGTGTCCTGAACTGCCTGTCGGCATCCTATGAGGCATATGATGTCTGTGTTCCGTGCGGCGGAACGTATACGGAGATCCTGAATTCCGAGAAGGATATTTACGACGGATGCAACATGTGCAACTTCAAGCCTGTCAAGGCATGGAAGAGAAAAGAGAAGCTACAGGACTTTGAATACTCGATCACGATCCGGATCGCACCATGGTCCGCAATCTGGCTGACCTGTCCGAAAAAGAAGGCAGTCAGAAAAACCGCGAAACAAACGAACTGTTAGAAAGGGCAGAAGAATTTATGTTCAAAAACAAAACGGAGTTCAAGAAAGAATATACCCGACGGCTCGTAGAATCATACGGAACAACAGTCGATCAGACCCATCCGACGGAGAAGTACATCGCTCTGGGCAAGATGGTCAGAGATTATGCCAATGTCAACTGGAAAGACACCAAACAGGCAGAGGCGCAGGAGAAGACAAAACAGGTTTACTATTTCTCAATGGAATTCCTGCTTGGACGGATGCTGACAAGCAACCTGAAGAACCTGGGGATCTACGATATGGTCGTCGAAGGCCTCAAAGACCTCGGCATCGATTACAAAGACCTGGCTGAACTGGAAGCTGACCCCGGTCTGGGCAACGGCGGCCTGGGAAGACTTGCCGCATGCTTCATGGATTCTGCCGCATCCATGAGATATCCGGTCAACGGCAACTGCATCCGCTACCGTGCGGGTCTGTTCCGTCAGCTGATCAACCATCAGGGCGATCAGGTCGAAATGCCTGATATGTGGATGTACTACGGCACGCCGTGGGAGATCCGCAAGCCGAAGCACGCTGTCGATGTCAAATTCTACGGACATCTGAACGTTACATATGATGAAAACGGCGACATGCATTTTTCCCATGTTGACGCGACGCATATCAGAGCTGTCCCGTATGACATGGCAATGATCGGCTCCGACACGAAGATGACAAATACGCTGCGTCTGTGGTCGGCGGAACCGGCTGACATCGCGCCGCGCGGCATTGACTACCGTCAGTATCTTTCTGATGTTGAGAACATCTGTCTGAACGTTTATCCGAACGACAGTACCGAGGAAGGCAAATTCCTCCGCCTGAAGCAGCAGTACTTCTTTGTCTGCGCCGGCATCAACAGCATCATCGAGTCACACATGCATACATTCAAGAAGCTGGACAACCTCGGCAAAAAGATCGCCATCCAGCTGAATGATACCCATCCGGTCCTGGCAATTCCCGAACTGATGCGCGTTCTGATGGACGACTACGGATACCAGTGGGACGAAGCTTCCAAGATCACAACGGAAGTCATGTCCTATACAAACCACACCGTCATGTCCGAAGCTCTGGAAAAATGGCCGACCCGCTATATCCGCGAGCTGCTTCCGAGAATTTACATGATCATCGAGGAGATTGACAGACGCTTCTGCCAGTATGTCCGCATTCACTGCCCGGAAGATCCGGCAATGATGGAGAGAGTACGCATCATCAAAGACGATCAGGTCCATATGGCAAATCTTGCCATCATCGGTTCCCACAGCGTCAACGGCGTCGCTGCCCTGCACAGTGAGATCCTCAAGAAAGATCTGTTCCGTGACTACTACCGTCTGTTCCCGGAGCGTTTCTCCAACAAGACAAACGGCATCACGCACAGAAGATGGATGCTTTACAGCAACCCTCAGCTGAAGAGCCTGATGGACCGCAAGATCGGCAAAAAGTATGAAGGCGACTACCGCGAATTTGAGAAGCTGATGAACTATGTCGATCAGCCTGCCGTTCAGGATGCATTCCTGAGCGTCAAGCAGGAGCGCAAGTGGCTTCTGGCGGATTATATTGAAGACAAGACCGGCGTAGCAGTCAATCCGGAATCCATTTTCGATACCCAGGCAAAACGTCTGCACGCCTACAAGAGACAGCTGCTGAACATCATGCATGTCATCTACCGCTATCAGCGGATCAAGTCCGATCCGGAATACCGGATGGTTCCTCATACCTATCTGTTCGCGGCAAAGGCAGCCAGCAGCTATGCGTTCGCAAAGAAAGTCATCAAGCTGATCAACCGCGTTGCCAACGTTGTCAACAACGATCCGGATGTCAAAGACATGATGAAAGTCGTCTTCCTGCCGAACTACAATGTCTCCATGTCTGAGATCCTTGTTCCGGGCACAGATGTGTCCGAACAGATCAGCACAGCCGGCAAGGAAGCATCCGGCACCGGCAACATGAAGTTCATGATGAACGGCGCGGTGACGCTGGGCACACTGGACGGCGCCAACGTTGAGATCGATGAACTGGTCGGCCGCGAGAACGATGTGATCTTCGGCATGACAGTTGATGAGGTCAACGAAAAACGCTACAATTACAACGCTCGTGAATACTACAACAATGACGAACGCATCCGCAATGTCATGAATACGTTCATCAATACGACATGGGCTTCTGATCCCAATGAGTTCCGCATCATCTATGATGAACTCCTGATGAAGAACGACGAATTCTTTGTTCTGGCTGACTTCGACGCGTATGTCAAGGCGCAGGAAGAGATTGAAAGACTGTATCAGGACCGCAGAGCATGGGCGAAGATGTGTCTGATCAACATCGCAAAGAGCGGTTATTTCTCAAGCGACAGAACAATTGAGGAATATGCAAAAGAAATCTGGAAAGTAAAACAGCTGGATATCTGATAAAATAAGAGGGCACCCGAGGGCGCCCTTTCATTGTTTTTAGACAGGAGGCGATCATATGGCTTCAATGAGTGCATATCTTGACGATTTTGGAAAAATTACAGTCTGGATCAACCGGACATTTTACGGCGGAAAAACAGACTGGTTCTGTATAACCGGCGATCACGGATACTGTACCGACCTGATCATTACCGGCGTCGAGGACCACGGCGATCAGATCCGCTACGACCTGACATGTCCGATCCTGGATTTCGGCGCGTCATACATGGTACGTGAACAGCATGGTCTCAGTGTTCCGCTGATCTGGCGGATGATCGTGAACACAAAACAGTTCAATGACCGTTTTACCTATGAAGGGAACGATCTTGGATCAACATATCATCAGAATTATACGGAATTCGCACTCTGGGCTCCGACCGCAGTCAGCGTAACGCTGCGCGTCCGCGTCAGCCGCAAGCTCAGCGCCTATCCGATGGTCCGCGGTGACCGGGGCGTCTGGCGCATCCGGGTCAGCGGTGATCTGAAGCACGCGACATACACATACATGATCGAACGCAACGGCGTGATCGCCGAAAGCGCCGACCCGTATGCATACAGCTCCACCGGCAACGGCAGGGAAAGCGCCGTGATCGATCTGGATGAGATCCGGGCGATCCGCGACTATCCGGTCAGCGGTTCACCGTTTGAAACAGACGCTGTCATCTATGAAGCGAATGTCCGCGACATGACGTCCAATCCGTTCACTGGGACAAAGACGAACGGTCTGTTCAGCTCGCTGTCAGAAACAGGGACCGCCTATCGTGATATGCCGACGGGTCTTTCCTATCTCGTTTCACTCGGCGTGACGCATATACAGCTGATGCCGGTCCTGGATTTCAGCACAGTGGATGAATTCCATCCGCAGAAAACATACAACTGGGGCTATGACCCGATGCATTACCTGGTTCCGGAAGGAAGCTATTCCAGTGATCCGGATGACCCCTATGCCAGAGTCAGAGAACTGCGCACGCTGATCACAACAATGCACAGGGAAGGACTCAGAGTGAACCTCGACGTTGTCTTTAACCATGTCTATGATGTGGCTACTTCGCCGTTTGAGGCGATCCTGCCGTATTACTATTTCCGCTACAACGAAAGAGGCTATCTTTCCAACGGCACATTCTGCGGAAACGACTTCGCTTCTGAGAAACCGATGGTGCGCATGTATATCATTGGTGTGATCCGCGCTCTGATGCATACCTACGGCGTGGACGGCTTCCGTTTCGATCTGATGGGCATCCTCGATGTCGATACGATGAACGAGATCCGCTCAGCAGCCAAGCGGATCAAAGGATCCGCGATGATCTACGGCGAAGGATGGGATATGCCGACGACGCTGGACGGAGCCAGGAAAGCTTCGATCCTGAACCAGAGCAAGATGCCGGGCATCGGCCATTTCAACGACTATTTCCGCGACGTCGTCAAGGGCAAGACGTCCGACGATCAGAAATATGACCGCGGCTATGTGACCGGCGATCTCGGTCAGAGCTTCAACATGCTCAGCGCTCTCAGCGCCAACGTTCTTTCCACGCCGTATTTCAAGCGTTTCGATTCACCGGAGCAGTCCATCAACGCGCTGGAGACACATGATAACAATACTGTCTGGGACAAGATGCATTTCTGCTGCGGAAACGAAGACAGAAACACCCGCATGAAGCGTCAGAAGATGCTGATCGCTTCCACGCTGTGCGCTCAGGGTGTTCCGTTCATTCACGCCGGCATGGAATACTGCGGCACCAAGAACGACAACTCCAATTCCTACAACAGCGGCGATGAGATCAACCAGATGAACTGGCAGCGCGCTGTTCTGAACAGTGAGGTCGTTGAATATACGAAGAAATGCATTGCCATGCGCCGCAAGTATGCAGCGTTCCGTCTGCGCGATGCCAAGGAGATCGAAGAAAGCCTGCATCTTTCCGTCTCTGACGGAGGCGTCGTCTTCTATGACATTGAAAAGAAAGATCCCCAGACATCGACAGAACTGATGCGTGTCATCATCAACCCGACATTCGATGAAAGATACTATCACTTTGAACCGGGCTGGCATATCGTTCTGGACAGAAACGGCAATGAATCCTATTCGCCGACGTCTGCTGTCGTGGTGCCGCCGCTGACAGTGATCGTCTGCGCAAGATAAAACAGGAGCACTGAAGAGTATGAAAAAAACAAAGCTGATCCTGACCGCACTGCTGTGCGGTTCAATTCTGATGAATCCGGTCCCTGCGGCAGCTGAAGGCAGTTCGCCGGAGGACTTCGACCGCTGGATGGAAGAACAGTTTATTGAATCGATGGAAGAAGACTACCTGAACATGCACTTCACGGTGCGTGATTATCAGGCGCTCGGCATCAAAAATCCGGAGCTGAAAGTCGGTGAAATCGGCGATCTGGAATCCTACGCGGAAGAGATCAAAGACATCGAAGACACGCTGAAAGAACTTGAACAGTTTGACTACGAAAAGCTCAGTGACGCCCAGAAGGCGGATTACGATATCTACCGCAATTATCTGGAACGGCTGAAGGAACTGAATTCCTTCCCGATGATGGATTTCTATTTCCTGCCGACCGGCGGCATCACCGATAATCTGACCACGAACTTCGCAGAATATAAATTCTACGAGAAGGGAGATTTTGAGGATTATCTGACCGTGCTTTCGACCGTGGATGACTACGTGGATGAAGCGCTGGAACTGACGCGGACACAGGCGAAGAACGGCTATTTCATGACCGATGAGGCTCTTGATGAAACAGAAGAGTCGATCGATAAATTCGTTGAAAAGACTGACGACAACGAGCTGATCATTGTCTTTGAAAAGAATGTAGACGCGTTTGAAGGTCTCAGCAGTGAAGAAAAAGAAACGTACAAGAAAAAGAACCGCGATATCATTCTCAACAGCTATATTCCTTCCTATAAGAAAGCAAAGGCAGAGCTTGAGAAACTCAGAGGATCCCGCACCAGCCAGGGCGGCTTGGCGGAACTCAAAGACGGAAAAGCTTATTTTGAGGCATATGCGAAATTCAAGACAAGCTCAGAAGATTCCGTGCAGACCCTTCTTGCCCAGTGCGAGAAATATCTGAAGTCGGCATTCGGCGAATTCTATATGCTGATGACAACCAGTTCTGCCGATCTTGAAGAAAAGGTCAAATTCAAGGATCCCGAAGAGATCCTGAAATACCTGCAGGAAAACCTGAAGAAAGACTTCCCGGAAGGACCGGATGTGAAGTATACAGCATCCTATCTGGATCCGTCCGTTGCCAACCCCAACATTAACGCATACTATCTGAATCCGCCGGTCGATGATATTACCGACAATGTGATCAAGATCAACGGCACAAACGTCACCGATATCAACGAGATGTATGAGACGCTTGCTCACGAAGGATTCCCGGGTCACTGCTATCAGATGACCTGGTTCCTGGATACAAAGCCTGCCCATCTGCGTGCGGCGCTTTCCAACATCGGATATGCGGAAGGCTGGGCAATGTATGTGGAAGACTGGGCATGGCGCAACAGCGGCCTCAGCAAAGACGCGGCGGATGCCTGCCGTCTGAACACAGGCATCTCCTACGTTCTCAACGCGGCTGCCGACCTTGGCGTCAACGGTCTGGGCTGGACAAAGAAAGACCTTTCCAAATGGATCCAGAAGCAGGGCTTCAATGATTCCATGACAAGCGGCCTGTATTCCTTCGTCTGCAAAAGCCCGGGCGTGATCCTGCCGTACGGCGTCGGTTTCGCCAAATTCTGGGAACTGAAGAAAGACTGCGAAAAACTGGACGGATTCAGTCTGAAAGACTTCAACAAAGTACTTCTGACCAACGGTGACAGACCGTTCGAACTGGTCAGAAAAGACGTCGATCAGTACATCACTTCCCTGACCGGAAAGACACCGGACAAAACACCAGCGCCGACACCCGTGCCGTATCCTGTTGACGGTGACGACGGCGAGATCGATCAGAACGCGGAAGGAAGAAAATGGGTCATGTACGGCGGCATCGCAGCCATCGCAGCGGCTCTGCTGATCATCGTTCTGGCCCTGGCGTCGCATCGGAAGGTACGTTAAGTCCATGAAAAAGAACGAGTGGACGCCGTGGCTGAAAAACGAATGGGAACAGCCGTATTTCAAAACACTGGCATCCTTTGTGCACCAGGAATATGAGAACGGCCCGGTCTATCCGCCAAAGCAGCTTGTGTTTTCAGCCTTTGAAAACTGTGATCTGCCCGATGTGAAAGTCGTGATCCTCGGCCAGGATCCCTATCATCAGAGAGGGCAGGCGCACGGCATGTGCTTTTCGGTCAATCCCGGCGTGCAGATCCCGCCGAGTCTGATGAATATTTACAAAGAACTTCAGGATGATCTGGGCTGTTATCTGCCGGACAACGGCTATCTGATGCCGTGGGCAAAGCAGGGCGTGTTTCTTCTCAACGCCGTGCTGACGGTGCGCGATTCCCGTCCCCGTTCCCATGCCGGAAAAGGCTGGGAGACATTCACGGACCACGCGATCCAGAGGATCAATCAGAAAGAGGAACCGGTCGTCTTTCTGCTCTGGGGCAGAGATGCCCGCAGCAAGCTTTCCATGATCGACCGCAGCCGTCATCTGGTACTGGAAGCAGCCCATCCGTCACCGCTTTCTGCTTACAACGGTTTCTTCGGCTGCCGCCACTTCTCAAAGGCAAATGCCTTCCTGGAAGAACACGGCAGAACAAGGATCGACTGGCAGATCCCGAACCTGAATCATACCCGGTAAGACCGGGTTTTTGTAAAGGAGGCTTATGAGCGAACAACGTGATATTGAATGGGTCATGCGGCGCAAGAACCGCCGGCACGGACTGGAGCCGATCAGAGAAGTGCTGAAGCTGTGCGGCAGTCCGCAGGACCATCTGAAGACAGTGCACATTGCCGGAACCAACGGCAAAGGCTCAACCGTCTCTTATCTGCGCAGCCTTCTGACTGCCGCCGGATACCAGACCGGCACGTTTACGTCCCCGCATCTTGTCCATCACTGCGACCGCATACGGATCGACAATGAGTGGATCCCGGAAACTGTCTTCCTGGACTATTTAAAGCAGGATATGCCGTATATCGAACAATACGATCTCGGCATGTTTGAGATCGATACGCTGATCGCGCTGCAGTGGTTCCGTGATCAGAAAGCCGATATCATTCTGATGGAGACCGGCCTTGGCGGCAGACTGGACAACACCAACGTTTTCCAGTCGGTGCTGCTGAACATCATCACAACGATCTCCTATGATCATACCGATGTTCTCGGCAGCCGCATCCAGCAGATCGCGTTTGAAAAGGCCGGCATCATCCAGCCTGGTTCCCGCTGCCTGACCGGCATGCTGGACGCTCACGCGGAAACAGTGATCCGCCGCAGTGCAGAACGAAAGCACGCTGCTGTGATCAGAGTACGGAAATACCGGAGTCTTGCGGAACATGAATTTGCATACAGAGGCGTGAACTACAGCTTCCGCGGTGCTCAGTATCAGAAACAGAATGCTTCGCTTGCGCTGGAAGCAGCCTGGCTTCTCGGTGTTGATATTGCTTCCGAAGCATCCCGCAGTGCGATCGCGGAAAGCAGCTGGGCAGGACGGTTTGAGACCGCATCAGAAGATCCGCTTGTCATCATTGACGGCGCCCACAACGAAGAAGGGATCGAAGCATTGTGCAGTTCTCTGAAGCTGCTTCCACATCCTGTGACGGCTGTCTTCAGCGCTCTGGCAGACAAGCCTGCAGAGAAGATGGCGCTGCGTCTGAAAGGCTGCTGCGATCATCTGATCCTGACTCATTTTGACAACGTCCGTTCCGGCCGCGAAGCCCTGAAAATGGCAGGCGCGGAAACGATCCCGGACTGGCGTGAAGCAGTTGAAACAGCCCGCAGCAGAAACGAAGGAACCGTGATCATAACGGGTTCTCTGTACTTTATTTCACTTGTCAGAGAATACCTTCTGAGAAAATGATTTGAAACGTAAAAAAAAGCCGGAATCAAGCTAAAATAAATGCGATTCCGGTTTTAAAAAGACCTTGTCCTGTAATATAATGGATACAGATTCAAAGTATTTGCAGGAGGCAAAGATAATGAGAGCTAATACTATGGCGGCCATGATCCTTGCAGGCGGAAGAGGTACCCGCCTTTTGGACCTGACCAAAAAAGTCGCGAAGCCGGCTGTTCACTTCGGTGGAAAATACCGGATCATCGACTTCCCACTCAGTAACTGTGCGAACTCGGGCATTCAGACAGTTGGTGTCCTGACACAGTATGAATCCGTTCTTTTGAACGCGTATGTAGCGAAGGATCAGTTCTGGGGTCTTGACACAAACGACGGCGGCGTCTACGTTCTGACACCGCGTGAAAGAGACCAGAAGGGATTCGAAGTTTACAGAGGCACTGCGGACGCGATTACACAGAATATTGACTTCCTCGATCAGGTTGATCCGGAATATGTTCTGATCCTTTCCGGCGACCACATCTACAAGATGGATTACGACGCAATGCTGAAGTATCATCAGGAAAAGCAGGCCGATGCAACGATCGCTGTTCTTCAGGTCACTCTGAAGGAAGCTACAAGATTCGGCATCATGAACTGCAACGAAGACGACATGATCTATGAATTCGAGGAGAAGCCGGCGCATCCGAAATCCACACTCGCATCCATGGGTATCTACATCTTCACTTACAAGACACTGAGAAAGTATCTGCTTGCGGATGACAAGGATGAAAAGTCCAACCACGACTTCGGCAAGGACATCATTCCTGCTTATCTGAATGACAACAGAAAGCTTGCTGCATACCGCTTCAAGGGATACTGGAAGGATGTAGGAACAGTTGATTCTCTGTGGGAATCCAACATGGACCTGCTCAAGAGCAACAATGAACTCGATCTCGGCGACAACTCCTGGAAGATCTATACAGAAGATGTCAACGCGCTGCCTCAGTTCATTGGCGACGAAGCAAAGATCGACAATTCCTACATTACACAGGGAAGCGTTGTTCTCGGCACAGTCAAGAATTCCGTTCTCGGTACTAACTGCGTGATCGGAAAAGGCGCCAAGGTCATCGACTCTGTCATTAACCCCGGCGCAAAGATCGGCGAAGGTGCTAAGGTCACACGCTGCATTGTCGCGGACGATACAGAGATCGCTCCGGGTGTAACGGTTGGTTCCGCAGACAGTGAACACATCGAACTGGTAGCAAAACAGTTCGTGGAGTAGGAGGACGCTAAGATGAACGCACTGGGAATTATTAGTTTTGAAGATACGACAGCGAACGTCGAAGGTCTCGCTGATCACCGTCCGGTACCGGCCATCGCATTCCTGGGCCGCTATCGCGTTGTTGACTTTATCCTCAGCAACATGACAAATTCCGGCATCGACAATGTTCAGGTCTACTGCAAGGAAAAACCCCGCAACCTGATCGAACATCTCGGCAACGGAACAAATTACAATATCAACTCCAAGCGCGGCAAGCTGCGCATCCTCTATGGTGAGAAGAGCTTCAACAGCCCTGTATACAACCATGACGTAGCAAACTACATGCTCAACATGCAGTACATCGAAGAAGACCGCAACCCGTATGTTGTAGTCGCTCCGAGCTACTTCGTATACAGCCTCGACTTCAGCAAGGTCCTGGATGCTCACAAGGAATCCGGCGCTGATGTCACTGTTCTCTATACATACACCAACGAGGCAAAGACAAGCTATCTGGGCTGCGACGTTCTGACACTTGACAAGGAAAAGAACGTTACTGCATTTGACAAGAACAGAGGCAACACAAAGACAAAGAACGTTTCCATGGAAGCGTATGTCATGTCCAAGAAACTGTTCATTGAACTTGTCAAGAAAGCAGCTGCTACATCCTCTCTGTACTGGTTCAAGGACATCCTGAAGGATTCCGTTGATACCCTGAAGATCAAGGGCTATGGCGTCAAGGGATTTGTTGCCTGCATCAACTCTCTGCAGGAATACTACCGTGTTTCGATGCTTCTCCGTGACAGAAACGTTGCGGCAGGACTGTTCAAGGCAGGCTGGCCGATCTACACACAGACCAACGACTCCTCACCGACAATGTATGTCGCAGGATCCAAGGTCACAGGTTCTGTTGTTGCGAACGGCAGCGTGATCGAAGGCACTGTCACAGATTCCATCGTCAGCAGAAACGTTACGATCCGCAAAGGCGCAGTTGTTAAGAACTCCATCATCCTGCCTGGCGCATACATCGGCGAAAAGGCAAAACTGGATCATGTAGTTGTTGATAAATATGCGATCATCCATCACGTGAAGGAGCTGAAGGGCACAGACGAAGAACCGGTATACGTTAACAGAAGAGACCGTATCTAAAACAGATAAGGAGACAGTTTATGGGAAGATCCGTATTATTCGCAGCAGGTGAGGGACTGCCTTTCATCAAGACCGGCGGACTCGCTGATGTCATCGGTTCACTGCCGAAAGCGCTGGCAAAGCGCGGCCATGATGTCCGTGTTGTATTGCCGCTGTATAAGAAGATCATTGAGAAATACTATGATCAGCTTGATCGTATCGGCACGATCCAGGTTCATTCCGGATGGATCGATCAGCCTGCGACATACTATACAACGACTGTTGACGGAGTAGTTTACTACTTCATCGAACATCAGTATTACTTTGAAAGAGACGGCCTGTATGGCTTCGAGGATGACGGTGAGAGATTCGCCTTCTTCCAGAGAGCCGCTCTGGATATGATCTATTTCATCAACTGGTGGCCGAACATCATTCATTCCAATGACTGGCAGACCGGCATGATCCCGCTGATGGCACACGCCTGCTATGCAGATGACTATCGTTATCAGCAGATCAAGCATGTATATACGATTCATAATATGGCTTTCCAGGGCAATTTCGGTGTTGATATGCTGCCGAGCTGTCTCGGACTTGACTACAGCTACTTTGACAATGGCTCCATCAAGTTCGACACAGGCATTTCCTTCATGAAGGCCGGTATCGTATATGCCGATAAGATCACAACCGTTTCCCCGACATATTCCAACGAGATCCTGACGGAAGCGTACGGCGAAAGAATGGACGGCGTTCTCCGCTACAGAAGAGATGATCTCTGGGGAATTGTCAACGGCATCGATGTTACAGAGTGGAACCCGAAGACCGACAAGCTTCTCGCAAAGAACTATGATGTCAAATCATATGTTTCCGGCAAGAAGGCAAACAAGAAAGCGCTCCAGGAAGAACTTGGTCTTGAAGTGCGGGATGATGTACCTCTGATCGGACTGGTATCCCGTCTGACAAATCAGAAGGGTGTCTACATGATCACAGACCGCATTAATGAGATCATGGGCATGGATGTTCAGTTCTGCATTCTCGGAACAGGTGAAGCCAATGCCGAGAACGCGTTCAAGTGGATGGAAAGCGAATACAAAGGAAAGGGCGTATACTACTGCGGATATAATGAAGACCTTGCTCACAAGATCTACGCAGGATGCGACCTGTTCCTGATGCCTTCCCTCTATGAACCGTGCGGAATCGGACAGCTGATCGCAATGCATTACGGTGCACTGCCGCTGGTACGTGAAACAGGCGGTCTGAAAGATACCGTTCATCCGTTCAACCAGTACACCGGAGAAGGCAACGGCTTCTCCTTCTGGGCAGCGAATCCGGATGACATGGTCTATACTCTGCGCTGGGCAGTAGAACAGTATTACAACAATAAACCGGGTTGGAAAGGTCTCGTAAAGAGCGCAATGACAACGGATGTCAGCTGGGAACAGAGCGCAAATATTTACGAAGAACTCTACTATACTATCTGCAACTGGCCGGATAACTAATTGATCAAAGGCAGCTCCGGCGCGGGCTGCCTTTTTCTCTTTAAAACATGCACGAAAATCGTGTGAAAACAAACTGAAATTACCCTGTTTCTCATTCACGCAGTGAGAGGCGGGTGGTATAATGGTGACAGCAAATTAAGGAGGAGATAATTTAAAATGTCTAAAGTTACTGTTAAAGATCTGGACGTTAAAGGCAAGCACGTAATTGTACGTGTCGACTTCAATGTTCCCCACAAAAATGGTGTGATTACGGATGATAACCGTGTTCGTGCTGCTCTGCCGACAATTAACTACCTGACTGAAAACGGAGCAAAGGTTCTGCTGCTCAGCCACCTGGGAAAAGTTAAGACTGATGAAGACAAGGCAAAGAACGATATGAGCATTGTTGCGGACTGCCTCGCAAAACTGCAGAATGCTCCGGTCAAATTCGTTAACGCTACACGCGGTGAGGAACTTGAAGCCGCAGTTGCTGCACAGGAAGAAGGTTCCATCGTTCTGATGCAGAATACACGTTACGAAAAGGGCGAATCTAAAAACGATCCTGAGCTCGGTGCATACTGGGCAAAACTCGGCGATCTGTTCGTAGAAGATGCATTCGGTTCTGTTCACAGAGCACATGCTTCCACAACAGGCATCGCTTCTCATCTGCCGAGCGCTCTCGGTTTCCTGGTTGAGAAAGAAGTCAACGTTCTGGGCAAGGCTCTGAACGAACCTGAAAGACCGCTCGTTGCTATCCTCGGCGGCGCAAAAGTATCTGACAAGATCGCAGTTATCGAGAACCTGCTGAAGATCGCTGACAAAGTTCTGATCGGCGGCGGCATGTCCTACACATTCTCCAAGGCTATGGGCGGCGAGATCGGTACATCCCTGCTCGAAGCTGACAGAATTGAACTCGCAAAAGAATTCATCGCGAAGGGCGAAGGCAAACTGTTCCTCCCTGTTGACACAGTAGTCGCAAACGATTTCTCCAACCCGACAGAGATCAAGACAGTCAAGGCGGGAGAAATTCCGGAAGGCTTCATGGGCCTCGATATCGGACCGGAAACAGTCGAACTCTTCAAGAAGCAGCTCGAAGGCGCTAAGACAGTATTCTGGAACGGACCGATGGGTGTCTTTGAAGATCCGAGATTTGCAGTAGGAACAATTGAGATCTGCAAGACTCTGGCTAACCTTGAAGACGCTACAACGATCATCGGCGGCGGCGACAGTGCTTCTGCTGCGAAGAACCTCGGATTTGCTGAGAAGTTCAGCCATATCTCCACAGGCGGCGGTGCATCTCTCGAATTCATGGAAGGAAAGGATCTGCCGGGCATCTCCATTATCCCGGACAAGGAATAATCGAATATGGCAAGAAAACCTGTAATTTTTGGCAACTGGAAAATGAACAAGACCCCTCGTGAAGCGGAAGAATTCATGAAGGGTATCGAAGAGATCCTCACAGGCGAAGAAGCTGCTGATTATGGTATCGGCGCACCGTTCGTAGATCTCGATGTCTGCGTTAAGAACGCAAAGAACCTGCTGATCGCTGCTGAAAACTGCAACGAAAAAGACAGCGGTGCTTACACAGGCGAAATCTCCGTACCGATGCTCAAGGAAGTCGGCATTACATACTGCATTATCGGCCACTCCGAGAGACGTACATATTATGCTGAGACAGACGCTGCTTGTGCTGCAAAAGCCAAGAGACTGCTCGCTGACAACATTATCCCGATCCTCTGCATTGGTGAAACAGAAGCTCAGTATGACGCAGGCGAAACAGCAGAAGTCATCAAGAACCAGCTGACAGGCTCCCTCGCAGGACTGACAGCAGAAGAAGTTTCCAAGATGGTCATCGCTTATGAGCCGATCTGGGCAATCGGAACAGGCAAGAGCGCTACCAAGGAAATCGCTGAAGACTGCTGCAAGTGTGTCAGAGACAACGTCAAGGCTCTCTATGACGAAGCAACAGGCGAAGCTGTCCGTATCCAGTACGGCGGATCCGTTAAGCCGACAAACATTGCTGAATACATGGCATGTGAAGACATCGATGGCGCACTGATCGGCGGCGCATCCCTGAAAGTTGATTCCTTCAAGGAAATCATCGACGCAACAAAGTAAGGTTCCAATCAGACATTCTGAAGGAATATAGGTAATCAATAGGAGGATATAATCAAGATGCCTAATTTTGTAGATCCAATTGCTGAAGTACACGCTCGTGAAGTAATCGACTCCCGCGGCAACCCTACAGTTGAAGCAGAAGTTACAACAGAGTCCGGCGCTTGGGGACGCGCTATCGTTCCGTCCGGCGCTTCCACAGGTGAAAGAGAAGCTCTCGAACTTCGTGACGGCGACAAGAACCGTTTCGGCGGTGCCGGCACACTGAAAGCAGTTGCTAACGTTAATGAAAAGATCGCTCCGGCAGTTATCGGACTGAACGTATTTGATCAGCCGAAGATCGACAAGGCTATGCTCGACCTCGACGGCACACCGTTCAAATCCAACCTCGGTGCAAACGCTACTCTGGCTGTTTCCCTCGCTGCTGCACGTGCAGCTGCTGATTCCTGCGGTCTGCCGCTCTACAAGTACATCGGCGGCCCGAACGGAAAGGTTCTCCCTGTTCCTATGATGAACGTCCTCAACGGCGGCAAGCACGCTGACTCTGCTTCCGACGTTCAGGAATACATGATCATGCCTGTCGGCGCAAAGACATTCCACGAAGCAATTCGTATGGGCGCTGAGATCTTCCATGCTCTGAAGAAAGTTCTGAAGGGCTATGGCTACAACACAGCTGTCGGTGACGAAGGCGGATATGCACCGTCCTCTCTGCCGGGCGGAACTGGACCTCTTGAGACTCTCGGTAATGAAGGCCCTCTGGCTCTCATGCTCGAAGCAGTTGAAAAAGCAGGATACAAGCCGGGTGAAGATGTATGCTTCGCTATGGACGCAGCTTCCTCCGAATTCTTCAATGAAGAAAAGGGCTGCTATGAACTGAAGCGTTCCGGCGAAGGCGAGAAGTCTTCCGAAGACATGATCCAGCTCTATGAGAAGTGGGTTGAAAAGTATCCGCTGATATCCCTAGAAGACGGCCTTGCTGAAAACGACTGGGACGGCTGGGTAGAGCTGACAAAGAGACTGGGCGACAAGATCCAGCTCGTCGGCGACGACCTCTTCGTTACAAACACAACATATATCAAGAAGGGTATCGAACTCGGCGCTGCTAACGCAGTTCTGATCAAGGTCAACCAGATTGGTACACTGACAGAAACTCTCGACTCCATCGAGATGGCAAAAGAAGCTAAGTACACAGCAGTCGTTTCCCACCGTTCCGGTGAATCCGAAGACTGCACGATCTCCGACCTCGTTGTTGGTGTAAACGCAGGACAGATCAAGACAGGTTCCATGAGCCGTACAGATCGTATTGCTAAGTACAACCAGCTGATGAGAATCGAAGAAGAACTCGGCGACGTTGCTGAATACCGTGGAAAGAAAGCTTTCTACAACGTCAAGGCTCTCTCTGAATAATTCAAGTCTTTGAACAAAACACAAAAGGTCTCTCATATGAGGCCAATGGCGTAAACCCAAAAATTATGGGGATACGCCTTTTTTATTGTCAAAATGATCTAAAGTCGGTGAACGTAGTATAGGACTATATTGATAATAATCTTTATATAAGCGATTATATGGGTAGTAAAGTAGTATAGGAAA
>JAILCN010000126.1 GCA_024680365.1 Solobacterium sp.
TACTGTTATCTTTTTGACGACAATGCTGACTATAAGAACAGCAGTTTGCTCAGATTCTATGAGGACGGCGGTGTGATCATTGCGAGCATACAGGCTTCGGAGACATCTTCATATTTTCCCAGAGGAGACTGGTTCCGCAGAGAATCTCCCCGCTATGCAAACCTGATCGGGACATATACATTGACTGAGCATAATATTGAACTGACAACAGTAGATGAATCCGGAACCATTGATTTTCAGGGAACGGCAGAATCAGACAGGTTAGTTCTTGACTTTCATTCAAACATCAACGGCAGCAGCGGTACGGGCAGAGTCTATGACTTTTATTCGTTTGATGAGCTGCCGGAATATGTGCCCTGAGCTTCAGAGTCATGGAACCGTCTGTGTAAAGTAGTTAAGGGAGTGTGCTTCCGAAAAAAGGAAAGACGCTCTCTTTTTTGGTGTGGGACATATTTCCCCGAAGAAGCTTCGAAGATCTGTGTGCTGAAAATACCATTTGACATAATCGATAGTGGAAATTAGAATTTTACTAGATCAAAAAGTTGTGAAATTAAATTATGATAACTTCAGAGTGAATACCATATATAAGTGATAATTGGTACGCAAAAACCAACAGTAAGGCTGTTTAACCTGTGGTTTATGGTCGTTTTTTTTTATGAATCATATGATTTCGATATAGAAAGGACCGTGACACAGATGAATGAAACAGAAGAAAAACTCAGCAATGCCGCTGAGCAGAAACGGAAGATACGGGAAAGATACAAAGGTGTAGATCCCGATTCGCTGGATGTCATACCGGCTATCCCGCAGAAAGACTTCTATAAGAAAGAGAACGTCAAAAGGGTGGCGGTATATGCAAGGGTGTCGACAGATGACCCGCGTCAGACATCCTCATACGAGCTTCAGAAGAATCATTACGAAGATGTAGTGAGCAGACGGCCGAACTGGTAGCTGGTGAATATCTATGCGGATGAAGGCATCTTCGGAACATCATTGCAGCACAGGGATGCATTCGTGCAGATGATAGCAGACTGCAAAGCCGGAAAGATAGACCTGATCGTGACAAAGAGCGTTTCAAGATTCGCGCGAAATGTATTGGACTGCATCGGTTATATCCGTGATACACACAGGTGAGCCTTCCTGACAAAGGACAGCGGACCCATTTTTCGGGTCCGAAACGGGCTCGTTTTTCAGTTCTACTGAGCAGCCGCCTCCTTCATTTCTTTGGGTGACATCCCGAAGTATTTCTTGAATGAGCGGAAAAAGGTCGCGTAGTCCGAAAAGCCCACTTTGGTGCAGACCTCATGGATCGGAACTCCGTTTGCGATCAGATTCTGAGCACTCAGCATCTTGTAACTCACGACATACTGATAAAACGATGTGTCCATGTATTTTTTGAATTCCCGGTTGATTGTCTTCTCGCTGACAAACAGATCTTTCGATGCCTGTTTGAGCGTTACCGGTTCACTCAGGTGCTCTTCCACATAAGATATGAGCTGCTCGAACAGTTTCTTTTTTTCGGCTTTGATGAAGGATTCGGGATCCCGTGTCAGGAAGCCGAGAAGGACTGCCAGAGAACCAGCCACGATCACTTCATAATTCTTATCCTTTGTCTTTTCTTCATGCTGGATCAGTTCGATGAGCTGTCTGATCCAGCTTTTCTGTTCGCCTTTCGGTCTGACAAGAAAGAACTGATCGCGGTCATTCGGCCAGCCCATATGATCCAGCATCTTTTTAGTGATGACTATGAGAGTGCGGACGGTCGGCTGGGCATCGTGTCTGATCACTTTATGCACCGTATTGGGTGCTACGCAGACGATATCTCCGTCTGTGATCTGATACCGCCGGTTGCCCAAAAGATATTCGATGCCTACGGGATTGTGATACTGAACGATCTCCATATAGGTATGGCTGTGCAGCGGAAAATTGGATGCGTCGGTGAACACATCCTGCATGATACTCTGCGGGATTGCCTGATCTCTGTCCCAGATATCTTCTTCTGAAGAGCTCCTGCTGAAGCCGAGCTCATCCATATGATGCCTGACTTTGGTTTTTTCGCTGCTGTTCAGGTTCTCGTGTAAATACGTAGTGACGACAGGGCCTTCATTGTTTTCTATCCTCATGACCGCCTCCGAACAGGTTCATTATACCTGCATTATCAGAATGTCCGTAATTGTAATGCTTATGTCTATTTTACCAATTATTATTGCAATATTATACCACTACAATAACGGTGTAAAGAAAAGTTACACTTACATATCAGGAGGACAGAAAAATGGAGAAACTTTTTAAACTTCTGCTTGCCGGGGCGCTGACACTGTCACTGGCCGCCTGCGGATCCAATTCAGCTTCAACGGAGAACAAAACAGATAATAAAGCCACGGCAGAGCCTGCTGCGGAATCATCCGATCTTGACTTCTATTTCATCTCTCTTATGACAGGCGGCGCAGCATGGAGCCGGGCGGAAAAAGGATTCAATGATGCCTGCGAAGAACTTGGCATCAACGGACAGTTCCTTGCACCGGTCGAAAGAAACAATCTGGTCGAGATGGTCACATTGCTCGATCAGGCCGTTACACAGGAAGCTGATGCAGTAATCGGCGTATACGCTTCGACCGAAACATTCGGTCCGTCGCTGCTGAACGCAAAGGAGAAGGGTATCGTTACCGCTTCCGTTCAGCTCAAACTTGATTCGCAGTATATCGATTTCATGATCGGTACGAACCAGACACAAATCGGCATCGAGATGGCCAATGCGCTGCTCGAATACTCCGGTGACAAAGATACGACAGTCATGTTCCTGTGCGGTTCTGCCGGAGAGATCACGAACATGCAGTATGAAGCATTCTGCAAGACTCTTGAAGGCCATGACAATATCACCGTACTGGATATGAAGTTTGATGACGGTGCAGCCGCTACTGCCAATCAGGTGATCAGCGATGAATATACCGCGAATCCGGATCTGAACGCTGTCGTATGCCTTGACAGCTCCGCAGCTACGATCGGTGCAGCTTCGTTTGTTGAAGAAAGAGGCCTGCAGGATGAATGGACGGTCATCGGCATCGATGCTTCGGCAGATATCCTGAACTACGTAAAGAACGGTGCTTTAACGGCAACGATGAATCAGGACTTCTATAAGATGGGACATGATTCGGTCGTTATGGCTTATGAACTAATCAAGAACGGCACTCAGCCTCCGTTCGAAAACGACTCCGGCTGTTATCTGATCCGTCCCGAAGATGTCGATGCATACGCAAAGGCAAACGGGATCGAACTGAAGTAACTTCCGATACTGGAGGATAGTGTTGACAGGGCAGCATTTTATGTATGCTGCCCTGTTTGGAAAATGAGGTAATCTATGAAAAAATTGAAGTCCAGCAGAATCTTTGATAAGGCGATCGCGATGCCGGAATCTGCCGTCATAACAGTCCTGTGCATCCTGATCATCATCATCGGTGTAACAGAGCCGAATTTCTTCAAGACCAACAACATTATGGATGTGCTTCGGAACGCTTCCTACTCATTCATCATCGCAGCACCTCTGACACTGAACATGATGTCCGGCGGTATGGACCTGACGATTGGTGCCGTGACGAGTCTCGGCGGTGTTGTCTGCGCCGCACTCATCCTTGCCGGCGTGCCTGTTCCGCTTGCGATACTCGGTGCCATTCTGGCAGGAGTCATCTGCGGTCTGATCAAAGCATATGTGACCGTAACGATCGGTCTTCAGGCATTTATCGCCACACTGGGACTCCGTTATGTATTCGACGGTGCGATCCTTGTCTATACACGCGGCGATCCGATGCTGATCAGCAATGTGTCGGATGCCTTCAAGGCACTGGGGCAGGGGAAGCTCGGTCCGGCTTACTGGTCCGTTATCATCGCACTGTTGTTCGGGATCGTCTTCCAGATCATCCTGAGCAAGACACGCTACGGCCGCAATCTCTGCGCCGTCGGCGGCAACGAAGAAACTGCACGTCTTGCCGGTGTGAATGTATCAAGAACAAGATATATCATCTCGATCCTGTTATCGGCGACCGCTGCATTTGTCGGTGTGATCTACTGTTCACGGTTCAACAGCGCGCAGCCGACGATCGGTTCGGGAACGGAAATGACGATCATGGCAGCAGCCATCATCGGTGGTGCATCCGTAGGCGGAGGCTCCGGTTCTCTGATCGGTACGTTCCTCGGAACTCTGCTGATTGCAATCATCAAGAACGGCCTTGTTCTGATGAAGGTCTCCAGCTACTGGCAGAACCTTGTATTCGGAGCAATCCTCGTCCTGTCTCTGTATATCGATAAGATTCGCAGATCAAAGACAGGCGGTCAGTAGAAGGGGAGGTATTCTCAATGGCTGTACTTCTTGAAATGAAGCATGTCACCAAAAGATTTCCTGGGGTCAAGGCTCTGGATGACGTGAATATCACACTGAATCAGGGTGAGATCCTCGGTATCTGCGGTGAGAACGGTGCCGGTAAATCCACACTGATGAAGGTGCTGTCCGGTGCGTATCCGGCAGGCTCCTATGAAGGTGAGATCTGCATCGACGAAAGACCGGTAGTCTTCAATAAGGTCGCGGATTCACAGGCCAACGGCATCGAAATGATCTATCAGGAGATCAATGTCCTGCTTGACGGTTCGGTCGCTGAAAACATATTCGTCGGGAATCTGCCGATGAAGGGTCTCTTCGTCGATTACAAAAAGCTGTATGCAGATACGGAAGAGCTTTTGAAACTGACAAAAATGGATATCTCGCCCCGTCAGCATGTAAGACCTCTGAATTCCGGGCAGATGCAGATGATCTCTCTGCTGCGGGCATACGTAAAAAATCCCAGGATTCTGATCCTTGATGAACCTACGAGCTCTCTTACGGATAATGAAGTAGATACTTTGATGGATATTTTGGACGGCTTACGGAAAAAAGGAACTTCCAGCATCTACATCTCTCATAAGATGGACGAGATCTACCGCATCTGCGACAGAGTGCAGGTGATCCGTGACGGACATACGATATCCAGTTTCAGGATCGATGAAGTCGAGCAGAGCAGGCTGATCGAAGACATGGTAGGGCGCAAGGTGGAAAATCTCTATCCCAAAAAAGATGTCAGGATCGGTGAGGAAGTCCTGCGTGTCGAACATCTGTCAATGATGCATCCGTCCAAGCCCGGAAAGAAGATCGTTGATGACGTGTCTTTCTCCGTGCATAAAGGGGAGATCCTCGGTATCGGCGGTCTGGTCGGGGCAGGGCGCAGTGAAATAATCGGTGCGATCTTCGGTCAGTACGACAAAGGCGTGACGAAAGAAGTATACCTGAAAGGTCAGAAGATCGAGATCCATAAACCGCTCGATGCGATCCGGCACGGAATAGGGATGATCACGGAAGAACGAAAGCTGACCGGCATGGTCCCGATGCTGTCGATCCGTGAGAACATCTCACTGGCTTCTCTTCCCGAACTGTCCGGAAAGATTTTCATGAATGAAAAGGAAGAAAAGAGCAAGGTAAAAGAGATCTACGATTCTCTGCGAATCAAAGCTCCTTCCATGGAAACAAAGATGTATACATTATCCGGCGGCAACCAGCAGAAGACTATTCTCGGAAAATGGCTCCTGAACGATCCGGAGATCCTGTTCGTTGATGAACCGACCAAAGGCATCGATGTCGGCACCAAAGCGGATTTCTATACGCTCCTGGGCGAACTTGCTGCCAGAGATGTCGCTATCGTCATGGTCTCTTCGGATATGCCGGAACTGATCTCGATGAGCGACCGCTGCATCGTTCTGAGCGAAGGCAGACTGACCGCAGAACTAAAGAAGGGAGAAATAACTGAAACAGCTGTCATGAGTGCAGCTATCGCATAAAACAGACAGATATGAGAGGAAAAATTGATATTCACGAGCATCTGACCACGGAAACGACCGAATACTCCACGGGAGGCGGTACCTATGCATCAGGAGTCACAAAGCACGCACAGATGATGAAGATCGGCGGTGTCAAAGACATGCTCCCGCATCTGAAAGAACTGGGGATTGATAAAGCCGTGATCTTGAGCATGGGAGAGACCGGTCTTTCATCGAACGAAAAAGTCAGAGAAGCTGCCGGGATGTATCCGGACATATACAGCTGGATGTGCAACCTGAGTGACGATGATCCTGCAACCGTAAAGGAACGTCTCTCCCGTTTGAAGGAACAGGGCGCATGCGGGATCGGAGAATTCATGTATAACAGCCGGATTGACAGCAAATTCGTTCAGGCAGTATTCCAAGCCGCCGAAGAACTGGGCATGCCGGTACTGTTCCATATGTCCCCTGAGGAAGGTTTCAATTACGGCATTGTGGACGATCCGGGGCTGCCGCTTCTTGAGGAAGCATTAAAAAAATATCCGAACCTGATCATTATCGGACACAGTCAGCCGTTCTGGCATGAGATCTCCGGTGATGCTAAGCATGATCTCGCTTCCCGCAACAGCTGGGGAGAAGGACCTGTCATCGAAGGCGGACGGCTGGTCGAACTCTTTGAACAGTATCCGAATCTTTACGGAGATCTTTCTGCCAACAGCGGCGGAAACGCGGTCATGCGGGATGAATCATTCGGACTGAGATTCTTGGAAAGGTTTCAGGACCGGCTGATGTTCGGGACGGATATGGGCTCGCCTGATATGGAATTCCCGCTTGGAAAATGGCTGGATCAGAAGCTGGCAGAAAGCGCTCTTTCCGAAGAAGCATATTCAAAAATATGTTGGAAGAATGCCATGCGGGTTCTGGGAATCAAGTAGCTCTTTACCGGTTCCTGCAGAAGTACATGCATGTTCACGCATTCGATTACAGCATTTCACCGAAAAAGAATGGCGAAAAACTGATCTGGGGCCTGTCAAGTAGACACCAAAAATATCTAAAGTAATGCCTGCCCAATCGGAGCTGATCCGGTTGGGCTTTTTGATGGTGTACTCGGCATGGGTGACAGCTAGACGGTGAAAGTCCGTTGCGTGCTTGACAGTG
>JAILCN010000183.1 GCA_024680365.1 Solobacterium sp.
GCAGACGCGCTGGAACTGAACTTCTCCTGCCCGAATATGACCGTGGAACATACCGGAAGCGATGTCGCACAGATCCCGGAACTGGTAGAAGAATACTGCCGGGTCGTCCGTGAACACACAAAACTGCCTTTCATCGCCAAACTGACACCGAACGTCGCGCATATCGAGGACGGCGCAGAAGCGGCGATCCGCGGCGGTGCGGATGGTGTCGCAGCGATCAATACGATCAAGAGCCTGATCGAAGTGGATACCAACCCCAAGGACGGCACCTTCAAGGCTTCGATCGGAGGTTACTCCGGAAAAGCCGTCAAACCAATCGCCCTGCGCTTCATTGCGGAACTGGCACAGGATCCGAAACTGCAATACGTGCATATCAGTGCCATGGGCGGGATCGAGACCTGGCGTGACGCTATGGAATTCATCGTCCTGGGAGCCGATACTGTACAGGTCACAACAGCGGTCATGTTGTATGGCTATCGCATCATTGAAGATCTTCGCTCAGGCATGGCGCTCTATCTGCAGAATCACGGATTCACTTCGCTCCGCGAGATCCGCGGCGCAACGGTCAGTGGTATCGTTCCTACGGAGAAACTGGACCGCTCCAGTATCATCTATCCGAAATTCCTGCGTGATAAATGTGTCGGCTGCGGCAGATGCTACCTATCCTGTCTTGATGCCGGCCATCAGGCGATCAGCTTTGAGGACCGTAAACCAAAGATGGATCCGCGTATATGCGTCGGCTGCCACCTCTGCGTTCAGATATGTCCGAACGGAGCGATCGTATCTTCCGGTGTCAGCGTCAGCAAGCCGGAATAAGAACATACTAAAAACAGACCAGATCCTACAGACTCCGGACAAGAAAAACCGGAGTCTGTTTTACCCGGTAAAACCTGCCGGAAACGGCAAAATATTTTCAGGGAAATATTGAAAATAAGTTATAATAGATAAGATGACAGAAACAGAATTCCAGAAAGCCTGCAGCTTGAGAGGATTGGAACTGAACGGGGAACAACTCGCAAAATTCCGTAAATATACCTCTTTTTTAGTCGCAGAGAACGAAAAAATGAATCTTACAGCGATCACAGATGAGGCTGAGATCTATTTGAAGCATTATTATGATTCGCTGATATTTACTTACGATATTGATTTTCAGGGCAGTGTTCTTGATGTCGGCACCGGTGCCGGCTTCCCGGGCGTAGTCCTTAAGATCGCCTACCCGCAGATCCGGCTGACACTGCTGGATTCTCTCGGGAAACGCTGCCGTTTCCTCGAGGAACTCTGTGCCCTGCTGGAGTTTGAGAATACCGAAGTCGTAAATGCCCGCGGTGAGGAATATGCCGCGAAACATCGTGAAGAGTATGACTGGGTGACCGCCCGTGCTGTCGCGCCGCTGCCGATCCTGCTTGAGATCTGTGCTGCTGCCGTCAAGACCGGCGGCTGCTTCGTGGCTCTGCGCGGCGCCAAAGGCAGAGAAGAGATCGTGGAAGCGGAGTATGCGGCTGCGCGTCTCGGACTGGAACTTGAAAGCGTCCGTGAAGAGAGCTATGAAGACAACACCCGTATCATTGCCTTTTACCGGAAAAAGAAAAAGACAGAAAAGCGCTACCCGCGCCGATTTGGAGAGATAAAAAAAGAGTATGAAAAACGTCGAAACGATTAAATTGGAACAGATAAGACCGAACCGCTCGCAGCCGCGGCTTGCCTTTTATGAAAAGCCGCTGCGGGAGCTCGCGGATTCAATTAAAGAAAACGGACTGCTGCAGCCGATCGTTGTTCGTAAAAGCGGTGACGGTTACGAACTGATCGCAGGCGAGCGCCGTTTCCGCGCCCATGAGATGCTGGGTTATCCGACGATCGAAGCGATCGTCATTGATAAGAACGATGACGAAAGCGCCGATCTGGCTCTGATCGAGAATATGCAGCGTGAGGATCTTTCCGCGATCGAGGAAGCAAGAGCGATGCAGCGTATCCTTGAGAACAGCGGTCTGACACAGGCAGAACTTGCCAAGCGCCTTGGATACAGACAGTCAACAGTCGCGAACAAGCTGCGCCTCCTGAAGCTTTCACCGGAGCTGCAGGAAGATATCGCCCGCGGTGTCCTGACAGAGCGTCACGCGCGCGCTTTACTGAAGGTCGATAGCGATCTGCAGGAAAAGATCGCTCAGACGATCATCGAGAAAAACTATACCGTCAAAGAGACGGAAGACTATATCGATAGTTTGACGAATTACCATGCCCGCAAGGAGAAAGGCGTCAGCAACAGCGTCCGGATCGGCATCAACACTTTGAAGAAAGCGTATGAGCTCTGCCGTCAGAGTGGGCTGGACGCTTCTTACAACGAAACAGAATATGCCGGTGAAGTTAAGATCGTGATCCGGTTCAAGAAATAAGAGGAGATCAGGAAATGGGGAAGATCATTGCAGTAGCAAACCAGAAGGGCGGCGTCGGTAAGACGACGACCTGTGTCAATATCACAGCCGGTCTGGCGTATTTAAATAAGAAAGTCCTGATGGTCGACATCGACCCGCAGGGCAATGCCACTCAGGGTATTGGTGTTACTCTGAACGTTAAGGATCCGACAGTCTATGACTGTATCGTTAACCGCTATGATGCGGAAAGCACCATCAAGCACATCACCAACCCGCCGATCGATGTTCTTCCGGCGAATATCAACCTTGCCGGCGCGGATCTTGAACTGGTCAAACTGGATAA
>JAILCN010000033.1 GCA_024680365.1 Solobacterium sp.
TGTATGTGATCAATAAAACCCGGGCAATTCACCTTATACGTGATCTTTTGATGAAAAGAAAAGGCGGCTCACCACCACCTGATCTTGAAGCCCTGATCTCAAAAGAGACTTTACCTTTACGGCCTGGCCGCAGCGACCCTCGCAAAGTCCGCACCCAGTCTGTAATTGGCTTCAACTATCGCTTTTCTTAAGCAATTTCATTATAACTGATAATTCAATACTGCGCTTTACATCATTAGATGTTTTTCGTCATGCCTGACCAGTCTTTGGAAAACAAAAGTCTGCAGATATGGCTATTAGTCCTTCTGCAGACTTCTTCTTAAGTTAATGACGTTGCCGGAGATGGTTCCTGTTTGTGTTTATTCCGGCGGAAACCGCAGGATCCGCGTTTCGTACGGACGCAGTGTCTCGTGAATGTACGGGGCAGGGTAATTGCCCAGCAGCAGCTTTCCTTCCTCCCGCTGGAAGCCGATGGGAAGGCGCAGAGGCTGCTCTTTTGAACTGAAGGAACAGATGACAAGGATCCGCTCTTTCTCAGAAGCCCGCTCATATTCATACAGCGTCGTGCTCCGGTGGAAATGTTCTTTGTATGTGCCGTACAGCAGCGTTTCATTTTCTTTCCTGAGCTTCAGCGCTTTCCGGTAGAAATTCAGGATGCCGGAAGGATCTTTCTCTTCCGCTTCCACATTGACCGTCTCATAGTTCGGATTGATCACAAACCATGGCTGGGTCTTCGAGAATCCGGCATGTTCGCCGGCTGTCCACTGCATCGGGGTGCGGGCGCTGTCGCGGCTTGCCTGCCAGATGCGCTTCATCCGTCTCTTTTCAGATTCCCAGGTAAAGAACCGGTGATAGGTCTGGATCGAACTGATGTCGTTGTACATATCGATCGAGGGCAGATAGATGCTTGTCATGCCGATCTCCTGGCCCTGGTAGATGAACGGACAGCCTCTCTGGAACAGATACGCCGCTGCCAGCATCGTACCGCTTTCCCGGCGGAAGGACTCATCGCCATACCGGCTGATCACCCGGGGATGATCATGATTTTCCAGATACAGCGTCGGCCAGCCTTTGATGTGCTGCCATTTGGAGAAGGCCGTCTTCAGCTTGCGCAGGCTGAAGGGATGATGGGCGTACTCGACCATCACGCAGTCAGCGCACATGCAGTCAAACTGGATCATCATATCCAGCACCCGGTCTTCACCGGAGATATAAGAGTCCGCGGTCTTCAGATCCGTATACGGTCCTTCACCGATCTGCACAGCGCCGTATTCCAGCGCAGTTCTGCGGAATTCCTTCAGATAGTCCAGCAGCTTCGGTCCGTCGGAATAGAAGGGAAGACCGTTGACAGAAGGAATGAACGGAATGCCGTCCGGCAGGTCATGATGCTTGGAGATGTAGGTGATGACATCCTCGCGGAAGCCGTCGACACCTTTCTCCAGCCAGAAGCGCATGATGTCTTTCACTTCTCTGCGCACCTTCGGATTGTCCATGTTCAGATCCGGCTGCTTTTTCGCGAAGACATGCAGATAATACTGTCCGCGTTCTTCACCGTATTCCCAGGCCAGTCCCTCAAACTGGGAGAACCAGTTGTTCGGCGGATTAAGCTTTTTCTTTCTGATCTTCGGATCCCGCCAGATGTAATAGTCACTGTACGGATTGTCTCTGCTCTTCCGGCTTTCCTTAAACCAGGGATGTTCATCGGAGGTGTGATTGATCACCAGATCGAGGAAGATCTTCATGCCGAGGGCATGCGCTTTATGCAGTACCTTCTCGAACTGTTCCATTGTTCCGTAGTCCGGATGGATATTCCGGTAGTCGGAAATATCATAGCCGTAGTCGACATTGGGTGAAGGAAAAACAGGGGAGAACCACACTGCGTCCACCCCCAGTGATTTGATATATTCGAGTTTGTCATAGACTCCGTACAGATCGCCGATCCCGTCACCGTTGCCGTCCGCATAGGAACGGATCCAGATCTGGTAGAACGACATCGGACGGAAATCATATTGTGTCGCCATATTTTTTCATTGCTTCTTTCCGGAATTCTTCCATCATCTCGGTGATCTCCGGCAACTTTTCATCTCTGAACTTCGTCCAGATATGATCTTCTTCCATAATGTTTTCCATCATGCCGTGAGCAGTCGCACGGAAGTCATCGAACAGAGCTTTCCGGAAGCGGCGCAGTCTTTCGCTTTCTTCCAGCGTCCTGTTGGTGATGGCAAACAGGAAATCTGCCGTGGATGTCTTGTGCTCAGGCAGGGTGCCGCTCTTCTTCATGTCAAGGACTGTCTGATACCGTTTGTATGCAGTGTCAACGCATTCATCCCATGACATATAGATCTCGTTCATGGCGTTCATGCCGGCTTCGTGCAGCATCGGCAGATCCTGGCCGTGCTGCCGCAGGAATTCCGCCAGGGATTCTTCATTTTCTTCGATCAGGAAGCCGTTGTGTCCGTCCGTGATGCCTTCCGCCGCACACGAGTCTTTGATCAGCACAGAAGCCAGTCCGCAGGCTGCTGCTTCCCGGACAACCAGTCCATTGGTGTCGAAGGAAGAAGGGAACAGGAACAGATCCGCTCTTGTATCCCATGCTCTTAAGTGGTCGCGGTTGTAGATCGGTCCGGTAAAGATGCATTTATCGGAAAGACCGAGTTTTTCCGCCTTGTTCTTCAGCAGGTCTTCATCCGGTCCTTTGCCGACAAAGACCATGCGGAAATCATAGGCATCTTTCATCAGTGCCAGGGCGTCCAGCAGCATCGGCAGTCCCTTGTAGCCGATGAGTCTGCCGACATACAGGAACACAGGAACACCTTCCGGCAGGTCATAGCCTTCGGTCGTTTCCCGGACCAGTTCGTCGGATACCTTTCCTTTCGCGAAGTCAACACCGTTGTTCATGACGATGTAGTCTCTTGTCATGCCGAGCTTCTTCAGGCTTTCACCGGCGCCTCTGGAAACGACCCAGATGTCGTCGCACGCTTCAATGTTGGTGACCATCGTATTGATGCCTTCTTCGATCAGCGGCCGCAGCTTGAAGGCGCGGGTGATGTCAATATCATATTTCGTATGGTAGGTGAAAACGACCGGTGCTTCGCACTGTTCGCGGAGAACTCTCGCGATGATCGTTGCGGACGCCGGACAGTGGGAATGGATGATATCCGGCCCGAATTCTTTCATCTGCTCAAGCTCTTTGAAGGCCATCGGGATCCCGGTCCGGTAGCCGTTGGTAAACGCAGCTGTATTCAGGCTTGGATAGGCAGCCACAGGATACGGATAGGTGCTGTAATCTGTTCCCGGATACTCCGGTGTTCCGATCATGATCTCGCAGCCATGATCCGCGATCAGATGGTCGGCATAATTCATCATGACATTTACCACACCATCAATGACCGGCGGGAAGGAATCGTTCAGCAGACAGACTTTCATAATCGTTTTCTCCTTGTTGTTTTTTACTATTATAGATGAGAAGCGCGGAAAAAGGGAACCGTGCTGAAAAAGGAAACACTGCGCTTTTGCGGCAGAGCAGTGATATGATATTCGCAAAAAGAAAGGGGAGATGCGTCATGAATCAGGATCTGCATGTATGCGCAGCTGTGATCACCGATGGCGAACGTGTCCTGGCAGTGGAAAGAGGAAGCGGTCCGCAGAAGGGCGGCTGGGAATTTCCCGGCGGGAAAATGGAAGCCGGAGAAAGCTATGAAGACACCCTGATCCGCGAGATCCGGGAAGAACTGGATCTGGGCATAGAAGTAACGGAATACCTGACAGACGCCGTCTATGAAGATCCCCGGTTTCATCTGATCCTGCACTGCTGTCTGTGCCGGATCACAGAAGGAGTCCCGCACCTGAAAGAACACAGCGCGATGCGCTGGCTGAAGCCGGATGAGCTGGACCAGGTCAGCTGGCTGCCGGCCGACAGATCCGTCATCGCTCAGATCCGGGCTGCGCTGGAAGAAGAACGCTTTGATATCTGTGACGAAACAGGAAAACCGGCCGGCAGGACCGTCAGCCGCACAAAAGCGCATGCGCAGGGTATTCTGCACAGGACTGCTCACATCTGGGTCATTGACAGAAGCAGGGAGAATACAAGGATCCTTCTGCAGCAGCGGAGCTTTCAGAAAGATTCCTACCCGGGACTGTTTGATACCTCTTCCGCAGGACACATCCAGGCAGGGGATGAACCGCTGCCGTCTGCGCTGCGTGAGCTGGAGGAGGAACTTGGCATCCATGCGGAAGAAACAGATCTTTCCTATGCCGGCAGTTTCCGGATCCGCTATGAAAAAGAGTTCCACGGAATGATGTTCCGCGACAACGAAGTAACGTTTGTCTATGTATATGAAAAGCCAGTCTGCGCGGAACAGCTGACGATCCAGAAAGAAGAGCTGGAATGCGTGCAGTGGTTTGATCTGGAAGAAACAGCAGAGGCGCTCGCCGCCCGCGACCTCCGTTTCTGCGTTCCTGCCGCAAGCCTGAAACTGTTAAAAGAATATCTGAAGAAAAACGCATGACCACAGAGTCACGCGTTTTTGTTATCTGCGCTTCAGAGAACAGAGCACCCAGTCTTTGTGCACCGGTTCATAGCGGGTGCCGCAGGAAGGACAGCAGGCTTCATGCAGAGCGTCGAAGCTGGCTCCGCAGGAACGGCAGCTGACCTTGTGCATGAAGAAGCCCGGATCGGTCGCGGCATCTTTATCACGCTCGACAGTCACATAGAATTTCTCGTCTCTTGTATGCAGACGTCCGTCATAATACGTGTTTGTCAGCCAGACCTTCAGTTCCGCCCGCACGCGGTTTCCGGTCTCGGTAATGCGCTTCACGCCAAGAGCTCCCCGGTAATCGATATTGACGATCTGATCCAGAAAAGAGAGATCGTCGCTTCCCGTATAAGAAGCCATGCGGGACCTGTCAGACTGGAAGGCAGCCTCGCGGATCAGCGAGATGACTTTTCCCTGGAATACCTCAAAGGAGAAGGACGGATCATACATCTCCATGAATTTCTTCATCTTTTTGTCACTGCCCAGTCCGCTGATCAAGGGCATAGCGCGTCCGGCTTCCCGGAACAGTCTGAACAGCAGGATCATACTGTAGCCCATATACGCCAAAAAACCAAACACGGCACCGTATAAAGCTCCGAAAAACAGGGCGGCGAGGATCCTGAAGATCATCTGATATTCGGACTGCGTCCAGAACATCAGGACTGCCAGGATAACACCGGAAACGAGAGGGGTATATTTACAGATCCTGCCGGCCCTGGTTTCCAGCGTAGCCCGTTCCGTGATCGCCGGAACGCTGTAACAATAGGAAACGACCGGATAGATGTCGTCAGATTCGAACATGGTATGGCAGTAGGGACAGCCGTCGCGGAAAGTTCCGGCCATGCCGGTATTGCCACAGTTGGGACAGCTGATCTCCTTGTCCTGCCAGCCTTTCTTGTCGGTCAGGGAAAGATACATGGTCAGCGGTTCTTTTTTTCTCCGGATCTCCTTCGCGCCGCTGCGCCACACG
>JAILCN010000001.1 GCA_024680365.1 Solobacterium sp.
AAAAAGTTGGCAGCCAAAGCATACTGCGGCAGGTGCTGACTCAAAAACAGGAGGATGCTTATGAAGAACACAATGATGAAGATCGCAGCACTTACACTTACCGCTTCAGTTCTTTTCGCAGGAGCCGCTTTTGCGGAAGGAAGAATCGCAGTTGTCAGAAACATGACCAGTTCTGATCACACAGCACAGTTCTTCAAGGGATGTACAGAAGAAGGTGAAGCGCTTGGTTATTCCGTTGATACATTCATGTCAGACGGTGACGATGTCAAGATGCAGGATCTGATGACACAGGCCATCAACCAGGGCTATGACATTATGATCGTTTCCCATGCGAATGAAGGTTATCAGTATGATCTGGTTTCCAAGGCAGTTGAGAAAGGCATTAAAGTTGTTGGCTTCGACTGCGGCGGTGATCATGTAGAAGGTGTTACCTACACAACACAGGATGACGCCAGCCTTACAAAGATCTCTCTGGATGCACTGATTGAGAAGGCAAAAGAAAACGGAGCGGAAGAGCCGATCAACATGATCGAAGTTAATACACTTGGCGCGATCGTTCCTTTCGACACAAGACATTCCGTGGTTCAGCAGTATGTCGAAGAAGGCAAACTGAATGTTGTTCAGCTGGTTTCCCCGTCTCTGGCCGGTGACTTCTATTCAGAAGTTAACACGGGCGTTTCCACGACTCTTGCAAATCATCCGGAAGTCCAGGCAGCATGGACGGCTTCCACAGCTTTCCTTGACGGCCTTCTTGACGCAACCAAAAATGCAGGACGCGAGGATGTTGTTGTGACCGGTATCGATATCTCCGATACAGAAGTACAGCGTCTTTCCGTAGAGCCGAGCTACTACTGCTGCGCAGCGGTTGATCCGTATGTCATCGGCGTCGTTGATACAAGAATCGCTGTCTCCAAGGTTCTTGGCCTTGAGACACCGGAAATCTATCAGTTTGCTGCAACAGGTATCTTCAATACTGACGTCAAGGAAGGCGATACCATGGCTTCCCTGGCCGGAGTGATCGAAGGTTTCGGATCCAGTGACGAGTTCCTCTCTGAAGAACTGGAAAGTCTTCGTCAGTAATTGCAGATATATCTGACCGATCAATCTGCGTAACGTAACAGTTACAGGATCTCACTTAAGTCCCCTGGCAGTCTGCCGGGGGATTTCCAAAAAGAAGAATGACAGAAAGGGAAAATCATGGGACAGTTATCTGACCGGATCGAAGTGAAAAATGTATCAATCGAATTTCCCGGCGTGAAGGCTCTCAAAGAAGTTAACTGTGAATTCAACTGCGGAGAAGTCAAAGCTCTGATCGGGGCAAACGGCGCCGGAAAATCCACACTTATGAAAGTACTTGCCGGAGCGAATCCTACCTATACCGGTCAGGTTCTTTACAACGGAACGCCGGTAGAGATCCGCAACCCCACAGATGCCAGAAACCTGGGCATCAGCATCGTATATCAGGAAGTGGATTCCATACTGATCCCCAACCTCTCCGTTGCGGAGAATGTCATGATCGACTATCTGATCTATGACCTGAAGGGGGTTGGCGTCATCGATTGGAGTACCATGCGGGAAAGGGCAGCACAGGTCATGAAAGACCTGGGGATCGATATAGATGTTACAGCTCTGGTCTCAAGTCTGACACTCGCGCAGAAGCAGATGGTCGTTATCGGAAGGTCCATCGTTCAAAACTGCAAATTCCTGATCCTGGATGAACCTACCGCGCCGCTTTCCACAAAAGAAACGGAAGTCCTGTTTGAACTTGTCCGCACGCTTAAGGCGAGAGGCTGCGGCGTTATCTTCATCTCCCACCGTCTGAACGAGCTCTTTGAGATCTGTGAAAAGATCATCGTCATGAAGGATGGCGAGATCGTTGGTGAACGGGAAGTTGACGGCACTTTGACCATCAACGACATCGTAACCATGATGCTTGGCAGAGAAACCGGTGAAAAGCTCGACAAATCCGGACGGGAGACCGGCGATACGGTACTGGAGCTCAAACAGTTCGGCGATGCCCAGGGCAGGGTGCATGATATCAACCTTCATGTAAAGAGAGGGGAGATCATTGGAATATCCGGCCTGGTCGGCGCAGGTAAGACAGAGCTTTGCAAAGCGCTTTTCGGAGCATACGGCCATACAAAGGGAGAATATATTCTGGATGGAAAGCCGGTGAATCCCGCTACGACCGGACAGGCAGTCAAGGCAGGACTTGCGCTGATCCCGGAAGAGCGTCGGAAAGAAGGCATCTTCCTGGAAGAGAGCGTGAGCCGCAATCTTTCTGTCGTCACCCTGGACAAATACTCCCGCCTGCTGGGATTTGTCAACCGGGGCAGGGAACTGGAGACGGCAAAAACCAAGATCAGCCAGCTGCTGATCAAAACTCCGACGCCTGCTCAGAAAGTCGGCCTTCTTTCCGGCGGCAACCAGCAGAAAGTCACGATCGGAAAATGGCTTGATTCCGAAGCAGACCTGTACATCTTTGATGAACCGACAAAGGGTATCGATGTCGGCGCTAAAATGGAAATCTACAAGCTGATCGTCACACTTGCCAGATCCGGAAAAGCCGTTATCTATACATCCAGTGAACAGTCTGAGATACTGACGCTTTCCGACCGGATCTACGTCATGTACGATGGTACGATCCAGAAAGAACTGGATCCGGCCGCAACAAATGATCAGGAAATATTGTTCTATTGCACAGGAGGAAAATAAAGTGAACAAAAGTGGATTCAATTTCCGTAAATTACTTGGCCAGTGGGGGATCCTCATCGCGATAGCCATCGCTTTCCTGATCTTTTCCGTCGCTGCTCCCAGAGCATTCCTTTCCGTTGACAACTTCATCACGATCCTGCGTTCCATCTCGATCACCAGCGTCGTAGCCATGGGCGCGACCATTGGTTTCGCGGCAGGCGTCTTCGATCTTTCTTTTGCTTCTCTGGCAACACTTGGCGCCGCCTTCAGCGTTACATTTATCGCATGGTTCGGTATGCCGATGCCCATAGCCCTGATCGCAACGATCCTCTGCTGCATGCTGGTCGGTTTCCTGAATTCCGTCGTCGTGGTGAAATTCCATGTAACCGCATTCCTGGCAACTCTTGCAATGTCCTTCATTCTGGATGGTTTTGTACTGACCTATTCCGGCGGATCCATGATCAATCCCAAGGTGGACAGCGCCAGCGGCATGAAGGTCGTCCGCGCGATCCCGAACGCTTTCTGGAACCTCGGTAAATCGCCTTACATCATTATCATCATGTTCATCTGCGTGATCGTTGTTGAACTGTTCCTCAGCTACACAAAACACGGCCGAATCCTCTATATGGTTGGATCCAGCCCGCAGGCAGCAAAACTCTCCGGCGTAAATACCGGAAAGTATATCAGGCTTGCCTTCTTTGCTACCGCGATCTTCTCCGCCATCGGCGGAACGCTGATCGCATCCCGCGCAGGTACCGTGCAGGCAACAGCAGGTTCCTCCTTCCTGATGCCATCCATAGCTGCTGCCAATATTGGTTTTTCACTTGGTGGAAGAGGGAAAGCCAATGCATTTGGTACTTTCGCGGGAGCGGCGCTGGTCGGTATCGTTGAAAATGGTCTCTATGCCATGGCTTTCCCGTACTATTCCATTAACATCGTCAAGGGCATCATCCTGATGGTTGCGCTGATCATGAGCGGACTTTCCATGAAAGCGCAGGATTAAAGCAGAGAGAGAGGTTTTTATGGACTGGAAAAAGAACAGAGAACTGATCGACTTCTCGCCTCTTCATGATTATCTTCTGGAGGATGAAGAGGGAAATATTCTTCCCGCGGATGTACCCTATTTCAAAGAGAAAAAAATTGCCCCGGGTACCTGGCAGATCTTAAGTCATGGTGACTATATCTATCTGATCGAAGGCGATGATGAAGCGATCGTAATTGACAGCGGTATCGGCGCGGGAAACCTTCGGGAATTCTGCCAGAGCCTGACAGACAAACCGATCTACCGCATGCTTCTGACCCATAATCACTATGATCATACCGTCAACTGCTACCTGTTTGATGCTGTCTACATGTCCCCGAAATGTTATGAAAAACGCTGGGATTCCATGGGTAGCATCTACGGAAAACTTGACGTGCCTACAGATTATCCGGTCGTCTTCCTGAAACACGGCGATGTGATCGACCTGAAGGGCAGACCGCTTGAAGTACTCAATATCGAAGAGCATTGCGCCGGTTCCCTGCAGTTCCTGGACAGAAAAGAACGGATCCTGTTCTGCGGGGACGAACTGAATGGCAACTTCTTTGACAGCCGCATCTCCGTGGAGCATTCCTACCGGAACATTCTGCAGTGGAAAGCGCTCCGCGATGCCTATGACACACTCTGCGCAGGAAACGGAATCCATGACGCTGTCTATGTAGACCGGTACTGCGAGACCCTCAGATATATCCTCGAAGGACATGCAAATGAGGGAAAAGAGTATTATGTACCGCATATGGATGCCTGGTCCAGAGTCAGCGAGCAGAACGGAAAACCGGTACATCTGCGCAGAAGTCCGGATCTGGATTTTGCAGCCGGTGTCATGCGGGAAGCCGGACTGGGAGATTTCCTGGAACTGACCGGCGGAAAACCGTGTTTCTGCTTCCTTCGGAAACTGACGCCGGATGGTATGTTTGACCGGCAGCTTGAGAAGAACGACTGCAGGGTCTGCTACTATCTGAACCGCATCTGGGATAT
>JAILCN010000003.1 GCA_024680365.1 Solobacterium sp.
ATTCCCTACTGCTGCCTCCCGTAGGAGTCTGGGCCGTGTCTCAGTCCCAATGTGGCCGTTCACCCTCTCAGGCCGGCTACGCATCATCGTCTTGGTGGGCCGTTACCTCACCAACTAACTAATGCGCCATAAGCCCATCCACCAGTGCTTCTAATCTTTAATAACACCTTCATGCGAATGTGTTACCTATCCGGTATTAGTCCCCGTTTCCAGGGATTATCCCAGTCTTCGTGGGCAGGTTGCTTATGTATTACTCACCCGTTCGCCTCTCCTTCATTCAAGCAAGCTTGAATTCCAGCGATCGACTTGCATGTATTAGGCACGCCGCCAGCGTTTATCCTGAGCCAGGATCAAACTCTTCATTTGATATAGCTCATTATCTTTTGACTCTTCTTAAGAGCCTTTCTTACATAAACTTTTGACGTTCGTAATGTGTTTCTTTCCTGTTCAGTTTTCAAAGATCTCTCGCATCACTCTCACCGAGCGTGCTTTATGATGCTAACACTCAGTCATATGTTTGTCAACAGCGAATTTCAATTTTTTTGAATTTCTTTTCTGTTGGCAATCACCGCTGACTGGTGAGCGCATGTAAGAATATACCAAAGGTGATTTTGTTTGTAAAGCACTTTTTTAAATATTTTCTTCAGAATGTAAAAAAAGACATCCGCCCGGATGTCTCAGTCCTGTTTATTTGCTGTGATCGATGCCTCTGTCTTTTGCCATATGAAGATACATGCGGTAATACTTTTCAATGCAGTCTTTGCGGAACGGTTCTTTTTCGAGACGCATCATTTCGATCAGCTCATCCATCTGCGCTTCCACGATCTCCATTACCTTTTCCGGATAATGCATTTCCCGTGAATGCTGATCATATTCAGATCCGTCAAGGATCTGGTAGGAATCATCCGGATAAAGTTTGACGTCAAGATCATAATCGATGTTCTTGATGGCCTCTCCGTCGTAGATGCTCGGCGATGCCAGATTGCAGTAGTAATAAATGCCCCCATGGCGGATCATGGAGATCACGTTGAACCATTTGTCCGCATAGAAGAAACAGACCGCCGGTTCTCTCGTCATCCATTTTCTTCCGTCCGCCTCGATCACCCAGGCTCTGTCCGTAACGACTACATAATGCTTTTCATCAGATTCCAGCACAAAACCACGGCTCCACGTTCTGTGCAGACTGCCGTTGTGCTTGAAACTCTGAATGTATACAGAATCACCTACTGCCGGATGCATTTTATACCTCAACAGATTTATTGTACTCTGCCTGTCAAGCGGGTACAACTCAGTAAAAAAATGCCCGCAGGCATTTCATCTGTATAAATCGTAGACAACTGTTTTTTCAAGATAGCTTGTCGCTTCATCGATCGCAGCCGCTGCCGGGAACAGCTGCATATGGCAGCCGCCGAGCATCATTTCGCGGATCAGATTCTTTTTCTGCAGGATGCGGCGTACCTTCGGGAACACGCTGCTGTCAAGCTTCAGATCCAGATATTTTTTCCATTCGGTCCCGTCCGCCGTTTTCATGCAGGCACCTTCGATGCCGATCGGACGGCAGTCACAGCGGTATTCCGCCAGGTGCATGCAGGTGCAGGAATCGAAGTCGGCGCCAAGCAGAAGAACGCTGCCCTTCAGCTCATAGATCCTGGCACACGGTGATTCTTCAGAAAGCGGGAAATGCAGAGACTGCCGGTTGCAGAGAAGCTTTGCATATCGTCCCCATGCCGCATAGGATACCGACGGATGGGAAGAGATCACGACGCCTTCCCGATGCCGGAAATTCTCAGCGACGTCGCTCATAAACGGCATGTCGCTGTGGCGGGCATCATACGGAGGGATCGCTTCCCGAACGGCTTTGTAAAGATCCGGAGATACGGCGGGCTTCGTCCATTCACTCGGCTCGCTGTTGCCGGATACCTGGGTCGGCATCAGGATCGTTCCGCCGTTTTCAGACAGTTCCAGAAGCGCGTCGACCACCGTTCTGGCACCGCCGACAACATGCTCAAAAGAGGAAAGACTCGCATGGACTTCCAGGATCTGGGTGCCGGTAACACCAAGTTTTTTCAGAGCCTGTTTCAGGATCTCTTTCGTGACCGGATGAGAGACTGTTTTCATTTCTTGTGCCATAACTATCTGTAATATTCCTTTGCTATCTCTGTACCGACTGCGGCATTGTTGAACACAAGCCGGATATTTGCTTCAAGTGATCTTCCTTCTGTGATCTCCGCGACTTTCGCCAGCAGGAACGGGGTGCATTCCTTGCCTTTGATTCCTTTTTCATCCATTTCAGCCAGTGCCTGATCGATCACTTTCTGGATGGCTGCCGGATCCATGGAGTATTCTTCCGGGATCGGATTAGCGATCAGAATACCGCCGTCCAGACCGAATTCCCGCTTGGCTCTGACAACTGCGGCTGCATGCGCTGCGTCTTTCAGACAGCAGTCCACTTTCAGTCCTGATGTCCGTGTATAGAACGCAGGCAGTTCGGATGTCTGGTAGCCAAGCACCGGCACGCCTTTTGTTTCCAGCACTTCCAGCGTTTTCGGGAGATCGAGGATCGCCTTGGCACCGGCACAGATCACAGTTACGTTTGTTCTGGCCAGTTCTTCCAGATCGGCAGATACGTCAAAAGTTGTTTCAGCTCCTCTGTGAACGCCGCCGATGCCGCCGGTCACAAAGAATTCAACGCCTGCCTTCGCTGCCAGGATCATCGTTGTCGCAACTGTCGTCGCACCCCAGGATCTTTCCGCAAAAACAACCGGCAGATCTCTTCTGGATACTTTCGGGATCGACATGCCGCGCCGGCCGAATTCTTCGATCTCTTCTTCGCTCATGCCGACAACGCCGACGCCGTCGATAATGCCGATCGTGACCGGCACGCCCCCGTGATCGCGTACGATCTTTTCGACCTGCATCGCGGTCTGTACGTTCTGGGGATACGGCATGCCGTGTGATATGATCGTGGATTCCAGCGCAACGACCGGACGTCCTCCTTTCAGTGCCTTTTCTGCCTCTGGCTTGATTCTGATGTTCATAATATCCTCTCCTTGATCTCCGCTGAAACGATCTGTTTTTCTACATCAGACGCATTCAGACTTCTTCTGTTTACCGCGTCCTGTTCAATGGCACAGATCGCAGCGCTGATGCCAAAGTGTGCCGCTTCTCTCAGCCCGCAGCCATGCAGGCGCTTTGCGGCATATGCGCCGAGGAATGTATCGCCTGCTCCGGTCGCATTTTCAACAAGTATCATTCTGTGGGTGAACCATATTTTTTCATTCTGATCGGCTGCCAGGATCCCGCCTTCCGCCATCGAGATAATGATCTCTTTCACACCCTGATTCAGGAACCAGTCCAGGCTTTCTGCCGCGCTTTTTTCATCATGGATCGTGATGCCGCTGAGTTCCTGGGCTTCATAGCGGTTCGGCTTGAAGATCGTCAGATCCTTCAGTCTGTCTTTCAGTCTGGCTGCTTTGCCGGCTGATACCGGATCCGCCGCGATCCGGCATGACGCATGATCGAGAATATACCCGATGCATTCCATGTCCAGATTGGCGTCAAGAACGATCATGTCATCCTCTTTCAGTTCTGCCAGTGCCGGCTGAAGTGACTCCGGCGTCATTGCCCGCAGGATCCGCATGTCGCTCATCGCGACTTTCATATCTCTGTCGCTGTCGAGGATCGCCAGGTACATGGAGCTCGGATAGTCATCCGTCACGATACTCCAGCCGGTGCGCATGCCGAGCGCTTCACAGTCACGGCGCATCAGCGTACCGTAATTGTCCGAGGAAAAGCAGGTCAGAAAATCCACCTGTTCGCCAAGCAGGGCAAGGATCTGGGCAATGTTTCTGCCTACCCCGCCGAAGCTCAGGCTGATCATGCCTGGATTTGAATCAAAATACCGCAGCTTCTCCGCGCTGCAGCCGCAGATATCAATATTTGCCCCGCCGATCACACAGATCCTGTTCATGAGATCCCTCAGCTCAGTTTCCGATGCGCATTTTTCAGCGCCGTCATCAGTTCAGCTGCCGCCGCATCCAGCTGCTCAGCTGTATATTCACCGCTTTTGAGAAGGAAATAGGAAGCCATCATGGCTTCTTTCAGAGGAGCTGCCTCTTCTTCCGCAAGTTTAGCGATGTCAATATCATTTGTTGATTTCAGGATCTGCTGAAGAACTCTTGCCTTCTGTACGGTACGATGCTCTTCAGCGGTATGGGAAAACAGGTCTTTCAGCTTCCAGTACTGATTCGTTTCTGTCCGCATGACCTTGATCCCTTCGTATTCTTCTCCGGCAGACCGGATCTTCCGCATCAGAGAGATCAGCTCTTCCACTTCGATCCCTTCCGCCAGCATATATTCATGTTCAAACGCATCCGCGCTGCCTGGCAGATCCGCTTCCGCATCAAACACTTCACCAAGCGTCATGTCAAGACACGCATCTGAGATCAGGAAAACCTGCACGCCGAGTTCTTCAGCAGCTTTTCTGATTACCTGCAGGGTCTCGTCTCCGCTTCCGTAACATACAATCTTTTTCATCGTTCTTCACCTTCTTCCATTTTAGCGCATCCCTTCCATTTTACGAAGATTCATTTTACAATATATGCAAAGCAGTACAGGAGGGACACAACGGCATGGCAATGAACATATATGAGTCAGCGGAAGACTATCTGGAAGCGATTCTGATCATCAGAGAAAGAAAAGGTGTCGTACATTCCGTTGATATCGCCGAAGAAAAACACTATTCCAAAGCAAGCGTCAGCGTCGCAATGAAGCGGCTGCGGGAAAACGGATATATCAGAATGGAGAAAGACGGTTCGATCTTTCTGCTGGAACCGGGCGAAGAGATCGCCGTCAGGATCTATGAACGTCATAAAGTACTGAAAGACTATTTCATGTCGATCGGTGTAGATGAAGAAACAGCAGCCAAGGACGCCTGCAAGATCGAGCATGATCTCAGCGAGATCACATTCGAAAAGCTCAAGGACGACATTCTCAGACGCACCCGCAGCTGAATAACACAGGCAAATGATAAAACAGCCGTCATGGCTGCTTTTCATATGGAACAATCAGTCATACCGGCATTTCCGGTTTTATTCTTCTGATACGTACCACTTGTCACCTTCGGCACGGATCTTCATCTCGGTCTTTGTTTTAAAGCAGTACCCGCGTATCACTGTTCCGTCCAGGCCAATGATCTGCAGGCAGTAAGATCTGCCGTTCTTATCGCATAATGTAACGATATCGGGATGGTCCGGCTTTCTTGCCAGATCCAGACTGCCCCAGAATCTGGTCTCCCGGACTTCATCCGAACAGGCATACCTGCGGTCGAGCTCACAGATCACATCCTGATACCTGTTCCACATCTTCTCTTCACGAACAGGATGCGGTATCAGATTCTCATCCTTTACGACACTCCAGGGAATATTCACATTGAAATTTTCCGAGAGGATCCTGAACGGTTTCAGTTTCACGGCTGCCAGGATCCTGAAAAATATGCCGCTTTTCACATCGATCACAGAATACACGTAATACAGATCCGCATCATATGATTTTCCATCCGCATCAAGTATCCGATGGTCATGTATCTCGATACCGGTCACCTCCTCAACATAAGCGCGAAACGGTGCTCTGTACAGTTTCATGTTGCTTTACCTCCTTCTATACTGCAGCGAACCATTTTTTGATTGCACTTATCTACTATATTTGCTAATTGCGTTTTTTGAAAGCCTTTATCGTATTTTGTAATTTGCATACATGTGCAGTTTTTGCAAATCGGTGCCTTTGGGGAAGAAAAAACAGATTCTGAGAGGCAGATTCTGCCTTCTGATGCTGCGTACGCAAAAAAAGAATTCCGGTTAGATCCTGCTGCCTCTGCCTCGTCTGATCTATATTTTTCGGAATTCTTTTTTACTGATTACTTGTTTTTCGGAATGTCCGGATTGATGTTTCCGTTGAAGCTTTTTCTTCTTTCTATTCAATACTGATCCGGATCGGATCTTTCGAAATAACTGATTTCTTTCTGTCCGGCTTTCGCCTTCGTTACTCTATTCGGTTGTCAGATTGTTTTGTCCATTGGTCTGTCCTCATGCAGACTTTCACTTTCTTTTCTGAGGATCTTTTCTGCGTCCCTCTCCGGGATTTTCTGCACTCACCGAAGGAGACGGCAATTAATATTCGAGCAATACCTCTTTCATACGTTTGTACCTCCGTTTTTTATTATCTTCTGGTACTTCTCTTTGCACTTTCAATATAGCAGAACACAAGTGCAATTACAGGCTTTAAACGCATATTTTTTTCCGCTATAATGGTATTGTTGAGGGCTGAAAAGCCTGTTTTTTCGTGGAGGATGCTATGATTCAGGATATTTCGCCGCATGTTTACAGAAACGAATATACACCCTGCCCGCCGGAACCGGATGATATTGTGTTCAGTTTTCAGGACGATCTGGTGATCCTGAAAGAAAACAACTGTTTTTTCTCTGTGAAAGATCTGCCCGAAGGCAGATCCTGCCAGTACCTGTTCACAATTGACAGCACATCTTTCTTTCTGGCGGATCTGCTGGATCTTCCCCATTCGTCAATGCCGTCCCGTGCCATGCGTGCATACGATCCGAAGTATCTTGGTTTTGCGGCTGTAACAGCCTGGCAGCTGTATCTGTGGTACAGAGATACGACATTCTGCGGCAGATGCGGATCACGGATGATCCACTCGCAGACAGAGCGGGCAATGACATGTCCGGACTGCGGAAACATCGTCTATCCGCGCATCATGCCGGCAGTGATCGTCGGCGTTCTGAACCGGAACGGTCAGATCCTCGTGACCAAGTTTGCGCACAGCACCTATATACACTACGCGCTGATCTCCGGATTCGGCGAGATCGGTGAAAGCATCGAAGAGACCGTGCGCCGCGAAGTCAAGGAAGAATGCGGTGTGGATACGGAAAACTTCCGCTACTATAAATCGCAGCCCTGGTCTTTCTCTTCCACCCTTCTGCTGGGATTCTTCTGCGACGTAAAAGGATCCGATCAGATCCGCATGGATGAAAATGAACTCAGTGTTGCCCGCTGGGCAGACCGTAATGAGGACATCGGCCGCAGTGATGAGATATCACTGACTTCGGAAATGATACAGTACTACAAAGACGGTCATGCCGTCTTCGGAAAAGAACTTTCGAAAAAAACACGGCGCTCTAAAATCAGACAGGGTTCGGGATACCCTCTGAAATAAGACGGGGCAGTTTTTCGCCTCGTTTTTTGCTGTCCCGGGGATTGCCTCTTAAATCTCCCGGGGATACCCCGAATCATAAAGAAAACCTCGATGTTA
>JAILCN010000009.1 GCA_024680365.1 Solobacterium sp.
AGAAACAGAAGAAGGTCATCGCGAAGATCCATGAGAAGATCAGAAACACAAGAAGAGACTTTGAACACAAGATCAGTACAGATCTGATCAAGAACCACGATGTGATCTGTATGGAAGATCTTGATATCAAAGGAATGCTTGAAACGAAGAAGATGTCAAAAGAGATCAGTGATGTATCATGGAGTGAATTCACCCGTATGCTGGAATACAAGGCAGAGCAGCATGGAAGGAAGATCATCAGGACAGACAGATACTTTCCATCATCACAGAAGTGTCACGTATGCGGGCATATCCAGAAAGAGAACAAGGATCTCCGTATCCGCAGATGGGAATGTCCTGTATGTCATACGATACATGACAGAGACATCAACGCGGCGATCAACATCAGAGAAAAAGGCATGTCAATGATACAACATGCCTGATAAGCAGCATACTTATGAACGGCAGGGACTGCCGGGATAGCCTGCTCAATATGAGGAACCATTGGGTATACTCACTTCGAAGTAAAGCCCCCGCTTCAAGGCATCAGCCTAAGCGGCGGGTAGTTCACTACTGCTGTTCTTCCATGTATCTGATCATTGCCATTGCTGCGCGCTTTGCTTCTTCTGCCGCTTCGACAACGGTTCTGGATCCATGGACGACGTCACCTGCCGCGAAGACGCCAGGTACCGTGCACATGCAGTTTTCATCAGTGACCAGAAGGCCTTTCTCATTGCCCATCAGTCCGACTGTCGTGCTGATCAGCTTGTTCTTCGGAGCCTGGGAGACTGCCAGGATCGTGGAATCTGCTTTGACCTGATTCAGTTCTTCTTCATAGCCGATGACTTTGTCGTTTTCATCAAAGATCGCGACCTTGAAGACAGGTCCTTCTTCGGTGATCTTTTCGATTGCCTGACCGAATTCAAACTGAGCGCCGTCGAGCTTCGCGTAGTCCATTTCATGTTCGCTGGCTGCGATCCGCTTGGATCTGGCGTACAGGGTAACATTCTGCGCGCCGTGTCTGAGAGCAGTTCTCGCGACGTCCATCGCAACGTTGCCCATGCCGATGATCGCAACGTTTTCACCAAGGGTGAATGCGCCAGGATTGGCGAGATAGGAGATGCCGAAGTGAACGTTCGCAAGGCTTTCTCCTTCGATGCCGAGGTTCTTCGGACGCCATACACCAGTGCCGACAAAGACTGAGGAATAGCCGTCACGGAACAGGTTGTCGATCGTCAGGGCTTCGCCGAATGTCGTATTCGGACGGAACTGGATGTTCAGCTTTTCCAGGATCTTCTGGTATCTGTCGATGATCGTCTTGGACAGACGGAATTCAGGGATGCCGTATCTCAGCATGCCGCCCATATGATCGTTGTCGTCGAACATCGTGACTTCATAGCCGTTCATCGCCAGGATGACTGCGGCAGTCAGGCCGGCAGGACCGGAACCGATGACTGCAGTCCTCTTGTCCTTTTTCTCAATTGTTCCGAATTTGATCCTGTCGAGATACGTGTCAGAGATAAAGCGCTCGATATTATAGAAATGCACCGGGCTTCCTTTTCTGCCGAGTACGCAGTGACCTGCACACTGTGCCTGATGATCGCATACGATCGAGCAGAACACCGACATCGGATTGTTTTCGAACAGCTGTTTTCCTGCGTCCATCAGCTGATTCTCTTTGAACTTTTTGATAACTTCCGGAATGGGTGTGCTGATCGGACAGCCTTTCTGACACATCGGTACTTTGCACTGAAGGCATCTGTTTGCCTCGTTGATGATTGTAAGAGCCATGTTTTCTCCCTTTCTATAATTTCTTTTCAAGCTCTGCGACCGCTTCTTCCAGCATCTGAATCAGCAGTTCTGTCTGTTCTCTTCTGACGAGCGGTTCTTTTCCATTTTTTATCGTATCATATAAAGCGTCATAATACCTTGTGTAATCGCCCTGTTCAGAGACAACTTTTTCTTCATGATATACGCCGCTGTCGTCAACATAGGTCAGCACGCCGTACTGATCCGGTGTATCTGTTCCAAACCCCGGCTGACCCGGCATGTAGAATTTCTTCAGATCTGCTTCCTGCTGGTCGTCGGTCTGTTTGACAAACATGCCTTTCTTTCCGTATACCGCGAACTTCGGTCTGGACTTGATCCGGAAATAGGATGACTTGACGGACACCTTCAGGATGCCATAGTACATATCGATATCAAAGTAGTCGTTCATCCGGTTGTTTCCAAGCAGTGATCTGACGTCATAGTGAACGCGGTCAGGCTTTCCGAACAGCGCAATGATCTGATCAAGCGTGTGGCAGGCATGTCCGTACACAAACGATGAGTTCCGGGAATACTCCTGTACCATATTCGGGATCTCCGGACGGAAGTAATCGAAGTGTCCTTCCACTTCCAGCAGGTCGCCGAGCTTTCCGGATTCAATGACTTTCTTCATGGTCAGATAGTCACTGTCAAACCGTCTGTTCTGGTATCCTTCCAGCAGAACGCCTTTTTCCGCTGCCAGATCAAACAGTTCTTTTGTTTCTTTCAGTGTGTTCGTAAACGGTTTTTCCACCAGGCAGTTCTTTCCTGCTTCAATGACCTGTTTCGCGTATTCGTAATGATACGCGGACGGGGTCGTGATCACGATCACATCGATCGCGGGATCTGTAAGCAGATCGTTCAGATCGCCGGTATAGATCACACCGGGGATCTCTGCCCATTTGTCATGGGCGTGGTTTCTGGACCAGATCTTGCGGATATGCATCGTATCCGGTCTTGTCAGAATGAACGGGGCATGGTATCTGTTCGTACTCTTGCCGTTGCCGATAAAGCCAATTTCCATTTTCTTTTCCATCAGTAATACCACCAGTCTTCCTTTACATAAAATTCTCGTTCGTCTTCATCCACAGGCAGTGTTTTCACATCCATCTTCCGGATATGAATGTACATACTGCTGTCTAACGCTGCGATGACATGATCGATCTGTTCTTCCGTTCCCTGGATCTCCATGGAAACAGAGCCATCGCTTTCGTTTCTGACCCAGCCGGTCACGCCGGCACGTTCCGCGGCATAGCAGGAACGGTAGCGGAAGCCGACGCCCTGCACCGCTCCGTAAAACCGGATCCGTTTTCTGATCTTTGTCATTTTGAAAGATACAGTTCCAGGAGCTTCAGAGTGTTCTCAGCACCTTCCACATGGCTTCTTTCATAGCCATGCGACGCATACACGCCAGGCCCGATCAGGGCATGTTTCAGATCACTGCCGGCCTGCACAGCCGCCTGGGCATCTGAGCTGTAGTTCAGATAGACATCCACCGCATACTGCAGTTCATTGTCCATTGCCAGTTTTACCAGTTCATTTGTTACATCATAGTCATACGGTCCGTGGGCATCCTTGGCGCAGATGGAGACCTTCCGCTCACTGCCTTCCAGGCCTTCGCCGACACAGCCCATGTCGACTGCCAGGATCTCTTCCGCGTCTTCCGGCAGTCCGCCCTTTCCGCCGTGTCCGACTTCTTCGTATGTCGTTAAGAACAGATAGACTTTCCGCTTCAGCTTCAGCATGCCTTCCTTCACTTTCTTCGCAAACGCAAACAGGACCGCGCATGCCAGTTTGTCATCGAGATATCTGGATTTGATATATCCGGTGGATGTGATCACGGTTCGCGGATCGAAGCAGATAAAGCAGCCATTGGTAATGCCGAGAGCCAGTGTTTCTTCCTTTGTCGTGACATTTTCATCCAGTACGATCTCTGTCGTATCAAAGTTTCTCTCTTCTGTTCCGGATTTTGGATTGACATGAACAGAGGGATTGTTCAGCTGCAGGCAGCCGTCATAGACTTTGCCGTTTCTCGCATACACTCTGACATTCTCTGTTTCGCATGTGACTGTGCGCATGCCGCCGAGGTTGGAGATCTTCAGCCGTCCGTTCTTTTTGACTTCCGCAACGATCGCGCCAAGTGTATCCAGATGCGCGGTCACGATCACCGGATCACCTTCCCCGCCGATTTCTGCCAGCACGCTTCCTTTGTGCGTCACCGACGCGTCAAAGCCAAGCGCTCCGAATTCTTTCACGGAGAAATCAGTCGCTTTTCCGGTAAAGCCGGTCGGACTGTCCACTGCCAGCAGTCTCTGCAGGACATCCAGCATATATTCAGTATTTGTCATTTCAAAACCTCCAGGTATTCTTTTCCATTATCATAGCGTAAAATGAACGTATATTTCCGGAGGAACACTCTCATGGACAGGAAAAAACTGTTGATCTTCTCGTGCATTGCCTTCTGTTTCAACATGGCTGCCAGCTTCGCCCACCCGGTGACGCCGACGCTGATCGTTGAACGCCATCTTGACAGCTCCATGTTCGGTGTTGCTCTGGCTGCCATGATGACGATGTACTTCCTCTTTTCTCCCCTGTGGGGAAAGCTGTGCGGCTATATGCCCACAAAGCGGATCCTTCTGATCTGTTCAGCCGGATACGGACTGGGACAGATCATCTTCGGACTTGCCCAGAGTGAAGCTGTCGTCATCGGCGGACGGATGTTTGCCGGTGTCTTTACCGGCGGCGCGTATACCGCCATGGTGAACTATGTGATCAATCTGTCCGGCAGTGAAAAATCGGAACGGGGACAGAACCTTGTCGTTCTGGCAACAATACAGAGCGTCGGCAGTGCCTGCGGCTATTTCGTCGGCGGCATGCTGGGCATCATCTCCACGGAAACCGCCTTCCTTTCACAGGTCTTTGTGCTGTGGACATGCGGGATCCTGTGGTTCCTGTTCTGCGCAGACGACACGCCATATAAAGTAAAACCGGAACGGGCACTGCAGCTGAAGGATGTTAATCCGTTCGCGGTCTTCCTTTCCGCGAAACAGTTCATGACGCCTCTGCTGGCACTGGTCTTCGCGATCACAGCGATCTCTGCCATCGGTCAGAATTCTTATGAGCAGTGCTTCAATTATTTCATCAAAGATCAGTATGGCATGTCTTCCGCCTACAACGGTATCTTCAAGGCAGTCATTGCCGGACTGACGCTGTTTCTCAACGCAACTGTTTCTCTGTATCTGCAGAGAAAGACAGATATCAACAGATCCTTCCTGTATATCCTGATCATCTGTACGATCCTGATCGGTTCGGTCCTGGTCAATCACAGCCAGATCCTGTTCATCGCGGTTTACATTGTATACAGCAGCGTGATGGTGCTCCGTCTGCCGTTATTGCAGATG
>JAILCN010000020.1 GCA_024680365.1 Solobacterium sp.
GATCACCTGCATCCTTCCGATGCCGGCTATCAGGCGATGGCAGACTGTGTGCCGGAAGAACTGCTGAAATAAATGACAGAGGAGATGTTTCAGGACATCTCTTTCTTTTGAGCGTCAGTTCACAGACAGATGCTGACATGCATTAAAATAAAAATGCAGTTGCAGGAGGACAGATCATATGAGTGCGAAGATCATCGTGACAGGAAAACACACCGAAGAAAGCAGGGAAAAGTTCCGGCGTCTTCCCGGCGCGGAAGTCATATTTGTAAACACCCTGGATGACATCAGTCCGGCAGACTATGCCGATACTGAGATCCTTGCCGGCGGCGTAAACAGAACGCTGGCAGAAAACATGCCGAACCTGAGATTCGTACAGCTGTTCAGCGCCGGCGCAAACAATTATGCGTGGCTTCCTGAGCACATCGTCCTCGCCAACGCTTACGGTGCGTACGGTGACTCGATCGCAGAGCATATGCTGACTGTCACCCTGATGGCAATGAAGAGAATGCCGGAATACCTGCAGATGCAGCAGAGGCAGGGCTGGGAACTGCTGAACAATGTCATGCGCTTTGAAGGCAGCAAGATCCTTTCCGTCGGGATGGGCGCGATCGGCACGTCATATCTCAGAAAATCGCATGCTCTTGGCGCTGTGTGCTATGGCGTGCGCAGAACCGTGCATGACAAACCTGATTTTGTCGAAGAGCTCACAGATCTGAGCGGAATGGACGCGCTGCTTCCCATGATGGATGTCGTCGCGCTGAGCCTGCCGGGAACCAATGAGACAAAGAGCATGTTTGATGAGAGGCGGCTTCGTCTGATGAAAAAAGACGCGGTCATTCTCAATGTCGGCCGCGGAAATGCCATCGTGACGGATGATCTGATCCGCGTGATGAAAGACGGTCATCTGCGGGCGGCATGCCTGGATGTCATGAATCCGGAACCGCTTCCGAAAGACCATCCGCTCTGGACAACACCACGCGTGTATATCACACCGCATATCTCCGGCGGCTACCGGGCCGGGCTGAACTATTCCCGCGTTATTGATGTCGCAGTTCAGAACCTGACGCTGGTGCTGAACGGACAGCCGCCGGTCCATACCGTGGACAGAACACTGGGATACTGACAGCGATATCTTTACCGAACAGACGTATCTGCAGCGTCTGTTCTCTATTCTCAGAAAAGATATAGTCAAAATGACTATACATGGCGGAAATAATATGTTATAACAGTGACGGAAGGAAAGGAGGGCATGAACATGACACATACCCAGGAATTTCTGAAAAGAAAAGATATTGAGTTTTCCGCCCGCAGATACGGGATCGACGCGATGAGCGCGATGGCGCAGGGACTGTTTGCGTCTTTGCTGATCGGAACGATCATTGAGACGATCGGAACGCAGACCGGCATCGATCTTCTGATCCAGGCCGGCGGGTATGCGAAAAGCGTCGCGGGACCGGCAATGGCGGTTTCCATCGGTTATGCTCTGCACGCTCCTTCGCTTGTATTGTTTTCCCTGATCGCGGTCGGTGCGGCTGCCAATGGCCTTGGCGGAGCAGGCGGTCCGCTTGCGGTATATATGATCGCGATCGCGGCATGTGAACTGGGCAAAATGGTTTCCAAAGAAACCAAAGTAGATATTCTGGTCACGCCTGCCGTTACGATCCTTGCCGGCACACTGTTAAGTGTTCTGTTTGCACCGTATATCGGCAAGGCAGCGAGCTCGCTCGGCGGTCTGATCATGTGGGCGACAGATCTGCAGCCGTTCTTCATGGGCATGATCGTTTCCGCGGTCGTCGGCATCGCGCTGACGCTGCCGATCTCTTCCGCTGCGATCTGTGCCGCGCTTGGTCTGTGCGGTCTGGCAGGCGGTGCTGCGGTTGCCGGCTGCTGCGCGCAGATGGTCGGCTTCGCGGTCATGAGCTGGAAAGAAAACGGCATCGGCGGTCTGGTATCGCAGGGGCTGGGCACCAGCATGCTGCAGATGCCCAACATCATCAAAAACCCGAGGACGTGGCTTCCGCCCATCATTGCCAGCCTGATCACCGGTCCGCTTGCGACATGCGTGTTCCATATGCAGAACAACGGTCCGGCAGTTGCCAGCGGCATGGGCACCTGCGGTCTGGTCGGCCAGATCGGCGTCTATACCGGATGGCTGAATGACATCGCCGCCGGAACCAAAGCAGCCATTACGATCAATGACTGGATGGGCATGGCGCTGATCTGCTTCATCCTTCCTGCTGTGATCTCATATATTGTATGTGAGCTGGAACGCAGGGCAGGCTGGATCTCAGAAGGCGATCTGAAGCTGTAAGGAACAGAAAGAACAGAGAATGAAAAATCTGTTCTTTTTTTCATTTTGAGGGATAAAAAAGAAAATCTTTTCAGAAATCAGACTGCGGGAAGGTTGCCATTCAGTGAAAACAGTCATAAAATCCTGTTTATAGGCTAGACAACAAAGAGAGGGATACTATTATGCTTGATATCAAGATCACAAAAACAACTGCTCCGAAAGCAAAACCGACGGATGAATCCAAACTCGGTTTCGGAAAGATCTTCAGCGATCACATGTTTGTGATGGAGTATGACAAAGGACAGGGATGGCATGATCCCCGCATTGAACCGTATCATCCGTTTGAGCTTTCTCCGGCAAGTTCCGTACTGCATTATGCGCAGGAAGTATTTGAAGGCATGAAGGCTTACCGCAGCGCTGACGGAAAGATCCTGATGTTCCGTCCGGACTGCAACGCGAAGAGATTCAACGATTCCTGTGACAGACTCTGCATTCCGACAATTCCGGAAGAAGACTTCATCCAGGCATGCAAGACACTTGTTGAACTTGAGAAGGACTGGGTTCCTTATGCAAAGGACACATCTCTGTATATCCGTCCGTTCGTATTCGCGGCTGATGACGGTCTGGGCGTTCACGCAGCGCATCATTACATCTTCTGCATCATCGTTGCTCCGTCCGGCGCATACTACGCAGAAGGTCTGGCTCCGGTCAGGATCTATGTCGAAGATGAATACATCCGTACCGCTCCGGGTCTGACAGGCTTTGCGAAGTGCGGCGGCAACTACGCGGCATCCATCAAGTCCGGTGAACTGGCGCAGCAGCTGGGCTACTCCCAGGTCCTGTGGCTTGACGGCATCGAGCACAAATATGTTGAAGAAGTCGGCGCGATGAACATCTTCTTCAAGATCGACGGCAAGATCTATACAGCAGCCTGCACAGGCACTGTTCTGCCGGGCGTTACTAGACGCAGCGTCATCGAACTGTGCAAAGACATGGGCTACGAAGTCATCGAAGGAAAGATCGCAGTTGAGGATATCGGCAAGGCAGGCGAAGAAGGAAGACTGGAAGAAGTCTTCGGAACAGGCACTGCAGCTGTCATTTCTCCGGTCAAGGAACTCCGTTACAAAGGCAAGGATCTGAAGATCGGCGACGGTTCCATCGGCGAACTCTCCCAGAAGCTGTATGACACGCTGACAGACATCCAGTGGGGACGCACACCCGATACAAAGGGCTGGGTCGTCACCGTCTGCGAAGCATAACAATTTCAATGAAACCTGTACGCAAAGTGCAGGTTTTTTTGATTCTTTGCAAAAAATATCAGATAATAAAAGTACCAATACAGGAGGAAATATAATGGTTAAATTCCCAAAGGGTTTTTTATGGGGCGGTGCAACTGCCGCAAACCAGTTTGAAGGCGGATATGACGCTGACGGAAAGGGACTGAGCGTTCCTGATGTCATCATGGGCGGCACGGTCGACAAACCCCGCTACATCACACCAGACGGAGTCCGTCCGGATACCTATTATCCGAGCCACGAAGCGATCGATTTCTATCATCACTGGAAAGAGGACATTGACCTGTTTGCAGAAATGGGCTTCAAATGCTTCCGTCTTTCCACACAGTGGAGCCGCTTCTTCCCGAACGGCGACGATGAAGAACCTCTGCAGGCCGGCATCGATTTCTACAAGAACATCTTCATTCACTGCAAAGAGAAGGGCATCGAACCTCTGGTTACAATTTCCCACTATGAATTCCCGCTGGCTCTGTCGCATAAATACGGCGGCTGGGACAATCCGGTCATCATTGATCTCTGGCTGAAGTTTACAAAGCTCATCTTCACGGAATACAAAGGACTTGTTAAATACTGGCTGACATTTAATGAGATCAACTGCGGCACGATCCCGGGCATGGGAAGCATTTACGGACTCGGCATCCTGCCGAAAGAAGATCAGCCGATCACTTTCGGAAACGCTGCATGGGATGATCCGACCAGACGCATGACAGGTCTGCACAATCAGTTTGTCGCCAGCGCGAAGGCTGTTGTGATGGCCCATGAGATCGATCCTGAGAACATGGTCGGCTGTATGATCGCAGGTTCCGCAAACTATCCGTACAGCTGCAGACCCGATGATGTCCTCGCTGCGCTTGAAGCAGACCGTCAGTTCAACTTCTACTGCGGCGACGTTCATGTCCGCGGCGCATATCCGGCATGGGCACCGACCTACTGGAAGTCAATCGGTGTAGATCCGGATTACATGAAGGGACTTGAGGCAAAAGACGCGGAAGCTCTCAAAGCCGGCAAGGTCGACTTCTACAGCTTCTCTTACTATCAGTCCAATACAGTCGCGACAGATCCGAGCCTGCTCAAAGGCAAGGGCAATCTGTTCGGCGGCGTAAAGAACCCGTATCTCGAAGCGAGCGACTGGGGCTGGACGATCGATCCGAAGGGACTGCGTTACTATCTTGAATCCGTCTATGACAGATATCAGATCCCTCTGATGATCGTTGAAAACGGTCTTGGCGCAGTCGATGAAAAAGCAGAAGACGGCAAGTTCCACGATGAGTACAGGATCGACTACATGCGCAAGCATATCGAGCAGATGGCGATCGCGATCGAGCACGGTGTTGATCTGATGGGCTACACGATGTGGGGCTGCATCGACCTCGTATCCGCAAGTACAGGCGAAATGAAGAAGCGCTACGGCTTCATCTATGTCGACAAGGACAACGACGGCAACGGCGACCTGCACAGAGAAAGAAAAGACAGCTTCTACTGGTACAAGAAAGTCTGCGAAACAAACGGCGAAGAGCTGTAAGCAATGCAGAACAGACAGGCAATGGTCAGTGCCATTGCCTGTTTTCTCTTCAGGGTGAAAGGAGTGAGGCTATGCTGATACAGGAAGTGATCCGGGTGATGGAACGGCATCACAGAAAGATATTTGCGCCGGCAGAAAAGACCTGTGACGGCGTCATTGCCGGAGATGTTACGAAAGAGTGCACAGGCATTGCGGTGACATGCTGTCCGACTGCGGAAGTCATCCGGAAGGCAGCAGAAAACGGATGCAATTTTCTGGTGTGTCACGAACCGACCTTTTTTGACGGCTGGGATCAGACGGACTGGCTGGAAGGCAACCGTGTTTATGAAGCCAAGCGGAAGCTGATCGAAGAAACAGGCATGACGATCTACAGGAATCATGACCATCTGCATTCCGACCGGCCGGATGGGATCTTCACCGGCGTCACAAAGAAGCTTGGCTGGCAGGACTATGCTGTGAACAAAACACTTGAATTCATGCCGGGCTGCTGTTTTGAGCTTCCTGAGATGACCGTCGGTGAGATCGCTGCCCATCTTGCCGAAACGCTTCATATTGACGGGATCCGCATCATCGGTGATCCGGAAATGAAAGTGAGCAGGGCAGGCTTCACATTCCATTACAGCGGCTCTCCCATGGACCGCACCAACATTCAGTTCATTGAAGAAAACGATATGCAGGTGATCATTCCCGGTGAAGTCGTTGACTGGACGATCGGTGAATATGTCCAGGACGCGGTCACGCTTGGCTTCCGGCGGGCGCTGCTCAACGTTGGGCATTTCAACTGGGAAGAGCCGGGCATGGAAGGCGTGGCAGAATGGCTGGCGGAAGATCTGAAGCACGCTGTGCCGGTCCTGTTCATCCAGTCCGGCAACCAGTACCGCTGGCTGGCTTTCTGAAAAAAGCAGAACAAATGACAAACAGGCAGGAGAATAACACTCCTGTCTTTTTTCCCATGGCGCCGTCAGATTGTTATAATGAAATCAGTATATTGAGAATACAGATCATTATCAGCTCAGAAGGGAGACAGGTATGATTGCACAATTGAACAGTATGCCTCTGTATCTGATCTGCGGCGGGATCGTCGCGTTCGTGGCAGCGGTATGCATCATCTTCATGGTCCGGGCGTATCGTGCCGGGATCGCGATCGGTATGGATCCGGCAAAGCTGAAGCGGACACTGACTGCCAGCGTGACATTTTCCGTTCTGCCCAGTGTCGGCATTCTTCTTGGCGTCATCGCTTTATCCGGAAGTCTCGGCACCCCATGGCCGTGGCTGCGCCTGTCCGTGATCGGCGCGCTTCATTATGAGACACAGGTCGCTCAGGCGGCGGCGGAGCAGGTGGGCCTGCATACGCTGAGTGCGGCGGAGATGACACCGCAGGCATTCGCGACTATTGCGCTGCTGATGAGTGTCTGCATCATGTGGGGCATGGTGCTGTCATTCTTCTTTAACAAAGGATATCTCAGAAAACTGTCCGGACAGCAGAAGGAGAAAAGCGATGGAAAGCGGGGGTTCGGTGATCTGGCAATGACCGCCATGTTCATCGGTCTTGTTTCCACATATATCGGCAGCTACATCGGCGGCTTCGTCTCCGGAAAGGGTTTATTCACATTCCGGGGCGACCTGACGCCGGTGATCGTGGCAGCTGTTTCCGGACTGTGCATGGCCGGATTCCTGTACCTGGCTGAGAAAAAGAACATGGTATGGCTGGAAAGCTTCAGTATCGCCGGCAGTATGCTGGCGGGAATGCTGGCAGCCATCCTGCTCTGACGGAGGCAGATCATGGACAGAAAGACATATCTTGAACAATATGACAGATCAACGCATCGGATCGGCCGGACAGCCTCAGCACTGACGCTTGTCATGCTTGTCGGAGCACCGTTTCTGATCGGCTTCCTGCTTGGCGCGCTGCCGGATCTTTCCGCAGCCGCAAAAGGATTCCTTTCCGTCGGCATCATCTGGACAGTCTCCAGTGTCGTCGAGTTTCTTGTCTATACGCCGATGCTCGGTGCCGGAGGCGGTTATCTTGCCTTCATCACCGGAAATCTC
>JAILCN010000024.1 GCA_024680365.1 Solobacterium sp.
GACCACCAGAAAGCCGGCGCCGCATTGCTGAGACAACTCGGCTATCCGGAAGTGGCAGCGATCATCGATGTCCATATGACATACCCGGCGTTCAGCCCCATCGCATGCTTCAATGAAACGGACGTTGTCTGCCTGGGGGACCGGCTGTGCAAGTTTGACGAATACGTCGGTCTCGAAGAGCGCATGAACTACATCATGGATAAGTTCCGGGACAACAAAGAGGCGATCCGGACGATCGAAGCCAACAAAAAGAAGGTCGCTGCAACGATGGAAGAGCTGAAAGATGTGCTCGGCAAAAGTGTCGACGCACTGATGGCTGAACATCCGATCAGCGAAGAGAACTGGCAGATATGAGCAGTATTCACATTGAATCATTATTAAAGAATGTAGAGAAACCGGGGCGCTATATCGGCGGTGAATTCAACGAGATCCGCAAGGACCATCAGCAAGCTGCCGCAACATTTGCGTTCGCGTTTCCTGACCTTTACGAAATCGGCATGTCCTACATGGGGATGCAGATCCTTTACAATATCATCAATCACGAGGAATCGCTCCTCTGCGAGCGCGTCTTTGCGCCGGCGGTCGACATGGAACAGTTGATGCGGGAGAAACAGGTCCCGCTCTTTTCACTGGAAAGCAAGACACCGGTCAGAGAGTTCGATGTGCTGGGATTCACCCTGCAGTATGAGATGTCCTTCACGAACATGCTCAACATGCTGGATCTCGGCAATATCCCGCTGCATGCGGATGCCCGCACAGACGAGGACCCGCTGATCATCGCCGGCGGTCCCTGTTCCTACGATCCTGAGCCCCTGGCTGCGTTTGTGGACGCTTTTCTGATCGGTGACGGGGAAGAGAACCTGCCTGCATTTTTGAAGCTCTACGGGGCTTGTAAAGCGCAGGGCAAATCCAAAGCAGAGTTCCTGAAGGAGGTGGTCAGCCTGGAAGGGGTCTATGTACCATCCTTCTACGAACCCGTCTACAATGAGGACAATACACTCAAAGAAGTCCGCAAACTTTATGACAAGGCGCCGGACCGCGTCCGCAAAGCGCTTGTGCAGGAACTGGATCTGGCAGAGTATCCTGTCAAACCGCTCGTTCCTATGATCGAGATCGTGCAGGACCGCGCGGTCGTGGAACTGTTCCGCGGCTGCACAAGAGGGTGCCGTTTCTGCCAGGCAGGTATGATCTACCGCCCGGTACGTGAACGTTCACCGGAAAAGATCTTCGGAATCGCAGATCAGATCACACAGAATACAGGGCAGGATGAAATGACACTGCTGTCTCTGTCGACATCCGATTACTCTCATTTTGAAGAAATGGCAACGGATCTGATCGATCTCTGCACAGAGCGGCACGTTGGTCTTTCGCTGCCCAGTCTGCGGCTCGACAGTTTCAGTTTCAAGGTCCTGAACGAGATCCAGAAATACCGGAAATCCGGTCTGACGTTCGCGCCCGAAGCAGGTACGCAGCGCCTTCGCAATGTCATTAATAAGAATATCACCGAGGAAAACATCTTCAGCAGTGTGCGGCAGGCTATCGAGCTTGGCTGGAAACACATCAAGTTCTATTTCATGATGGGACTGCCGGGCGAAACGTTCGAAGACCTGGACGGCATTGCGGACATCGCGCGGCGGGTGATGCAGCTCAACCGTGAAATGCATGTGGACAAAGGCAATCGTTTCAATGTAACGGTCAGCGTCAGTAATTTCGTCCCCAAAGCACACACACCGTTCCAGTGGGCACCGCAGGATGAGGATTTTACTGAAAAACACGACTATCTGTCTGACAGAATGAAGATCAAAGGCGTTTCCTTCCATTATCATGATGACCCTGTCAGCCGTCTGGAAGGTGTCTTTGCGCGCGGGGACAGACGGACCGGATACTTCCTCGAAGAGGCTTGGAAAAACGGCTGCAAGTTCGACAGCTGGTCGGAGCAGTACAATGCGGAAGGCTGGAAGAAGGCAGAAGAAGCATTCCGGGAAAAATACGGTTACGGAACGAGTTTCTACAGAACCAGAGAACGTTCGTATGATGAGGTTCTGCCGTGGGATATCGTGGACTGCGGTGTCAGCAAAGCGTTCCTGATGCGGGAAATGG
>JAILCN010000047.1 GCA_024680365.1 Solobacterium sp.
ATTATTGCTCCCTGTGAAAACGGATGAATGAACAGCCTTCTGCTCAGCTGTCGCTTTTGAAGTGAGTTTACCTGATGATTTCTCATATTGTCTGTGAGCTGTTCTTGTCATGTTACTCATCAGATATACTTTCTGAGCCAGCTGAAAAAGGACCATAAACAAGAGTGAAAGTAAGAGTGATTGTTCAAGTGTTTGTATTATCGGCAAACCCTGGCTCTGACTCATCGAAAAAAATGCAAGGAATCTGTGATAAACCGGTATTATTCTGTGATACTCCGGAATATCACAGAAAAGATGAAATGGAGAAGGGTAAGCATTATCATGAGGAGTGAAGAAAAAAGAGGAAAAAGACAAATGAATTTCTTCACATCAACAGTCTGTGATCTTCTCATTCCGATCGCAGAACCACCATTCAGCAGCGCATCCAGGCCTGGCTGTTATCAGCCGGATGTGTGTGCACTCAAATAGCAGTTTCATGACAGAAAAGAAACGAACAGGGCGAAAGAAAAATAATGAAAAAGTTTTTAACAGCCGTATTATCACTAACAATGTTTCACAGTCAGGTATTCATTCCGATATATGCAGAGAAAGAACAGCATGAAAAGAAAGTAAGCAGCTGTTATTTCCCTTCGCGTTCCTTTTTCTTTCTGGCAAAAGCATCCACGGCAGCGTCTGCCGCTTTGTCAATGCCTTTGGAAATCATATTCTCGAGGAAACGGATTGCGATGAAACCGACGACGGAAACTGCCACCAGAACAATTCCGGCCAGGATGAGATTGTCTGTGGAAGCGCCGATCCACAGAGCGGCGAGCACACCGAAGATGATGGAATTGTAAGCGTAAGTTCTGTTTATAATACATGTTCCCTTTTTTTCTGATTATAGTTAATTATGCCCACTCTGCACAAAAAAATCCTGCCAGGCAGGATTCACTTTGTGACGTAATAGCGGCGCATCAGCCACTGTGACAGGCCGTCAAGTCCTGGATAGATGATACGCTCATTGATATTCATCTGATCCAGCATGTCTCTGATACGCCAGATGATATCTTTATCAATAATGTACTTCACGGTATTCTCTGTGTTCTGATCAAGCCACTGCTCGATGGTGCCGGAGCCGTCTGCTTTCTCAATGCCTTCCGGAATGATCGCGAAGCTGGCGTACTGGTTGATGATGCGCTGGTCGATGGAGGGCGGCTCCATCAGCACCATCGCGTGATCTTTCATGTCCAGATCATATTCCCTGAGAGAACCGGTGACTCTTTCCAGCATTTCCACTGTGTACATGTGGGCATTGCTGTTGCGCAGCTCGCGTCTGTATTTGTCGGGAAGACGTTCGTTCAGTTCTTCTCCGTCAATTTTCCAGAGCAGAGCGTCACGGCTGCCGAGCTTGACAGGTTCAGCGCTGGTGGCGAAATGCATTGCAATCAGCGGGGAGTATGTCCAGTCCAGCATGCGGGTGGGAAGACCGTGATGCTGGCCGATGATCAGCTGCCGCCAGACAGAATTCTTCAGCGCCGGGTCTTCGAAGGAGGCATACTTGGTAAAAGTACGCAGTATGGTACCCTCCAGCTGATCTTTCTTTGCCATGCAGTTGCGGTACAGGCTTGTGGAAAGATGCCACTGGGCATTAGAAAGGCCTTTGTAAAGACTGCGTGAGCGGTATCTTTTCAGTTCTTCACTGAATTCCTGATCAAAGATGATCGGACCGAGCTGTTCAATGGTTGTAATGGTTTTGACTGTAATCATAGATCAGTGTCTCTTTCTTCTCTGGAGATCCCGTTCCAAAGACGCCAGTAGGTGCCTTTGTTTGCCAGGAGCTGTTCGTGGTTTCCTTCTTCCTCGATGCCGTTCTTTCCGAGGACGATGATCCTGTCGGCGTGACGGATCGTTGTCAGGCGGTGGGCGATCGTCAGTGTCGTTCTGCCGACGGAAAGATCGGCAAGACTCTTTTCGATCAATATCTCACTCTCATTATCCAACGCGCTGGTTGCTTCGTCCAGCAGGAGAATGGGCGGGTTTTTCAGGAAGACGCGGGCGATCGAGATGCGCTGCTTCTGGCCGCCGGACAGTTTGACGCCGCGTTCACCGACGTAGGAATCATAGCCGTCCTTCAGCTCATTGATGAACGTATCCGCGCCGGCCAGCTTCGCGGCATGGACGATCTCTTCTCTTGTTGCATTCGGTTTGCCGTAGGCAATGTTTTCCAGCACTGTGCCGGAGAACAGATAGACGTCCTGCTGCACGATGCCGATGGCCTGACGCAGGCTTTTCAGGGTCACTTTCTTCACATCCTGATCATCGATCAGAATGCTTCCGGCTGTCGTGTCATAGAAGCGCGGGATCAGTGAAGCAAGCGTCGTTTTGCCGCCGCCGCTTTCACCGACCAGGGCCAGGTTCTCACCCGGTCTGATATCCAGGCACAGATCATGGAGAACACGGTTGTGATCATCCGGGTATTCAAAGGTCACGCTGTCAAAGACGATGTGTCCGTCTTTGACTTCAAGTTCTTTCGCGTCCGGC
>JAILCN010000091.1 GCA_024680365.1 Solobacterium sp.
GATGAGAAGATCGACTGTGTCTACATCTCCCTGCCGAACCATCTTCATAAAGAAACAATAATCAAAGCTTTACAGAAGGGGAAGGCTGTCTTATCAGAGAAACCGGCAGTCCTGAAGAAGGAGGATCTCAAGGAGATCGAAGAGGTCTCCAAAGAAAAGAGTGTCCTCTTCATGGAGGCGATGAAGACCCGGTTCATGCCGGCATATATCGAACTTAAGAAGAGACTGGAGGAAGGGGTCATCGGGAAGATAAGACATATCGATACCCGTCTCATCTTCCCGGCCGGAAGGGGAGGCCTTGGTTTCCATCCGGAAGATGAAGGGCTCTTCTATGGCTGCGGGATCTATAACGCCGGTTATTATGCGGACTTCCTTCCGGGGACTGTTCCCGTTTCGCTCTCCTGTCAGAAAGAAGGGGGAGAACCTGTCTATCTGCGAGCCCTGCTGGAAAAAGAAGGACACTATAGTGTACTGGAAGTCGGGATGGATGACCGCAAGTATTCCGAAGCGACGATCTATGGCGAAAAAGGCTATATCGTCGTTCCGGATTTTCACCGGCCGCTGTCCTTTACGGTATGCAGGGATGTCATCGATAAGGTCGAAATGCCGTGCGAATACGGAGATTTCTATCCGGAGATCCATCATTTCACAGCGTGTCTCAAAAAAGGAAGAAGGGAAAGTCCGGTGATGAAAACAGAGGATTCACTCGCTTGTCTGATGATTCTTGGGGATATTATAAAATTATTGTGAAGGAGAAGAAACATCCGTTATAATCATATTGTTAGTTGATACTGACAAGAGGTGCTTATGAATATCCTGCATATGAGATACGCTGTAGAGGTCGCGAAAGAGGGCTCTATCAATAAGGCATCGGGCAATCTTCTGGTAGCACAGCCGAATCTCAGCCGTTCGATACGGGATCTTGAGACAGAGCTGGGGATACGGATCTTCAAGAGAAGTCCCAGAGGCATGAAGCTCACACCGGAAGGAGAAAATTTCATTTATCGGGCGAAGAAGGTCCTGCGCGAGATCGAAGAGATCGAGACCTCCTTCAAGAGTTCGCCGCTGGGGAAGCAGAGTTTTTCGATCTCTGTTCCAAGAGCGAGCTACATTTCCTGTGCCTTCCGCAATTTCACAGGCAGGATCGGCAGCAGTACAGCTGATATCTTCTATAAGGAGACCAACTTTTATGAGGCAGTCGAAAGTCTCGTTTCCCAGAACTACAACCTGGCGATCGTCCGCTACGCACGGGACAGTCGGGAGACTTTTGAACAGGTTCTGGAGGAAAAGGGACTCTCCCACCGTACTGTTTCCTCCTTCAATTACTCTCTGTTGATGAGCAAGGATTCCCCGCTTGCCGGAAAAAAGGAGATCCGTCTGAAGGACCTGGACGATCTCATCCTCGTCGCCCATGGAGATCCCTATACACCGGCACCGACTGCGGACATCTACCGGAACTACCACAATCTTGATTCGATGAAGAGAAGGATCTTTCTCTTTGAAAGAGGAAGCCAGCTCGATCTCCTCAACGGCAATCCCGAAACCTTCATGTGGGCTTCCCCGGTACCGGAGGAGACACTGCAGAGCCACCATCTGATCCAGAGGGACTGTCAGGATTCGAAAAAGGCCTATCAGGATGAACTGGTCTGGCGCATCGGCTATGAGTTCTCCCCGATGGACGAGATGTTCCTGGATGAGCTCGAAAAAGTGAAGAAAACCGTTCTGTAGGGGATGGTTCTTATATCAAATCTGATAAAACAGCTATATGAATTTTGTCATCCGGACTCTTTCTTTAAAGATATATAATAAGAAAGGTCGATCAAATCGTACTCAAAGGCGTCTGTAACGCCTTTGTCATAAGCAGGAAAGGATTAGATATGTACAAAATTGTCAGTAAGAAGCCTTTGAACGCGACAGTTACACAGATGGAGATCGAAGCTCCGTTAGTCGCAAAAAAGGCCAGACCGGGTCAGTTCATCATCCTCCGCGTCAATGAGGAAGGTGAAAGGATCCCGCTCACCATTGCCGGAAGCGATCCGGAAAAGGGCACCGTCAAGATCATCTTCCAGATCGTCGGCGGCACGACTGAAACGCTCAATCACAAGGAAGAGGGAGACTTCCTCCAGGACTTTGTCGGTCCGTTAGGCGTTGCGACACACACAGACGGTATCAAGAAGGTCTGCATCGTCGGCGGCGGTGTCGGCTGTGCGATCGCCATGCCGGTAGCACAGGAATTCCACCGGCTCGGTGCGGAAGTCACTTCCATCATCGGCTTCAGAAGCAAGGACATCCTGATTCTCGAAGAGGAATTCAAGGCCTGCTCCGACAAGCTCTATGTCATGACTGATGACGGTTCCTATGGCAGACACGGCAATGTCACCGTTCCGCTCAAGGAAATGCTGGAAAACGGAGAGACCTTCGATATGATCATCACGATCGGACCGCTGATCATGATGAAGTTCGTCGTCGCGACTGCAAAGCCGTTCAATATCCCGGTAACGGTATCCATGAACCCGATCATGATCGATGGCACAGGTATGTGCGGCGGCTGCCGTCTGACGCTCAACCAGGACGGCAAGCGCGTTACGAAGTTCGCCTGTGTCGACGGTCCGGACTTCAACGGCTATGAGGTCGACTTCGATGAAGCGATGTCCCGCAACCGCATGTATATGGAATTTGAAAGACATGCCTTTGATGAGGCGTGCAGCCTCTTACGGAAAGGAGAGAACGCATAATGGCTTTAGATCCTAAGAAACATGAGATGCCGACGCAGGCTCCGGAAGTAAGAGCTCATAACTTCTCGGAAGTCGCCTTAGGCTATGACAGAGAAACGGCGATCGAAGAAGCGAAGCGCTGTCTCAACTGTAAGAACCAGCCGTGTGTCAACGGCTGCCCTGTCAACATCCACATCCCGGAATTCATCACCAGAGTCAAGGAAGGGGACTTCGAGGGTGCCTATAAGATCATCACCGAAACTTCCTCCCTGCCGGCTGTCTGCGGCCGAGTCTGTCCGCAGGAATCCCAGTGTGAATCCAAGTGCACGATGGGCATCCGCTTTGAACCGGTCGGCATCGGCAGACTGGAGCGCTTTGCGGCAGACTGGCACAATGCCAACAGTAAGGAAAAAGCCAAGGCACCCGCGCCGAACGGACACAAAGTGGCAGTTGTCGGTTCCGGACCTTCCGGTCTGACCTGCGCGGGCGCGCTTGCGAAAAAGGGATATCAGGTCACTGTCTATGAAGCGCTGCATACAGCAGGCGGCGTTCTGGTCTACGGCATTCCCGAATTCAGACTTCCCAAGGCGATCGTTGCCAAGGAAGTCAGCACGCTCCAGGAGCTCGGCGTTGACGTAGAGACCAACGTTGTCATCGGCAAGACGCTGACGGTCGACGAACTGTTCGACATGGGATTTGAAGCAGTGTTCATCGGCAGCGGCGCCGGACTTCCGAGCTTCATGAACATTCCGGGTGAATCGCTGAAAGGCGTATACTCCGCCAATGAATATCTGACCAGATCCAATCTGATGAAAGCATACCGCTCTGATCCGGTGACACCGATCTCCAAAGGCGGAAAGGTCGCGGTTGTCGGCGGCGGCAACGTCGCGATGGATGCGGCAAGAACAGCGCTCAGACTGGGTGCGGAAAAAGTATATATCGTTTACAGAAGATCGATGGATGAACTTCCGGCAAGAAAAGAGGAAGTGGAACACGCGATGGAAGAAGGAATTGAATTCCATCTCCTGAACAATCCGGTCGAGATCCTCGGGTATGAGAATCCGGAAGACAGAAGAGATCCGAAGAACGGCACGGTCAGAGGCATGCGCGTCATAAAAATGGAACTCGGTGAACCGGATGAAAGAGGCAGAAGAAGACCGGTGCCGATCGAAGGCAGTGAATTCGAACTGGATGTTGATACCGTGATCATGGCGATCGGCACAACGCCGAATCCGCTGATCAAGAATACGACCGAAGGTCTTGAGATCAACAGAAGAGGCGGAATCATCGTCAATGAAGAAGGACTGACCAGCAGAACAGCGGTCTATGCCGGCGGCGACGCGGTCACCGGTGCGGCAACAGTTATTTCGGCTATGGGTGCCGGAAGACTGGCAGCCCAGAGCATTGACGCATATCTCAGCGGACAGAAAGAAAGCTGAGAGAGGAGACTCTCATTTTGGATGTAATAGATAAGAAGACATTTTTCGGATTCGCGTTTCTGGATTTCCTGTTCTGGGCGTATTTTGCGGCGTTTATCGGTTATATTTCGACATACATGCTGGCCTGCGGCATGAAGTCGTCCGTACTGAGTATCGTACTGGCGGTCTACATGGCATGCTGCTTCGCCGGCGCCTTCTTCTGGGGCGGTCAGTGTGACAAGAGAAGGACCAACAAGAAAGTCTTCCTCTTTGAATTCACAACAGCTGTGATCCTGGCACTGATCGTCTACTTCATGGCTGACAAAAACATCTGGGTCTCGGCAGTGATCTATCCGGTATTTGGCTTCTTTGCGGCTCCGCTTGGATCAAATCTCGACAGCTGGATGCTGCGGTCGTTTGACCGGAGCGCATCCGTCTACGGAAGGGCAAGGGCGATCGGCAGCCTCGGCTATGCTGTGGTCATGCTGGTCTGCGGACAGCTCATCAACAGGATCGGCTATATTGTCATCCCGATCTCTTCGATCATCGTAGCCTGCGGCGTCATTACGCTTGCCGTCTTCATGAAAGAAAAAGAATACAGTGCTGTACAGGCTTCCGCGGAAAAGGTCAGAACGGCAGATCTGCTGAAGATCCGACCGTATATCTTCATGATCGCGGTCGTCTTCCTGACCGGACTTGCGGCTGCTCCGATCAACAACCTGAAGATCATCATCCTGCAGAGTGTCGGCGGCGACGTATCGCTGCTTGGCGTGGATGCCTTCATCGGCGTCTGCGTACAGGCGGTGTTCCTGTTCATCTCCGGCAGCCTCAGACGGATCCCGAGATACTTCAGACTGCTGCTGTCTACGACCTGCTGCCTGGCGATGCTAGCGCTGACGAATTTTGCCGTCGCGCCGTTTATGATCATCATCGGTACGGTCGCAAACAATGTCTCTTACGGCATCCTGATCCCGACAATGAGAGAGATCACGGAAAGCTCTGTCACCGGTGCGCTGAAAAACAGAGCGCATTCCCTGAGCGACGCAATGTTCGGAAGCTTCGCCGGCGTCATCGCACTGACATATTCAGGTTTCCTGATGGATACCTTCGGACCGCGCTCCGCCGCGTTCCTGGGCATGTGCATCATGGCTGTTCCGATCGCCATGACGCTGTTTGCCATGCTGAAGCCTGCGAAAAAAGCATAAATGAACTGAACTGTCTGCCGGTGCAGACGGTTCTTTTTTTGTTGACACGTTAACAATGACTAACTATTATATATGTGTTAGTTAGACTAAACTAAGGAGGTAGAGATATGCTGCCGCTTACATATGCGTCTGAGAATGAGACAAATGTCATTAAAAAAGTAGGCGGAAAACCTGAGATCAAAAAGCATCTGGAAGATATGGGCTTTGTGTCCGGAGCGCTGATCAGCGTGGTTTCCGTCTCCAACGGCAATCTGATCGTAAATATAAAAAACACAAAAGTTGCGCTGGATAAGGAACTCGCAGCGAAAATCATGATCTGAAGAATCGGGAGGAACAGAAAGATGAAAACATTGAGAGATGTGGCGATCGGGGAGACCTGCATCGTAAAGAAACTGCATGGTGAAGGTGCTGTCAAGCGCCGGATCATGGATATGGGCGTCACGAAGAATGTTGAGGTCTATGTCCGGAAAGTGGCACCGCTTGGTGATCCGATCGAAGTCACCGTCCGCGGATATGAGCTTTCCATCCGCAAAGCAGATGCGGAAATGGTAGAAGTAGCTGAGTAATTCTATTGAGGGGGTAAGAATATGAGTATCAGAATCGCGCTTGCCGGCAACCCGAACAGCGGCAAGACTACATTGTTCAACGCACTGACCGGATCCAACCAGTTTGTTGGAAACTGGCCCGGCGTAACAGTTGAGAAAAAAGAGGGCAAACTGAAAGGTCATGACGATACTGTCATTACCGACCTGCCGGGTATTTATTCACTTTCTCCGTATACACTGGAAGAAGTGGTAGCTAGAGAGTATCTGATCACCGAGCGTCCGGATGCGATCCTCAACATCGTTGACGGAACCAACTTGGAAAGAAACCTGTATCTGACAACACAGCTGACCGAACTGGGCATTCCGGTCGTCATCGCGCTCAACATGCTCGACCTGATGGAGAAAAACGGCGACAAAGTTGACGTTGAAATGCTTTCCAAAGAGATGGGCGTTAAGATCATTCCGATCTCTGCTCTGAAGGGAACAAATGTCGACAAGGCAGCCTCTGCTGCAGTAGAGGCTGCGAAGAACGGAAAAACCATTCCGACACACACATTCTCCGGAAGTGTGGAACATGCGCTTGCCCACATCGAGGAAGCCTGCGTACATGATCTGCCGGAAGAACAGCAGAGATGGTATTCCATCAAACTGTTTGAAAGAGATCAGAAAGTCATGGATGAGCTGAAGATCCCGGCTGATAAGATTGCTCACATCAATAAAGATATTGAAGCTGTTGAAACTGAAATGGATGATGACGCGGAAAGCATCATCACCAACGAAAGATATATCTATATCGGCAACCTTCTGAAAGGTATTTACAAGAAGAAAAATGCCGGCGGTATGAGCACGTCCGACCGGATCGACCGGATCGTTACAAACCGTATTCTCGGTCTGCCGATCTTCGCTCTGATCATGTTCGGTGTTTACTGGCTGGCAATGGGTCCGTTCGGAACCTTCCTGACAGACTGGACCAATGACGTATTCGCAGCTGAATTCCTGGAAGGCGGAGCTGCCAGGATCCTGGAAGGCTGGGGTGTAGCACCGTGGCTTGTCAGTCTTGTGGCTGACGGTGTCGTGCACGGCGTCGGCGCAGTCCTCGGCTTCGTTCCCCAGATGCTAGTTCTCTTCCTGATGCTCTGCATCCTGGAAGATGTCGGATATATGGCTCGTGTCGCATTCGTTATGGACCGTGTATTCCGTAAATTCGGTCTTTCCGGCAAATCCTTCATCCCGATGCTGATCGGCTCCGGATGCGGTGTTCCGGGCGTTATGGCAACAAGGACCATCGAAAATGAACGTGACCGCCGCATGTCGATCATGACGACCTGCTTTATCCCGTGCGGAGCCAAGCTGCCGATCATCGGTATGATCGCCGGTGCGCTCTTCAATAACGCATGGTGGGTATCCGCTTCGGCATACTTCATCGGTGTCGCAGCGATCATCATCTCCGGTATTATGCTCAAGAAGACAAAGATCTTTGCCGGTGATCCTGCGCCGTTTGTCATGGAACTTCCTGCTTATCATGTTCCTTCTGTCATGAATGTTCTCAGAGGAACCTGGGAGAGAGGCTGGAGCTTCATCAAGCGTGCCGGCAGCGTCATCGTTCTTTCCTCCGTTGTGATCTGGATCCTGAATTCCCTTTCGTTCGAAGGCGGACTGCATTACCTCGGTGAAGAAGGCGAAGGCGCAAGTCTTCTGGAAAACATCGGCAACACATTTGCCTGGATCTTCGCTCCGCTCGGCTTCGGCACATGGCAGGCTGCCGTATCGACAATTCTCGGTCTTGTGGCCAAGGAAGATGTCGTCGGTACGATCGGTACGCTCATTGCCATGGAAGACCTGCCGGATCTTGTCGAGGAAGGCGGCGAATTCATGGGCGCTCTGGATGTCTTCTTCAACGGTTCCGCGATCGCCGGATTTGCCTTCATGGTATTCAACCTGCTGTGTGCTCCGTGCTTCGCTGCAATGGGTGCCATCAAGCGTGAAATGAACAACGGCAAGTGGACAGCCATCGCGATCGGATACATGTGCGGATTCGCATATGCCGCCGCATTATGCATCTACCAGATCGGTTCTGCGCTCAGCGGTCATGTCAATATTCTCGGACTGATCGCTGCCATCGCGATCATCGGCTTCGTCTGCTATATGCTCTTCAAGCCGTATCAGGAATCTGAGGTCCTCACACAAGAAGTCAGGATCAGGTAAAACAAAACAGCCGTCTGTATTGTATGCAGATGGCTGTTTTGACGCTTATACATTGCGAATATGGGATACACCGGCAGGAATCCGTTTACTGATTTTCAGATGCAGCCGGGAAAGTATGGTATGCTGTATGGTACAGGAAGGTAAAAAATCATGCTTACTGCAAATATGGCTCATTTCATCCTCTTTGATATTATTGTTTTCGCGGTCTTTGTGACAGCTGTGTACAATGGTTTGAAAAATGGCGGTTTGCGCGCAGTCAGGGATTTTGCGGTTTCCGCTGCCAGGATCGCTGTTTCCTGTTTCGGAGCGTATGCAATGACGAATGCATTCAACCCGTTTGCTGAAGGGCCGCTTTATGATTTTCTTCTGCAGATTGCGAAGGATGCAAAGGATCCTGAAAACCTGCCGTTTGTGGGCAGACTGCTGGGACTTGTATTATATTTCACAGCATTTATGATCATCCTGTCACTTTTGGAACGCGCACTGGTGAAAAAATATGGGAACCGTGAAAAAGACAAAAAAAGAGAAGTTTCCACAGGGGACCGTACATTTGGTGCACTCCTGGGAGTATTGCTGTTTGTGATCACAACTGCACTTCCCTGTCCGCTGTTTATTTCTTCTCAGGCGCTCGGGCTGATCACAAACGGGAACGATGTTGTATACAAGACGCTTTTTGCTGTGCCGGTAAACCTGGCCGCAAGACCTTTTACAAGACTGGTCTGGGGAGAAGAAACAGAAAAAGAACTCTGGGTGGAAAAGGGCATACTGATATTTGAAGAAGACTACGAAAAATGGTGTGAAGAACACAGTTTCAATCAGCAGTAGACGAATTCTTTATACATATAAGCATGAAAAAACAGTCATCTGTGTTGTGTACAGATGACTGTTTTGTATTTACTGTTATTCGTCGCCGAAGCTGATGCCGAGGAGCTTGGATTCCTTGATGATCCTTGCTTCCGGATCGATCGTTTTCAGTTTTCCGGCAACTTCTGCCAGCGGTACTTTGACCATCTCACGGTTCTTGTAGCCGACCATGAAGCCGAATTCTCTGTCGAGGATCAGCTTGCCTGCTTCAGCGCCGAGACGGGATGCGAATACTCTGTCGTAAGGGCACGGTGCGCCGCCTCTCTGGGTGTGGCCCGGAACAGTGACACGTACTTCTTTTCCGGTCTTCTTGAAGATCTGGTCTGCAACTTCATAGGAAACGGAAGGATACTCGGATTTTGCGAGCTTCTTTTTGTATTCTTTCTTGCTGAGGGCAGCGTCTTCTTTGGAGATCGCGCCTTCCGCAACAGCAATGATCGAGAATCTCTTGCCTGCTCTGTCACGCTTTTCGATCGTTTCAACGACTTTGTCGATGTCGTACGGGATCTCCGGCAGAAGGATGATGTCAGCGCCGCCGGCAATGCCTGCATTCAGAGGCAGCCATCCGACTTTATGACCCATGACTTCAATGATGAAGACACGTCCGTGGGAAGAAGCAGTTGTATGGATCTCATCCATGCAGCGGGTCGCTACGTCAACAGCTGTCTGGAAGCCGAATGTCATATCTGTTCCCCAGAGGTCATTGTCAATGGTCTTCGGAAGAGTGATGACATTGAGGCCTTCTTCACTCAGCAGGTTGGCAGTTTTATGGGAACCGTTTCCGCCCAGCATGACCAGGCAGTCAAGCTGCAGCTTGCGGTATGTCTGCTTCATTGCTTCGACTTTGTCGAGTCCTTTTGCGTCCGGTTCGCGGATCGTCTTGAACGGAACACGGCTGGTGCCGAGGATGGTTCCGCCGATCGTCAGAATATTGGTGAAATCTTCATCTTTCAGAAGATGGAAATGACTGTAGATCATTCCTTTATAGCCATCTTCGAAACCGTAGAATTCTACCGGTTCCTTTGAATTGTTGGTGACGGTTTTGTACACGCCGCGCATCGCAGCGTTCAGAGCCTGACAGTCGCCGCCGCTTGTCAGCATACCGATTCTTAACATGCAATTATCCTCCGTGATTATTTACATATTCCTTATATAAATAATACTTCAGACAAAATTGATACACAAGAATTAATAATGGTCATGCTATGATAAAAACAAGGAGAACACGTATGAAAAAAGGCGCAATTTTTGATATGGACGGCCTCATGTTCGATACCGAGAAGATCTGGCAGAAATGCTGGACTGAGGTCGCCGATGAAATGAAGATCGATCTCGATCCGCGTTTCCGGAAGGAGATCTGCGGAACCAGCGGTGATCTCATGGCTTCCATCATTTCCAAATACTATCATGTGGAAGACGGTCATGATATTGCCAAAGATGTTAAACAGCGCGTACAGAACTATCTGATGATCGACGTCCCGGAAAAGCCGGGTGTTCATGAGATCCTGAAATTCTTCCGTGACAACGGCGTGAAGATCGCTGTCGCAAGCTCTTCCACCCGCGGTCAGATCCAGAGAAATCTGAAGAAGACCAATACTGAGGAATATATCGACGTCATCGCGAGCGGCACCGAGATCGAGCACGGCAAACCGGCTCCCGATCTGTTCCTGCTGGCGGCGGATCTGCTGGGTCTCGCGGCTGAGGACTGCTATGTGTTTGAAGACGCGTACAACGGCGTGCAGGCAGGGGCGGCATCCGGCGCGGCAACGATCATGATCCCGGATTCTCTGGAGCCGAATGAGGAGATGCGGGCGATCACAGCAGGTATTTATCCGAGTCTTCTGGCAGCCATGAAAGCGATTTCAAAAGGGGAAATCTGAATAATTAATTAATTACCACTAATTTCACTGGAAGCTTTCTGCAAAACTGTGATAATATGCAGAAGGCTTTTTATTATAGGAAAGTGAGGGTTTATGAAGAAAAACGGTTTTTTTCTGATATCAGCAGCGAAACTGTTTATCACAACGATGTGCACTGAGATCGTCTTCAAATGGTGCATGTTCGGAACAGTATTCGACGCTGCCCTTCTCAGAATCACATTATTTACGCTTGCGTTCTCGCTGATCGTCGCGGGACTGTGCTCGTTCCTTCCTGTCAAGGTCGGACGGTTTATCATCGGCTTCCTGTACTGGTTCATCGCTGCCTATGCAATGATGCAGATGGGAATGAAGACGATGATGGGAAACTTTACATCACTCCATGCCGGTGAAGACATGCTCCTGAGAGTACTGGACTACTTCTTCCCGTTCCTGCAGGCGCTCAAGCCGCAGTTCTTCCTGGTCGTGCTGGCGCCGCTGTTCTTTACGGTGACATCGCACTGGGTGAAGCCGCAGGGTGAGCGAAACTGGGTCATGGTCGTTGTATTCCTTGTCGCAGCGCTGCTGGCGGACGGGGCAGGACTCTGGCTTGTCAAGGCGAACAACCTGCAGAATGTCTATTCATCCACGCAGTTTATTGAAAAATCTCTGAAGGAGATCGGTCTTGAACGGTATCTGATCCGTGACATCGTGACCAGATTTGCCGGCAGTGAGAGCGGGGAAGTGATCATCATCGATGATGATCCGACACCGACGCCGACACCATCCGGTGAAGGTGAGGGCCAGGATACAACACCGCATCGTACGATCGATGATACAGAGTGGGTCAATGCAATGAACGCGGAAACAAACGACCGCATCAAAAAAGTTGACAGCTATCTGATGAGCAGACAGATCAGTGACTATAACGAATGGACCGGCAAGATGGAAGGCATGAATCTGGTCTACATCATGGTCGAAGCGTTTGACTACATCGCGCTTGATCCGGAACTGACACCGACGCTGTGCAGGATCAAGAATGACGGATGGGATTTCAATCATCACTATGTTCCGAAGTATTCCTGCACGACCGGTGAATCCGAGCTGATCTCGGAAGTATCTCTGGTACCGGAATCCGATGTCTGCACACCGAACCAGTACAAGAAGAACGAATGGAGTGACTCGATCTTCCAGATGTTTGAGAATGAAGGCTACTACACAAGTGCCTACCATAACTGGAAAGATGAGTTCTATGACAGAAGACAGCTGTATGCAAGCTCCGGCTGCGAAGTGTATAAGAATTACACCGACCTGCCGTATACGAAGATGCAGGGCTGGCCGAGCGACTATCAGATGATGGAACTGACGATCCCGCTGTGGATCAACCAGGAGAAGTTCATGACGCTGTATGTCACATCCTCCACCCATTTCCCGTATGACAAGTCATCTGTTCTCGGTGACAAGTATCTGAGCACCATCAACAAGGTACATCCGGATTATCCGACAAATATCAAGAGATATCTGTCCAAGGCAATGGAACTGGACAAGGCAATGAAGTATCTCCTGGAACAGCTGGAAGCAGCCGGCAAGCTGAACAATACAGCGATCGTCATGTTCGGCGATCACCATCCGCTGAATACTTCACTCTCCACCATCGCAAAGTACGGTTCCAACGAAGTGAACCGCAGCGAAGGTCTGAACATTGACAGAGGTCCGTTCTTCATCTACTGCCCGGCAGTTCTCGGGTCCGCAAAACAGGAAGAGATCAACAGCACATTCGATATCCTGCCGACGATCTTCAACCTGTACAACATCAACTATGATCCGCGGATCTACATGGGAACGGACTATTTCGGAGACAAGGAAAAGCTGATCTACTTCCCGAACGGAAACTGGATCTCTGAAAAAGGCATCTACTATATTAACAGCGGCAACTTCACACTGTTTAATGAAGCAGAACCGGTCGACGACACATATATCAACAACCGGACGCTGGAAGTGCAGAATGCCTTCAGCATCTCTTCCATGATCTTCCGCAGCAACTACTTCAAGTCGAGGACCGGTGTGACCAAGCCGGATTCCGCACTGAAGACAGCCGGAAACTGAAAAGAAAAAAGTGATATGTCATGAGGCATGTCACTTTTTTTCTGATCAGGCGATCGCTGCGTCGAGAGCGATCTTCATCATGTCGGTGAAGTTCTTTTCTCTCTGTTCGGCTGTTGTTTCCTCGTGGGAGACAAGGCTGTCGGAAATGGTCAGGAGGCAGGCGGCGTTTTTGCCGGTGACTCTGGCGTTGGAGAAGAGGGCGAAGCTTTCCATTTCGACTGCTTCACATTTCTTTTCGTCAACGACGGTTTTCAGATATTCATTTGTTTCATGATAGAAGACATCAGAGCTGTGAATGACAGCTTCATGAACAGGAATGTTCAGGGCTTCGGCGGCTTTTCTGAGCTTTTCATTCAGCTCCGCGCTCGGCGCGATCATGTCTGCTTCATATCCGCACTGGATCTTCGCGAAGGTGGATTCGGAATACGCGGCGGAAGCGAGAACGACATCGAATACCTTCAGTTCAGGAACATAGGCGCCGGCGGAACCGACCCGGATGATGTTTTCGACATCATAGAATTTGAACAGCTCATAGGAATAGATGCCGATGCTGGGCATGCCCATGCCGGAGGCCATGACTGTGACGGGAACGCCTTTCCATGTTCCGGTATATCCGTTGATGCCGCGTACGTTATTGACAAGGACCGGGTTCTCCAGGAATGTTTCGGCGATGAATTTGGCGCGGAGAGGATCTCCGGGCATCAGGACAGATTTCGCAATCTGATCTTTTTCAGCTTTATTATGCGGTGTTGGCATGTAGTGTACCTTCCTTTTCTCTTTTCAGTATAACCTGTAACGAAACGATGTGACAAAATGTTTTGCAATGACGGCGAATAGTGATAACATGTTCGCATATGGAAAAGAAGAAAATATTTGTTGTGAATCCCGGATCCACATCGACTAAAGTTGCATATTTTGAAGAAGAAACATGTGTTTTTTCAGCGGATGTCTTTCATGACTCCGCGATGCTGAAGACATTTAAAACGTTCAATGACCAGCTTCCGTACCGGATGGGAGTCATCGCTGAATTCCTGAAGGAGAAGAATATCGATCTCTCCGGCCTTGATGCGGTCGTCGGCAGGGGAGGCTCCTGCGTCAGCGTGGAAAGCGGCATCTACCGGATCAATGACAAACTGATCGAAGATACCAGAAACGCAGTCAGCGGCACCTGGCATTCTTCCATGCTCGGCGTCCAGCTGGCCAAAGAGATCCAGAGTCTGTACGGCGGCGAGATGTACATGCTTGACCCGATCGTTGTCGATGAGTATCAGGATGAGGCAAGGATCACCGGCATCAAAGGCATCTGGCGCAGGGCGGTATGCCACGCCCTGAACCAGAAGGCGATCGCGCGGAAGTACGCGGAAGACTGCGGAAAGAACTACGAAGATCTCAACCTGATCGTTGCTCACATCGACGGCGGCGTGACCATTTGCGCACACCGCAAAGGCAGAATGATCGACGGCAATGACGGCGGCGGAGGCGACGGACCGTTTACGCCGACCCGCATGGGAACGATGGCAATCACCGATTTCCTGAATAAAATGATGGATAAGCCGAAAGAAGAGATCCGCTCTCTGTGTTCACAGACCGGCGGCTTCTCCTCCTGGTTCGGGACCTCAAACAGCGATCACATCCATAAGCTGTATGAACAGGGCGATGAGAAGGCTGTTCTGGTATGGAACGCGTGGAAATATCAGATCACAAAGTCGATCGGAGCCATGGCGGTGGTACTGCACGGCAAGGTGGACGGGATCGTTCTGACCGGCGGACTGATGCGGTTTGCGGATGTCCGTGAAACGATCGAGGATGCCTGCGGCTGGATCGCTCCGGTCGCGGTATATCCGGGTGAAGCCGAAATGGAAGCGATGGCCTCCGGAGCCCTGCGCGTGCTGCGCGGTGAGGAGACTGCAAAAGAATATACCGGCATCCCTGTCTGGGACGGATTTAAGGGAATTGACTGAAGCTGCGGAACTGCCGCAGCTTTTTCTGACTGTTCCATTTACTTGCTTTTATGTGTGAAGTACCATACTATTTCATCAGATACAGGCATCATGAAGAAACAGACATCTTTGCAGGAACAGATCAGAAAGTATTACATCGTGCTGGCAGCTTCGATGCTTTTGGTCGTGTCTGCTGTTATTTCGATAGCCGGCATTCAGCTGTACTGGAGTGATATTTCGGCTATCTGCGAAGAAACGCTGATGACCAATAAAGAGCTGATCGAAAACAGACTGACGGAGATCCGCAACAACCAGGAGATCCTTGCCAAAAGTGTGAATACCCGGGAGTATGCCAGGTATTATCAGGAAACAGCCGGGGATGATCCGGTGCTCAATCTGGAATACCAGCATCAGATCAGAGGCTATTTCTATCTCCTGTCGAGAAACATTTCGACCAACTCATCTGGTTTCACCGGAGGGAAAGATCTTCTATTCCGTCCGTGAGCAGCCGTATCCCGACGCGACGCTGGCAGATAAGGAGTGGTTTACCGATATCACAAAAAACATGTACAAAGACGAGTATGTGATCTCTGATATTCATGAGCGTTCTTATATGATCACAAACAGGGCAACCAAGGTTATTTCCATGGTACGGCCGGTCCTGGAGGAAAACGCGATCCAGTTTAAGCCGCTGGCATATATCATATTTGATATTGATGTTGCCCGCTTCCTGAGGCAGAACAAAAATGATCAGATCCGCTTTACGATCTTCGACCAGAAAGGAAACATGCAGATGCCTGCCAATCTTGTTCTGGACAGTGCCCAGGAACAGGCGATGATCCAGCTGGTCACATCAGATAAATACTCTCGGACTGTTTATGACAGTTTTGGTCTGCCAAGAAATATGCTGATCCATTCAGATCTTGAAGCTTTTGCGATCGATCTGATCGGTATCCGCGATCTGTCTGCGCTGACATGGATCATCAGAGTATACCTGTTTGTGATCGTAGTGGTTCTCGGCACTGCTCTCATTCTGATCTGGCCGATCTCCAAGAAGATGGCGAATGATATCCTCAAACCGATGGCACAGCTGGTCAGAGAATGCAACGAGGTCGCTTCCGGGATCAAACTGGAACAGTTCTCGGAAAAGGAAAGCCGGGAGATTGCCTTCCTTTCTGATACGATCGAGAACATGGTCGGCAGACTGTCAGAACTGACGAATCAGCTGGCGGAGGAAAAGGTTCGTTTGTCATAGGAAGAAGTGCGCGTGCTTCAGCATCAGATTAATCCCCACTTCATCAACAATACCCTGCAGGCAATGAAGGCGCTGTCCCTGGAAGGACAGAGTGAAAAAGTGTCGCGCATCGCAACGATGCTGGGCCGGTTCCTGAACTACGCGGTGTATGAGCCGTACCAGACGGTTGCCCTGGAAACAGAAGTGGAATATGTGAAAAACTATATCGAACTGCAGAATATCCGCTACAATGACAGGATCCTGTTTGACTGCAATCTGGAAGAGGGAACGCAGGGGCTGATGATGCCGAAGATGACGCTGCAGCCGATGATCGAAAACTGCATCCACCATGGACTGGGCAGTGAGGGAACACTGACGATCACCGTCAGTGCGGAGATCGATGCCCGGGGCATTGTCGTATTTATCTATGATGACGGCGGCGGCATCTCAGAAGAAAAACTGGCTGAGATCCGGGAAAATCTGACCATCAACAACGTCTACAAGAATAACCGCAGCATCGGCATCGTGAATGTCAATGAACGTCTGTACCGGAGATTCGGCGAGGCATATCAGATGGATATCCGCTCGCACACCGGTTACGGCACAACAATTATCATGAAATTCCCGCTGCCGAAAGAAATGGAGGAAAACACATGAAAGTACTGATCGTCGACGATGAAATATTCTCTATTCAGGTCCTGCTGTCGATCATCCGCTGGAAATCGTTCGGCATTGATGAGCCCGATCAGGCAAGAAGCGCAGCGGAAGCCCTGCAGAAGATCATGGTCTCTCCGCCCGACATTCTGATCACGGATATCCGGATGCCGGATACCTCCGGCCTGGAGCTTGCTGAGAAAGTGCTGCGGGCATATCCCGACATCAAGGTGATCCTGATGAGCGCCTATGCGGATTTCTCCTATATCCGGGAAGGCATGCGGCTGGGCTGCTGCGACTATATGCTGAAGCCGATCGATGAAACAGAATTTGAAAGGACGCTGAAACGTGTTCTGAATATGATCGAAGGAGAAAAAGAACAGGAGGAAGTACATCAGAAAAACGCTGACAAGATCGATGACCTGAACCTGTTCCAGTACATCCGGACAGGACACGGAAAAAACAAGGTGCTGCATCCGGATGTGTGCACGAAGCTGAGCAAATACATCATGATGTTTGTGCAGATCTCAAGTATTTCGATCGAGGATTTCAACAGTTCAGAAACAGTTGAGATCGAACATGAAGGGTACTACACGTCTCAGCTGGAAGATATTCTTCAGCAGAAAGGACTGATCCGGCTTCTCAATTTTGATGAAGGTTTCTGGATCGTGATCCTGAACGGAAGGTCAAAAGAAGAAACGATCGCCATTGCCGGTAAACTTGTTGAAGAGATGAATAACCGCACCGGTCATGTATTTACTGTCTGTTTCAGCAGAACATACAGCGGAGTGGAAGAACTGCACGATGCCTACCGGGAAGTCAGAAGCCTGAACAAATACGGCCTGGCGATGGTGCATGGCGAAGAGACAGTGATCGGCATGGATTACCACTGCAGCGCGTCGGATCTTACAGCGGTGGAAGAATTCCGGAAAAAAGAGAAAGAAGAAAAGAAGGAAAGCAGCGAAAACAGACAGTACAGCGAGCCGGTCAGAAAGGCGATCCGGCTGATCGAAGAACGATTTGCCGAGAATCTTTCCCTGGATGACATCAGTGAAGAACTTTCCATCAGTAAGAATTATTTCTGTTATGTATTCAAGCGGGATGTCGGAATGAACCTGTGGAACTATCTGACGGAAGTCCGGCTGAAACATGCCAAAGAACTTCTGAAAAACTCGGAACTGCGCAGCTATGAGATCGCATTTGAGGTCGGATATGACAATCCGAGCTACTTCTCCAAGCTGTTCAAAAAGTATGAAAACATGACGCCTGGTGAATATAGGAATAAAGTGACAGGACGTTCGGAATAAAGTGACAGAATGATCTGAAGAAAATTATTTTCCCCAAAGGAAAGTAATTATTTTACGCTATGTTCAATATATTTACTGATGACTGTACGTTCGGAGGTACAGTGGCACAGGAAGCAGTGAGGTAGGATATGTTCAGAAGAGGTAATACCTATGCTGAACAAAGACTTCCTTGAAAACTTGACTCCTGTGGAAATACAGTTGGTACACCAGTGCATTGACCGGTTATCGTCATCGTCGTCGCAGTCGTGCTCGATATCCGCAAGAACATCAAAAAGAAGTAATTCAGAACAAAACAAAGTGCCCGGATCAATGGTCCGGGCTTTCTTTCTGCTCATAAAAAACCTGCATGATGACATGCAGGCAGTGCTTATCTCTTGGCGCCTTTCGCGCTGTTTTCGCTGTATGTGGACAGCAGGTTGGTATCATAGGAGAAGGTCATTCTCGATCTTCTTCTTTCTCTTTCCAGAGCGATCTCAACGAGTCTGTCCATCAGCTTTGTGAAGGAAACACCTTTCTCTGTCCAGAGATAGAAGGCAAGGGAACCGGGGATCGTGTTGATCTCGTTGACATACACGCGCTTTGTTTCCGCGTCCATCATGAAGTCAATGCGGCAGACGCCGGAAGCACCGAGTACCTTGAATGTTTTCAGAGCGAGGTTTTCGATCAGCTTTCTCTGCTCGTCAGAGACCGGAGCGGGAACGATCCTTGCTGTGCTTGCCATGCCGGAGCCTTTGGAACCGGCAGACTTGGCGCCTTTGGCACCTTTTGAGCCGCCCTGGTATTTGTCCTTGAAGGTCAGCAGTTCATCAGCGGACTGGTGACCGACTTCCTCCAGGACGGAAGCTTCGCAGTGATAGCAGTCACCGAGAACGGAACAGTTGATCTCACGCATCGGCTTGACGACCTTTTCCGTGATGACCTTTTCATCATACTGTCTGGCGTCTTCGAAGCATTCGAGATATTCTTCGTCATTGTGGGCGATCGCGATGCCGACGGAGGAGCCTGTTCTTGCCGGCTTCAGGATGACCGGATAGATCAGCTTGTGCACTTTGGCGAGCACTTCGTCTTTATGTTCATCGATCTCCGAGCTATAGACCCAGAACCAGTTGGCCATCGGGATATCGTTGTCGGAGAGGATGTGCTTCATCAGAACCTTGTCCTGACCGACGGCAGCGCCGTACAGGTCGCATCCGGCATAGGGAACTTTCAGCATCTCCAGGAAACCCTGGATCGTTCCGTCTTCGCCGTTGGTGCCGTGCATGACTGGAACCGCGACGTCGATCGTGCCGATCTCCTTTTCACCGAACAGCTTTGCTCTGACGGGCTTGATCACGACTCTGTTGTCTTCTCTGACGATCGTGACCTGGGTGCACTGGGAGATGAGCTGTTTCAGATCTTTATAGGAACTCATATTGAACAGAAGTTCCGAGCAGTACATCTTTCTGTCTTTGGATATATAGATGGGGATGACATTGTATTTCTCTCTGTCCAGGGCTTCGATCGCCTGGTGCGCAGAGATGATGGACACTTCGTGTTCCACCGACTCTCCGCCAAAAAATACAGCAGTATTCAGTTTCATAACAACCTCCGGTATACCCGACCATTATACCGCAAAAAGAACAGGACTTCACAGCAGAAATCAGGAATCCGCACTGCAATGCAATACGCCGTCATTCGTGGTAGAATGAATCACGGTGAGAAATATGAAAAGAGCACTTGTATTAGCGGGCGGCGGCACGAGAGGCATCTATCAGCTCGGTGTGCTGGAAGCCCTGAAAGAGATCGGTGAATACCGGTTTGATATGATCACTGGAACATCAGTAGGAGCACTGAACGCAATGATGCTTGTCCAGCATGACTTTGAAGCGATGCAGGACATGTATGAACATCTGGAATCAGATCAGATCATCAACGGCTTTGTGCCGGACAATATATCAGTAGGCTCCCTGTTCAGAGAACGCGGGAATCTGATCCCCAGCTTCAAGACATGGCTTTCGATGCATGGCGTCGATATCAGGCCGTTTGAAGACATGGTCCACAGATATTACCACGAAGAGAAGTTCTTCGCTTCAGAGATCGACTTCGGCTGCATCGCCGCGACAGCACACGGACATGATCCGGTGTATGTGACAAAAGAAATGATGAAAGAACATGCGGAAGACTGGCTGATCGCCAGCGCCTCGGCATTCCCGGTCTTTCCCGTTAAGGAGATCGACGGAAATGAATATGTCGACGGCGGTTACTTTGACAACCTGCCGGTCGATTTCGCGCTGCGTCTCGGGGCAGAGGAAGTGATCGCGATCGACCTGTCCTGCGAACCCAAGCATCCCAACTATCTGGGCCGGAGGAACATCATCTACATCAGACCGCATGAGGAACTGTTTTCGTTCCTTGTCTTTGACAAAGAGAAGATGCGTCATGCCAGAAGGATCGGCTGGCTGGATGGGATGAAGGCGTTTGGCAGACTGTGCGGCGAGCGGTATGCGTTCGGGAAGTTTGACCTCCCGGCATGGTATGACGAATGGTATCGAAGCGTGATGCTGCTGGAAACGCGGATCAAGCTGGCAACGAACATCACCGAGCAGTTCCGTTCGTCCCAGTACATTACCGACCGGATCAAGCTCATGTATCATGTCACAAAGCTGACGGACGAACAGTATCTGTACGGAATGATGGACAGTCTGATGGAGCTGTGCGGCTGTGATGACGAGAAGATCTATGAATACTACGAGGCAAGAAACTGGATCCTTGCCAACTTCGCAAAGGCGGCAGACAGAGACTATCAGATCATGCCGGCCGGAATCACGGATATCGCGGAATATATTCATTCCCTGGATACAAAGGGGATCGTTATGAAGATGGTGCACGCCAATCTGTATCCCGAACACAGCCTGAACTCAGATCATCTGATCCTGAGTGTCTATCCGTTTGAGAAAGCCATGGCGGATTTTATTACCTTCGCCATGAAGGAACTTCTGGAGGAATAGTATATGGAGCGTATCGCGCAGTTTGAGAAGGTCAGCTTTGAACAGTTCATGGCTGACTGGCAGAAAGCATTCGGCAATGAAGCTGACGTCAGAAAGATCTACGACGGGATCCGGCTGCCGAAGCGGGCAACTGAAGGGTCCGCAGGCTATGACTTCTTCATGCCGGCTGATCTCAGCATCGAACCGGGCAGGGAAGTGCTCATTCCGACCGGAATCCGTGTTAGAATAGATACAGGGTATGTGCTGATGCTGTTCCCGAGAAGCTCGCTCGGGTTCAGGTATCGTCTGCAGCTGGATAATACAGCCGGCATCATTGACAGTGATTATTACTGTGCTGAGAACGAAGGGCATATCATGTGCAAGCTGATCAATGATTCACGCCAGGATAAGACCGCAGTGCTGAAGGAGGGCAGCGGTTTTGTGCAGGGCCTCTTCCTGCCGTTCGGGATCACGATGGATGATCAGGCGGAAGAGAAGCGTACCGGCGGATTCGGAAGCACGACGAAATAGAAAGCAGGAATACATATGGATGAATTACTTTGGGAAAAGATCGACAGGGAACAGCCTGTCGCTCCGCATATTCTCGCGAAGATGGAAGAGATGCGGAAGAAAAGAATGATCCTGCCGGAACTGAAATACATCAAGCGGCCGGCAATGATCGAAGGGATCCGCAAAGCGGGTGAAGTCAACACCGCTGTGCTGGATGAAGTCGGAAAACATATCAGAGCAGGCATGACGACCCAGGAGATCGATGACATCGTGGCCGACTGCACGGCAAAACACGGAGCGATCTGCGCGCCTCTGCACTTTGAAGGCTATCCGAAAAGCGTCTGTACTTCCATCAACAACGTTGTCTGCCACGGCATTCCTTCCCGTCTGCGGAAGCTGCATGACGGCGATATCATCAACGTCGACTGTACGACGATCCTCGACGGCTACTACGCGGACGCCAGCCGGATGTTCCTGATCGGAAATGTATCCGAGGAAAGAAAACGTCTGGTGGAGGAAACAAAGAAGTGTCTCGAAGCAGGACTTGCGGCTGCCCAGCCCTGGGCGACGGTCGGCGACATCGGCTATGCTGTTTCAAAATACGCCCATTCCAAAGGCTATTCTGTTGTCCGTGAGCTCGGCGGCCACGGCGTCGGCCTGGAATTCCACGAAGATCCGTTCGTTGCCCACATCGGCAAGCGCGGCACCGGCATGGTTCTCGTACCCGGCATGGTGTTCACGATCGAACCGATGATCAACATGGGCAAAGCCGGCGTCATGATCGATCCCTATGATGACTGGACGATCTATACGAAGGACGGCAGCGACAGCGCCCAGTGGGAATACACCATTCTGATCACCGAAACAGGAAACGAAATACTGACTTACTGACAAAGACCTCTGCACATTTCTCAGGGAGGATGAAATGAACAATACTATTTATGTGACCGGACACAAACATCCGGACAGCGACGCGATCTGCGCATCTCTCGCATACACGAACCTGTTGAACAGAACAGGAAAGCAGGCAGTTTCCTGCCGTCAGGGACCTCTGAACGAAGAAACGAAATTCATCCTGAAGCGTTTCGGACTGGAGAATCCGCTCTTGATGACAGATGCCAGAGCGAAGCTTAAGGACATTGATCTGGACCGTCCGGTAACGATCCGCATGGATGATACGGTCCATCATGCCTGGCACGTCATGCTGGAGAACCAGAGCCGTTCTCTGTATGTCATCGATGCGGAAGGACAGCTGGTGGGCATCTGCACGACGTCCGACCTTTCCCGGGTTCGTACCCATCCGGACGCGGATCTCAACGAACTGATGTCAACAGCTTCGCTGGCAAGCATTGCCCGTACGATCGGCGGAAAAATCATTCATGAGCCGGAAATGTGGAGCTGCAACGGCAAGGTGTTCATCATCACCCTTGAGGAATATGAATCACTGAAATATGACCTGAAAGACAGTATTGCCATGATGTCTTCAGGTGAAGAAAAGCATAAGGCAATGCTGGAAAGAGGAATCAGATGTCTGGTCCTGACGTGCGGCCAGCACGCTTCGGAAGAAGTGATCGCGAAAGCGAAAGAAAAAGGATGCGCGATCATTGAGACGAACAACAATACGATGCACGCTGCCCGCATCATCACGGAAAGCTACAGCATTGAGCGCATCATGACGCCGGAAGTCATTGTCTTCCATGATGATGAATACGTGGAAGATGCCGCGAAAAAAATGCGCAATTCCCGTGTCAGAAGCTATCCTGTCCTCAATGACCGGAATGAGCTCGTCGGATCGCTGACCAGAGGGCATACGATCAACTACAAGCGCAGAAAGATCGCGCTGGTCGACCATTCCGCTGTAAACCAGTCAATGAACAACATTGACAAGGGCGAGATCGTCGCCATCGTTGACCATCATCATATCGGTGATATTCAGACCAATCTGCCGATCGAATACAGAAATCACAGATGCGGCTGCACATGCACGATCATCAATACGCTGTTCAAGGAAAACGGACTGGTTCCCGAACAGCCGATCGCCGGCATCATGATGTCCGCGATCCTCTCGGATACGCTGAACTTCCGTTCTGCGACAACGACCCAGGAAGACAAGGATACGGTAAAGGAACTGGCAAAGATCGCCGGAATTGAAGATATCGATGCCTATGCGGCAGAGATGCTCGGCGCTTCCGTTGCCCTGACTGCGTCAACACCGACGGAGATCCTCAACCGCGACCTGAAGAATTATGAGATCGGCAAATACAAGTTCGCGATCGGTCAGACAAACTATTCCCGTATCGACGAAGTGCAGAAGCTGCTTCCGGAATTCCTGCCGAACATGCAGGCGGAACAGCAGAAGAACCGTCTCGATCTGCTGGTCATGCTGTTTACCGATGTGCTTGGCAGAGGCTCGCAGTTCTACTTCTTCGGTCCGCTGTCCTATGTCATGAACAGCGTCCTGGAAACGGTATACGATGATCACTCCGGCTTCGATCCAAATATCATCTCAAGAAAACAGCAGATGATGCCGAAGCTTTCCGAGATCATCAAGAATCTGTAAAGAAAAAAAGAGAATTACGCAGACAGACCTCTCAGCAGAAAGACTGGGAGGTCTGTTTTCTGATGAATGGTGGAATGTCCGTGAATTGCAGTGTATGATTATCCGGATGAATGGAGTTTATCCGTATGTACAGAGCTGCAAAAACCAGAAATACTGGCTTTGCCAGTAAAGCTGTGCGGATTTCTGCGGAAATGCCGGAGAGAACAACTCTGGTCTGGAAACTAAACTCGCTAAGGTTTGTCAATCTCAAATTCACTAAAGATTAATGCGCATTATGAAAATCCGTTCTGTACAGGACGGTTTTCTTTTCGGGCTGGTTGTAATGATCATTTATTCAGACCTGTAGGCTTCCATTGATC
>JAILCN010000103.1 GCA_024680365.1 Solobacterium sp.
CTGGCAGTGATCTTCAGATCCTTCAGCGCAGGTTCATCTTTCAGAAACTCCGCGTACTGAAGCTGGATCTTTTCCCACATCTCTCCGGCTGTTTTTTCATCATAGCAGCGGCGCAGCAGATGCCTGACGCACCGCTTTGCCTTGTTCGAATACACTTTGTGTTTTGTCAGATCGACAGGCAGATCTTTTTCTCTCATACCTTTTTCACCACATGAAAGTCGCAGCAGTCATCGCCGGCACCAAGCGTCTTCGTGCGCAGCAGTTTTCCTCCCTTGTATTCGATGGTCGGATAATCCATGACGCACAGATGCGGCATCAGAAACATCAGGTTTTCCTGCTTTGCGATCTTGCACACACCGCATTCCCGGTGCGTCACAAAGTATTCCGGAACGGAAAGATCACAGGAGAAATCAAAGACCCAGTCCATCGGGTATTCTTTTTTCTTCGACCGTTCTGATCCGCGGATATATTTGTCGATCTCTTTCTGATCAAAGCAGTTCTTTCCCTGATAGAAGCGCTTCATCATGTCGCTTCGGCAGATGGCGTCGATCATTCCGTCGAACACGTCCGTCGTGATGTGTTCCGGATCTGCTTTGTAATAGGAAAATCCGTAGCAGGCAAGATACATCACCGGTGCGAACATGTTTTCCTTCATGGAACCGACAGAAGGAGTTCTCTGCACCATGGCTTTATATTCTTTCATCTGTTTTTTCTTAAACTCCCGGATATTGATCTCCGGAACAGCTCTGGCTGTATAACCATAGACTGTCCTGCTGAACAGCGCAGGAAACAGCCGTCCCATGATTCCGAGTTTCATGGCGGGTTAACTCCTCTCTTCTCTGATCAGCGGCGTGAGACAGTTCATGCTCAGCAGGATCGTTGATGTGTTGTGCAGAAGTGCGCTGGCAGAAGGCGCAAGGATGCCAAGCGCGCCAAGCAGGATCAGCGAACTGTTAAATCCCATTACAAAGCGATAGTTGCGGTGGATCCGGCGCATCAGCGCATCGCTCAGACGCTTCAGCCAAACCAGCTCATTCAGATCTTCCGCGGCAATGGTCACATCCGCAACCTCTCTGGCAATGACCGCACCGCTGCCCACAGCAATGCCGACATCTGCCAGCGAAAGCGCCGGAGTGTCATTGATGCCGTCACCGATCATGATGACTGTCCTGCCGGCTTCCTGTTCTTTCCTGATGAAAGCAGTTTTATCTTCCGGCAGCAGTTCCGCCTGATATTCATCGATGCAGAGCTTCTGAGCGATCGCTTCAGCAGTCTTCTGATTGTCTCCCGTCAGCATCACTGCTTTTTCAACGCCTTCCGCATGCAGTTTTTCGATCACGGAACGGGCTTCCGGCCGGAGCGGATCCAGGATGCCGATCGCTGCCGAAAGGATGCCGCCGATGCCCAGATACAGCCATGACACAGACTGGGGAAGCTGATCAAAGCGTTCCCGGTCCTCCTGACGGATCTGAACGTGTTCATCTTCAAAGATAAAGTGAGCACTGCCGATCACGGCACGCCTGCTGCCGATCTTTGAGGCAATGCCATGGGCTACGACATACTGGACCTCGCCATGCATCTCTCTGTGATCCAGACCCTGATCGGCTGCTGCTTTAACGACTGCGTTGGCAACAGAATGCGGGAAGTGTTCTTCAAGACAGGCTGCTATTCTGAGCATTTCCTGCTTGTTTTCACCGTTAAAAGGCACCACTTCGACAACCGTCGGACATGCTTTTGTCAGTGTTCCGGTCTTGTCAAAGACCACTGTATCCGTACTGCTGACCATCTCCATGAATTTGCCGCCTTTGACCGTAATGTTGTGGTCTCCGGCTTCCCGCATCGCGGATAATACGCTCAGCGGCATGGAAAGCTTCAGAGCACAGGAAAAGTCGACCATGAGCACGGAGACTGCCCGGGAGACATTCCGGGTCAGCAGCCATGTCAGCAGACTTCCGCCCAGACACCAGGGCACCAGGCTGTCCGCCAGGCTGCCTGCCCTCTTTTCCACAGCGGAGTTCAGCCGCTCCGACTCTTCGATCATCCTGACGATCCGGTCATACCGGTTCTCCCCTGCCTCTTTCGTCACCCGGATGACACAGTTTCCTTCTTCCGCAACAGATCCGGCATACACTGCAGAACCCGGATGCTTCGCGACAGGAACACTTTCACCGGTCAGTGAAGCCTGGTTCAGCATGACATCACCATCTTCCAGAATGCCGTCCAGCGGCAGAACATTGCCGGTGTGCACGACGATCCTGTCACCCGGCACGACGGTGCTGAGGGGTACGATGGTTTCCTTTCCGTCCTTGTCCAGCAGCCAGACCTGATCGACCTGCAGGGACATGCTCCGGGCAAGGTCTTCCACCGATTTTTTGTGCGTCCATTCTTCCAGCGTTTCGCCGACATTCAGCAGAAAATGAACCGTTCCTGCTGTATGATGATCGCCAGTCAGCAGTGAGGCGCCGATGGCAATGCCGTCAAGAACATCGACTGTCAGTCTGCCTGACAGAAGTGATCTGGCTGCCGTCAGAAAGCGGGGGATCGTCCGGCAGACGGTAATGGTCCTGGAAAGAGGATCCGGCAAAAAGATCCGCTTCATGAAGTGACGGGCAGCGAGCATGACCAGCTTTTCTTGATATGCGCGGTTCATTGCCCGGCTGCTGTGGATCTGCGGCGGCAGTGATCTCTGCGCGCTTTCCCAGGTAAAGCCGGAAAGCTGCCGGCAAAGAGCCTCCCGCGTGCCTTGATAGACTACGATCACGCCGCATGTCCGCTCATGAACCGCCGCCTTCACCACGTCCTTCAGAGAGCCAAGCCAGGCTTCCAGAAGGTCTGCCTGTTCCAGGCTCATGTGCGGAACATCCGCTCTGAGCCTCATTCTGCCGGCTGACTCATGTATGATCTGAAATCTCATACGCTGACGCTTTCTCAGATATATTCTTCTTCCGCCGCTTTTTCCCGCTCCGCGTTGATCTGCTTCGCGTCGGCAAGAATGTCAGAGCAGTTTTCCTGAACGACTTCAATGTCATGCATGACCTGATCTTTGCAGCGGAGTGCCGCGGCGGTCACGTGTGTATACACTTTGCGCGCGTCTTTGCTGCCAAGCACCTTCAGCCCGGCTGAACCGAACAGTGTGCCTCCGATAAATGCTGCCAGTTTTCCTGTTAATAACATGTCATTATCCTCCTTATATTTTTTATCCGGCCTGTTTGTGCACCGGCATTTCCATGAATTCGTCGATTGCCTTCAGCACCGGGACCGCGTACCGGTCGCCGCCGAACAGCCATTGTTCATGCTGCATGTCAAATTCCCGAATGTCGGGATCACGGAAATACTTTTTATACCGGCGCAGGTATTTTTCTCCCATTTTTTTCGCATAGATGAAATGGACCTGTGTGTGTTCCACATGAATGTCATCCTGCAGATGTTCCAGCAGATCGGTATAGTATTCGTTCCTGATGGATTCCGGTCTGAACTTCGCAAAGCAGGCCATGAACCGGTCTGCCATCTCATCGTTCATCTCAAAGAAGCTTTGCAGCTTTGCCTTTGTTTTCGCTTTCTTCTTTTCGTTTTTCGTGAAGCTGGTCAGAAGCGGAACGACCAGTTTCGACTGCAGCCAGGCGCTGCACTTTCCGCTCTGATCCAGATCAGGACTGCCGAAAATGCCGTGATCTATATGTATGTTTTCCCTCTGGATCAGCTGTCCCACAAAGCTGCTTCCCAGAGAAGAACCGATGGCGCCGTCGATCTTTCCGCCATGATTTTCTCTGATGTATTTTTCGATCTTTTCCGTCACCGTGATCATATCGGGGAAGATCCGGTCACTGCCGTCAAAGCCGTCATAGTTGACGCAGATCAGGTGATATTTCTCACCCAGCCTCTCCAGTACCGTACCGAAGTTTGTCTGATAGTCACATGCCGTTCCCGGCAGCAGCATCAGTGTCTTTCCGGACAGATTTCCCATTTCATCAAACTGCATCTTCATGCCTCCGCAAACAAACCGCAGATCCATGCCAGCACTGCCGCTGCAGCAGGACTTGCCAGAATATAACCAAGATGTGTTTTCCAGTTGTAGCCGAAGAGATACGTTCCCAGCACGTCTGTGACTTCCGGATAGTAATGCGGGAAGAAATTGAATCCCTTACTGCACAGCAGGAACCAGTCAAAGAAGCTGATATCAAACGCCTTGAGCATCAGCAGCATCACCAGGAAACGCACAAACAGCTGTCCGAATGTGAAACCATGCCGGATGCCGTCCCAGCCGCCGTATACAAGCGCGCCCGCCATCACCAGGACCGCTGTCACTGCCATGCACCAGCCGAGAACATACTGGCCTTTGAACCGTTCCGGTTTGCGGTCCGGCATCACTTCCAGTTCTTCTTTCGGACAGGATGACGCAAAGCGCTTATCCTGGATGAATCCGACCTCTGCCCAGAGCATCAGAAACAGTCCGGCCATCATGATGAGAGAAAGGATCATCGTTGTCAGTATCCGCATGTTCCTCTGTCTCCCGGTTATTTTTTAGCCAGCACTGTGAGCCACGGTTTTGAAGGATGATGGAAGCTCAGAACTTCACGGAATCCCGCGTTTTTCAGCGCTGCCTCAATTTCTTCTGCCGTGTGATTCTTCATGCCGTCGATGATCTTTTCAAATTTCAGGCTGGCGGGATCGGTGCCGTCGGATTCATTGCAGATCAGGAAATATCCTCCGGGCTTCAGGATCTCCGCCACCTGCCCGAAGCATTTCTCCAGTCCCGGCCAGAAATAGATCGTTTCAAATGCTGTCGCAAGATCGAACGAACCGGCAGGAAGCTGAAGATCTGATACATCTCTCTGCAGTACCGTGCAGCGTCCGGCAGCGATCATGTCTTTGTTGAAGTCTTTTGCTTTCTGCACTGACAGATCGGAATAATCGACTGCAGTCACATGTGCCTGCGGATATTTTCTGAGCAGCTCACCGGCATTCCGGCCGCCGCCGCAGCCCAGATCCGCCGCGTTTTCCGGATGAATGTCAGGCAGATGCAGAAAGCCCCAGTCAGCCAGTTTCGCGTGACCGGAATTCATGCCGCTGAGCATCATCCTGCCAAGGAAGCCTTCCGGTCTGCGTGTCTGACTGAAATACTTTTTCAGCAGTCCGATATGCTGTTCTTCCTGAATCTCTGTACTGACTTTACTGAGCGGCACGTTTCTCGCGCTTTCTTCTGTATCATCGTCTTCGATGTAGCCGTCATACGGTGCGGCAGGATCTCTGTACTTCTTTGTGAAAGGTTTGCAGATCTCTGATCTGTGCGTGAAGGCAAAGTCCAGGTCATCTGTCCAGCCGGTATGACCGGTGATGATCTTCAGCGGCTGCTTTCTTGCCCGCAGATTTTTTTCCAGCTTTTCCAGTGATCTGACTGCCAGCTGATTGTCTTCCGCCAGTGTGCTGATAAAGCTGTATCCGCCGTCAGCGCCGAACCAGATCGTATCGCCTGTAAACAGATACTGATCGTCAACGAGATAGACCATATGTCCCCAGGTGTGTCCCGGCACAAGGATGCATTCCACCCTGATATCACCGATCTGCACGATCTCCCCGTCCTTCAGCAGTACTTTCTGATTGTCGGTTTTCACCATCGGCAGCTTGTATAACCCGTGAATCACCTTTCGTCTTGTTTCGCCGGTCAGGTAGCGGTTCTCGATCTCGCCGATATATACCTTCGCATTTTTGAACAGCAGTTCACTGTCTCTCTCCAGTGCGCCGACATGGTCAGTGTCCTGATGTGTGATGAAGATCTGATGGATGTCAGACGGATCAATATCCAGCCAGCCCATCTTCTCTTTCAGCCGTTCATAGTTATAGCCGGCATCGATCATGATCGTGGTGCCGTTCTTTGTGTAGAAGAAAATGTTCGCGACCCATTCCCGCACGCAGGAGACATGTTCATCGATCCAGCCGGTATTCAGCGGCTTGAAGATCGCCCTGCCGCGGAACAGAACGCTCATTGACTTCTTCTGATGTTCAGAATCTTTTCTTGCCATTGCTTTATTTCCCTGTCTGTTTTTTTCTGCACCGGAAACATCCGATGCCTTCCACCATGTTCACCTGAACGTCCTCATACAGTTCAGACAATCGTTTTCTCAGGCTTTCCTCCGTTTCAAACGGCGGTGTGAAGAAGCCTTTGGGAACATACAGATGACGAATGAACCAGTCGGTGCGCCTGCATCCTCCTTTGATGTAGAAGCAGCCGCAGAAAGTCCCGCCCGGCTTCAGCACGCGGAAAGTCTCACGATACGCCGCTTCTTTGTCCGGAAAGGCATGAAAGCCGTTGAGGGACAGCACGACATCGAACCTGCTGTCTTCAAACGGCAGAGCGCCGACGTCTCCCTGCCGGAACGTGATGTTTCTGATCCCGGCATAGTCCGCTTTCTGTTTTGCGGCATTCATCATGTCTGCGGAATAGTCCAGGCAGGTGATGTCCGCGTCCGGCATTGTCTGGTAGACCGGCATGGTCAGCACGCCTGTGCCCACCGGTACTTCCAGCAGTTTTCCAGAGAAATCCTCCGGAATGCCGGACAGTGCCTGTTCGATATAACGAAGATTCTTTTCACGGTTCATGTTCCAGACCAGCCGGCAGATCGCTTTGCCTGCCAGTGTGGAATATGTCATCATGCCGTCATAGAAATTAGCGTGCCCGCCGGTCAGTTTATATGCATTTCTGATCTGTTCTTTTCGCGTCATGACATTATCCTCCGAATGTGATCCTGATGATCTTCATTTTCACCAGACTGTCGCAGAAGCGGATCATCAGTTTATAAAACATGTTTACATTCCGGTAGATATCCCGGTATCCGCGCATGTAGCTCCTGGCTGTGACAAAGATGAAACGATCGCTCCAGCTGCGCAGTTCTGCCTCATCTTCCAGCGAGAAGTACGCACTGACGTCGGTGATCCCGGCTTCTTTGAGCCATGTTTTCCGCATCAGCTTCGCGCCGCGTTCATTGCAGGAGTCAAAGGCAAGCACTGCGCCGGGGAAGCGTTCCGCCATCGCTGTGAACAGCTTTTTCACATCTTCCGTTTTGAAATAATAGAAGACGCCGGCTGCGAAGAAGATGGCGCCGTGGGATGCATCGATCTGATCCATCCAGGAAAAGTCATTCAGATCACAGGCGATATTGTGTTCGTCCTCACCTGCGGGAAGCAGTTCATTGCGGATCTGAATGACATCCGGCAGATCGATGTTATACCCCTGGCAGAGAAAATTCCTGCATTTGCGGAATGTATCATCCAGACCGCAGCCAAGATTCACCACGGCAGCCCGGGGATGATCTTTCAGATACGCTTCCGCTTCACAGCACAGATCGTACTGCCGCTGAGCCACTTCCAGAGCCCCGAACAGCCCGGCCGGTGATTCCATCTTTTTCCGCTTTTCCGCGAAATCATAATCCAGAGAAGCACAGATCCTCTCTGCTTCCGGATCTGAGAACAGTTCCGGGAAATGTTCGGAACAGACGAGACGCCCGAACAGCGGAATGATCAGCGTCTCCTGGACCGTATTTTTTTCAATGTGTTTTTTCATCATTTTTTCTTCTTATATCCGCAGTCGCAGTACGGACCGCCGGAAGCCAGGGTATTTTCACGGACAAAGTCTGATACTCCGCCGGCTTCACTCATCGTGTAGTCCAGACGGCACATAGCCGGGACCAGATCATACAGTCCCAGTTCTTTCATCAATGTGCAGATGCCGCACTTTGAGAATCGCGCTTCATAGCCGCTGCCGTCTTCATACGGAAGATATTCCATATTCCAGGAGTATGGATTGCGGTCTGCCGCGTTCAGGGCTGCTGTGGCTTTCATTCCCTGTATATCCTGATCACTGAATTTCTTTTTCCCGCTCATCCGGCAGAACCATTTCATCGGCCAGATCATCATGGACTGTGCATAGTATTCTGTGATCTTTTCCACAGATGGTCTTGTTTTCATGCTGAGCAGAAAAGCACTGAACATGGCGCAGTTTACGATGTTCATTTTGAAACGGTCGTCCTTTTCAAATTCCGGCAGTTTTGCGATGATCTTCTGATATTTCTTCTTTGCGGAGACTGTGACAGCTCCTGCATATTTCGGAGAGAAGCCGAGCACAGATACCAGATGCGAACGGAATGATCTGCTGAGCAACGCCCACATTCCAGCCGGCATGCCAATGTATTTCATATGCTTAATCCTCCAGTATTCTTTCGATTTCAGAAGCCAGCAGCTGCGGCTTCAGCAATGCCAGACCGCCGTGTCCGGTCTCTTCAAACACGCGGAACACGGTATTGGGAAACTGCTTTCTGATATATGCGATATCCCATTTCCGGTCTTTCGCTTCGCTTTTTGCGTACCAGTATTCAATATGCCGGCAGTCTGTTCTGACCTTTTTGGGCATGCTGTAGTTGTTGCAGGATTCAAAGGTCCGCCAGATCGTCTTCACACTGATGAATTTCAGAACTTTCGCCAGGTATTGCAGATCTTCATCAGAGTATTTATCCGACGTAAATGTCTTTTTCAGCAGCCTGACGCCGCCGCATTTTCCCAGACAGACCATCAGGAAGTCGCGGACTGCGATCAGCCTTGTCAGGATCCACGGCAGCTGGTACGGGGTGATGCCGCCGTCCATCACGGCACTCTGTACATGGATCCGCCGTTCTGCCAGAAATCTTGCGATGACGGAGCCGCCCATGGAACATCCGTAAATGCAGGAGATCTCTGTGATGCCGTGTGTGAGAAGCCAGTCTGCCAGTTCCCCTGCAATTTCCTCAACGCTCGTGAAGTCGCCCGGCGTCTGTTCATCGTAACCGGGAAGCGCGGGAATGATCAGATGGTATTTTTCCTGCAGCAGAGGAATGACATATTCGAAATAATCCCACATGACAAGAGCCGGATGGATCAGTACGATCGTCTTTTCATTCTCTTTTCCAAACGCATGGATCTTCATTCTGATACCTTCTTTTTCCTTATTCCCGTACATGACTCCGCTGCCGGTTTTCTGATGCACTCGGTATACAGCATGGCGATCCGGGCTTCCATTTCCCGGCTGAATGTGATCTGCCAGCCGTTTTTCTGCAGAAACGCGGAATACTCTGCCGATGTCCACTGATGCGCGAAACGGATCCCGGCGATCTTCAGGATCCCTGACCAGATGCGGCTGATCAGAGTCCCCTTGTGTTCCACAAAGTTCGGCGCGATCAGCAGTCCTCCCGGACGCAGCACCCGGTCGATCTCCTGCAGTACTTTTTCCGGATCCGGAACGATATGCAGGGCATTGGCGATCAGCACCGCGTCGAAGGAATTGTCATCGTATGGCAGTGCCATGGCATCCGCTTTCTCAAAATGCAGGTTTGCCGGACAGCTGCCCTTCTCTGCTTCTGCGATCATGCCGTCGGAATAATCTGTCGCCGTCATTGTCTTAGCTGCCGGAGCGATCTGCCTGGCCAGAATGCCCGGACCGCAGGCGATTTCAAGCACTTCTTTCGCCCGGATCTGTCCGGGGATCCTCTGAACCATGAACTCATATATTTTCTGATCTGCCTTCATTGCCCGCTCATAGACCGGTGCGTACAGATCCCAGATCTTTTTCTTCATTGACACTTCCCCTTTCCCGCCGGCGATATAGCCATGCACGCAGTTAGAAATCTCTAACTTTCATTCAAAAAAAGAGAGCTGCTGATTCCTGTCTGTATGGACCATCACAGTCACTGTGAGGCTACAGAGTTTGTTTGTGTAAACTAACCTTCATTCATTGTAGCTTCTTGTGTATGAATAATCAAGAACGCGTCATCTGGCTGAAAAAGAAAAAAATGATGTCTTTTATCAGGCATCATTCTCTGTTTCTACAGTTTTCCCTGCAGGATCGCTTCGATCAGTACTTTGCCGGCAGCGAAGCAGTTCTGCATTGCGGTCTGGAAGATATCCACTGACTCCAGGCTGTCATCGGAAGCGATATGGTCGCCGGTGTCCGGTCCCCACAGGATCTCCGGCGTGACGCCGGCAGGAAACGTATCCATGTTTACACTCACCCGCAGAATGATCAGACGGTCCAGCATTCCGAAGCGTTTGGCAGTCTGTGCGACCGCAGCATCTTCCATCTCCGTTATGGCGTACGGATCTCTGCAGCCATATGTTTTCGTGATCAGCAGCGCATTCTGATGGTCATATCTGCCTTTCCAGAAATTGTCACCGGTCACAGTTGTCCCGCGCATGACCTGCGGCTGTCTGTCAGCCCACGCTTCCTGAGGGTAATGTTTCTTCAGGTATTTCACAGTCTGCTCCGTTGTTTCAAGCGGTATGTTTTTCACCAGCTCAAAGACGCGGCCGGTCAGGTCTTCATTCAGTCTGACGAAAGCTGTCTCATCAAAGCTTTCATCACGAAACCACGTTGTTTCACTTCCGCTGCTCATTTCCCGCGGATCTGCCTTGTGTCCGAGATCATAGTCCGCTGCCGCTGAGATCACGCAGACATCTCCGAAGATACTGTATCCTTCTGCCGATCCCCCGCAGCCGACAGACAGTATATACGCGTCTGTGAAGTCAAAGCGTTCATCGGAAAGGACCGCTGACGTATTGAGCGCCGCAGCAACTTTTCCCTGCCCTGCCAGGCACAGAGCAGTTCCGTTTTTGTAATACAGAGAAATCTTTCCCGGGCATCCGTCAATTTCGTAAACATCCCCTCCGGCAAGGTATTCTTCATAGAAATATTGTGCCTCACCGGGAAAATCACCTGCCGGATCACCCACTTCAAATTTCGGAAGGATCAGGACCTGAACAGGGATCTTCTTTTGAGAAGAACAGCCAGTCAGCACGCTGATGATCATTGGTACTGCGGCGAGCGCCGCCATTCTTTTTCCTGCTTTCATACGTTTTCTCCGCATTCTGGCTGGAATCATTCTGATAAAGATCAGAATGTCCACGGAAGATACGCTGCAGCCACTGCGAGAATAACTGCCGGCAGCATGTTTGCGACACGTACTTTCTTACCCCATACGAGGTTCACGCCGACACAGAAGATCAGAACGGATCCGATCAGGGAAAGATACGCGGTGGCTGTTTCTGTCATGACCGGTGCGACAAGCCTGCCGAGCAGCGTGATGCTGCCTTCAAAAAGAAATACCGGAATGGCTGAGAAGGCGCTTCCCTTGCCGAGCGAGGACGTCATCACCGCGATGATGATAAAGTCCAGCACCGCTTTGACAGCCAGTGTGGAATAATCACCGGAAACACCGTCCTGGATGGCGCCGACAATTGCCATTGCACCGATGCATACCGTCAGGGAAGCAGTGACGAAAGCATTCACAAACTGCCTGTCGCCGCTGTTGCCGGATCTTACTTTCAGCCACTCGCCGAACTGTTCAAACCCGTTCTCAATTCCGATCATTTCACCGATGACCGTTCCCAGGGCAAGGCACAGCACCACCAGCATGGCCTTCCCGCTGACAATATTTCCGCCGTCGATCGTCAGCATTCCCTGCATGGCGCCGGCAACGGCGATAAACAGAACGCTGATGCCGCACGCTTTGGTGATCGCATCCTGCTGATCTTCCTGGAACAGTCTGCCTGTTAGATGTCCCAGAAATCCGCCTGCGATGATCGCCGCACTGTTGATAATCGTTCCAAGTCCAATCATTTGATCCTACCTCAGTTCAAAACGATATCTATTATACATGCGTTCTCAGAAGCCTGAAAGACGGATGCTTCTGCCGGCAAAGCGATTACTTTCAGAAAATCCGCAGATGTGTTATAATTGCATGCCGGAGGTACAAGATGAACTCAAACTACAGACGCATACGGCAAATGACTCTGGCTGCGTTCTTTATTGCCATTCAGGCAGTCATGACGCTGACCCAGATCGGATATATTCCCGTTGGTGCGATCAATGTTACGACCATGCACATTCCTGTGATCCTTGCCGGGATCTTCCTCGGCAGCAGATACGGCGCTCTGGTCGGCTTTGTATTCGGACTGACATCGATGCTGCGGGCAACATTCGCCCCGGGCCTCACGTCGTTCCTGTTTTCGCCTTTCATTACCGTCGGAGGCATCTCCGGCAATTACGCGTCCCTGCTGATTGCTTTTGGTCCGCGCATCCTGCTTGGCTGGCTTTCGGCGAAAATGTTCCGCTTCCTGCGAAAAAAGAAAGTCGGCGATCTGACCGCCTGCGCGATCACGGCAGGTGCGAACACGATGATCCACACGCTGCTCGTCATGGGCATGATCCGTCTGTTCTTCGCGCCATCCTACGCAGCAGCTCTGGGAATTGACGTATCCGCAGTCAACGGCGTCATCCTCGGCGTGATCACAACAAACGGCATCCTGGAAACGATCCTCGCAGCTTTCGTGGTACCGGCGCTCGACAAAGCGCTCTGGCCGACGATCAGAAGAATGCGTCTCGGCGAATAAGGCAGAAATGCCTTTTTTTGATTGAAAAGACCGGTGCTGTTTCCAGCTGCCGGTCGTTTTTGTCATTTCAGATATCCTGCGTCTTTCAGCAGTCCGCGCATGTATTCCGTATATTTCAGCAGGATCTCCTCAGCCGGACCTTTCCGTTCTTTTTCTGTCGACATGGTGGAAGAGATCTGCGCCGCACCGAAGACGATGCTGCGGGCAGGCACACTGCGGAGCAACATTTCGCCGGCACCTGCTTCCGAAGGCGTGGTCGTCAGGATCACTTTGTTGTCTTTGCTGAAAAGACCTCCTGCCGAACGCGGATAAACGATCACTGTAAACCGCGGCGTTGCCGGCAGAAGAATGTATTCTTCCACGGACACCGGCGTCGGTCTGCCGATCTTATATGTATTGTAAACTTCTGTGTCCCAGTGCTCCTGCATGAACGCTTCCAGTTCTGCCAGAGTAAAGGATCTGTTTGTGACAAGGACCTGTCTTCCGATCATAGTAATAGTCTCCTTTTCAGATCTTCTTTTCCAGTGCTTCGAGTGCGGAAACGAATGTCTCCGAGAATGTGGGGTGGCCATGGATGACAGAAAGCAGTTCGCTGACTGTCTGTCCGGCCGCGGCAGCAGCTGCCGCCTCCTGGATCATGTCGGTTGCCCGCTCGCACATCATCACGGCGCCAAGGATCCGGCCGGTGCCTTTCTCCGCAGTCACCTTGACAAAGCCTCTTTCACCGCCGGAGATCAGGGAGCGGGGATTGGCCAGAGTGTTTGCCTTGCCGCTGACGGCGCTGATGCCGGCTTCCAGTGCCTGCTTTTCGGTATATCCGACAGATGCGATCTCCGGTGAAACATAGACGCCGGAAGGGATGACCGCAAGGTTTTTCTTCGCCGCTCTGCCGGTCAGCGCGCAGACCGCGTTGATGCCCATGGCAGCTGCTGTATGGGCAAGCTGGGGATATGTGCCGGCTGCGTCACCGATCGCCAGCAGACCCGGGATATTGGTTTCGAATCTGTCGCTGATCACGATCCTGCCCCGGCTGATCTCAGGCGCTTCACAGGCAAACACATCCAGGACAGCTCTGCGTCCGGCCGCGATCAGCACCGCGTCACCTTCCGCTGTCTTTTCTTCCCCTTTTTCTTCGTATTTCAGAACGAGACGGTCGCCGTTCTTTTCAACGCCCAGCGCTCTTGTTTTGCAGTGAACATCGATGCCGCGTTTCTTGAACAGCAGCGCCAGGCTTCTGCCCGCTTCCGGATCCAGCGTCGGAAGAAGTGTATCCAGCGCTTCGATCACGGTGACTTTCGTGCCGAACGCTTCATAGATGCCGGCGATCTCACAGCCGATCACACCGCCGCCGATGATGATCAGGTCATTGTACTGCGGCAGGTCTTCGAGGATATCGTCGCTGCTGATCACACCGGGAAGATCCATTCCCGGGATCGGGATGGATGACGGCACGCTGCCGGATGCCAGAATGATATGTTCCGCGCTCAGTGTTTCCCCATTGACGGTGACGGTATGGCCGTCCTGGATCTTCGCAGTCCCTTTGATCACAGTCGTCTTTCCCGCTTTCAGCAGTTTCTCGATGCCGCCTCTGAGCTGGACGATGACAGCTTCTTTTTTGGCGTTCAGCGCTTCTTTGTCAAGACGCGCGGGACTGACTTCGATCCCGTCTGTTTCTGCTGTCTTCAGCTGGCGCATCAGGTCGGCTGTATGCACGAGCGTCTTGGTCGGGATACAGCCTCTGTTCAGGCAGGTCCCGCCGAGTTCTCTGTTTTCGATCAGGCAGGTCTTCAGGCCGCTGTCTGCCGCTTCAAACGCAGCCGAGTAGCCGCCCGGTCCGCCGCCGATAATGATCAGATCATAATCCATATTTACTCCTCCTGTCTGAGCCAGTTCATCACATCACTGACCATTGTGTTTTCCGATGCTGTTTCCAGGGCAGCCGCCATCTGCTTTGCGGAAGCAGGAACACCTTCAAGCAGTTTGTGTATTTCTTCCGCGATCTCTGTCTGCAGGGCGTCTGACCATACGGAAAGTTCTCTGATGATGCCGTCTTCCGCATGGATCTCAATGCTGAGGCTGCCCCATGCGAAACGCTTCTCATACGTTTTTTCAAAGCGGGAGTTTCTCCCATAGATCCATTCCCTGCTTCCATAGAGATCCATGTATTTCCGCAGGACCTCAGACGGGATCTCTTCATGGATCTGCGCTGTCATGCCGTATTCTGCTTCAGCTGCGCGGATCAGCTGATCCCGCATTTCCCGAATCGTGAGATCCGGTCTGATCTCACACAGATTCATGACCCGGCTGCGCACGGAATCGACGCTGTTGGCTTTCAGCTTGGCGTCAGAAGGCCGCAGGTATCTCATCATCTTTTCCACGTCGCAGCAGATCAGCAGTGTGCCGTGCTGGAAGGAAACGCTGTCATGATGGCGATAGGCGCTTCCTGAGATCTTTTTTCCGTTCACCAGCAGATCGTTGCGTCCTGACTGCTGTGCACTGATGCCGCAGGCCTGCAGAGCTCTGCGCAATACCGCGTACTGGCGGTCTTCTGAATAGTTTTCGCTGTGGGTGATGAATGTGTAGTTCAGATTTCCCGCATCATGCCAGACAGCCCCGCCGCCGGACGGACGCCGCACCGGTGTGATGCCGTCCTGTTCCATTACGGCGAGGCTGCATTCTTTCCAGATATTCTGATTCCGGCCGATCACGACCGTATGATCATTCTGCCAGAGATAGAGGATCATCTCTCCCTCTTTCACCAGATCACACAAGGCGGATTCCGCTGCCAGATTTCTGACGGGATCAAAGCCGTCAGAAAGGAATACAGACAATCTTTCAGTCATCAAATGTCTGACGCAGTACAGGATGTCTTGCGGCAGTGACTTCATCCGGCCGCGAGATCGGCGAATGCAGAGGCGTATGATGCATCTGTTCGGGATCTGCCTTGGCCTGCGCATAGACGCTGAGGAATGCTTCCGCTGCTGCGTCCAGCGTTTCCCTGGATTCTGTTTCTGTCGGTTCGATCATCAGTGCTTCATGGACATTCAGCGGGAAATACATTGTGGGCGGATGGATGCCGTGATCCTGAAGCGCCTTGGCAATGTCCATTGCACTGACACCTGTTTCTTTCTTCATGCCTTCCAGGGTCAGCACGAACTCATGCATGCAGACCCCCTTGTTCACTGTTTCATAAGTACCTTCAAGAAGGTGCTTCAGATAATTCGCATTCAGCACCGCGTTTTCCGCGACCTGCGGAACGCCTTCTTTGCCGAGCGTGATGAGATAGGTCAGCGCTTTGACGACGACAAGGAAGTTGCCGCGGAAGCTTCTGACCGCGCCGATCGAACGCTCATCACGCGGTTCTGCTTTCAGTGTGCCGTCTTCTTCGCTGACGATCTTTTCACCGGGCAGATATGGTTCCAGGAAAGATTTGCAGCCGACCGGGCCGCTTCCCGGACCGCCGCCGCCGTGCGGTGTCGAGAACGATTTGTGCAGATTCAGATGGATGCAGTCAAAGCCCATGTCGCCGGGTCTGACAATGCCCATGACAGCGTTGAGGTTGGCGCCGTCATAGTAGCAGAGGCCGCCGGCTTCATGAACGATCCTGGTGATCTCACGGATGTTTCTGTCAAAGATGCCGAGGGTGTTCGGGTTTGTCAGCATCAGTCCCGCGGTATCTTCACCGCAGGCTTCTTTCAGTTTTTCCAGATCCACGCAGCCGTCTTCCGCGGACGGAATGTTGACGACGGTGAAGCCGCACATGGCTGAGCTTGCCGGATTGGTCCCGTGGGCGGAATCAGGAACGATGATCTTTCTGCGTTCCGGATGTCCGTTCAGTTCATGATATCTCTTTATCAGCATCAGGCCGGTCAGTTCCCCGTGCGCTCCGGCAGCAGGCTGGAATGTCATCGCGTCCATGCCGGTGATCTCACACAGATACTCTTCCGCTGTCTTCAGGACCTTCAGACATCCTTCCGCGTGGTCCTGCAGCGGATGGATCTCCGCAAAGCCGGGCAGAGCCGCTGTCACTTCGTTGATCTTGGGATTGTATTTCATCGTGCAGGAGCCAAGCGGATAGAATCCGTCATTGACGCCAAACGTCTGTTTTGCCAGTTCGGTATAGTGCCGGCTGATGTCTGTTTCAGAAAGCTCAGGAAGATGCAGTTTCTTTTCTCTCTGCACTGCCGGAGCTTTGTATTCCACGTCACAGGTTGGCAGCACTGTGCAGCAGCGGCCGGCAACGCTTCTTTCAAACAATGTCTTCATTTCGCTGCCTCCCGGACAAGCGTGTCCATCTCTTCTCTGCTGTTCAGCTCTGTCACGCACCAGAGGATGCCACCTTCCACCGGCAGACCGCCGAGGATGCCCTGTTCATCCAGTCTCTTCAGAAGACCTTCCGGATCTTTGCATTCCGTAACAAACTCATTGAAGAAATCTGCCTGGTGGATCCGTTTCAGTCCGGCTGCTTCCAGCTGTTCCGCGAGGTAATGTGCTTTGGCATAGCACTGCTGTGCTGCCTCTTTCATGCCCTCCGGTCCCATCGCCGCAAGAAATACTGACGCCCGGAGCGCACACAGCGCTTCGTTGGAACAGATATTGGAAGACGCCTTTTCCCGGCGGATATGCTGTTCTCTTGCCTGCAGCGTCAGAACGAATGCTCTTCTGCCTTCGCTGTCTTTTGTTTCACCGACGATCCTTCCGGGAAGTTTTCTCATCATTTTCGTTGTCGCAGCCATGAAGCCGAGATACGGCCCGCCCCAGGACAGAGGCATGCCAAGCGGCTGTCCTTCGCCGACGGCGATATCCGCACCGCATTCACCCGGACACGGCAGCAGGCACATGGCAAAAGGATCCATGGACAGGATCATCTGCGCACCGGCCGTGTGTGCTGCTTCCGCTGCTTCTTTCGCGTCTTCGATCACGCCGAAGTAGTTCGGCTGCTGAAGCACAAAGCAGGAAGCTTCCGGATCATTGAGAGCAGAAAGATCTGTTTTTCCGTCTTTCAGAGGAACTTCGATCACTTCATCCCCTGCTGCCCAGCAGTAGGTGCGGATGACTTTCATCACATCGGGATGTACGCCGGCAGACACAAAGACTTTCTTTTTCTTCGGGCTTCTGCACATGGAGACTGCTTCCGCGGCTGCTACGGCTCCGTCATAGACGGAAGCGTTTGCGACATCCATGCCGGTCAGCTCGCAGATCATCGTCTGGTACTCAAAGATCGACTGCAGGACGCCCTGCGAGATCTCTGCCTGATACGGCGTATATGCCGTTACAAATTCTTCTTTGTTTACGACGCTGTTCACAATTGCGGGAATGTAATGCCTGTAAGCGCCGGCACCGCGGAAGACCGACTGATAGACCTTGTTTTCCGCCGCCATCGCGCGCATGATCCGGTCAGTCTCCAGTTCCGATTTTCCGGAAGGAAGCGCCAGCTCATGGTCCAGCTTCAGATCATCCGGCAGATCCCGGTAGAGATCCTGCATGGATGAAAAGCCGGCTTCTTTCAGCATTTCCTCCTGCTGCGCCGCAACCGAAGGAATATAGCTTCCCATATTATTCAGCCTCTTTTTCGCAGAATTGAGCGTATTCTTCCGCATTCATCAGATCATCGCTGCCGGTTACGTCTGTCATTCTGAACAGCCATGCGCCGTACGGATCGTTGTTGATCAGTTCCGGACTGTCGAGCAGTTCTTCATTGATCTCGCTGACAACGCCGCTGACCGGTGCATAGACATCGGAAACAGCTTTGACAGATTCCACGTCACAGATCGTTTCTTCTTTGACAGCGTCAGCTCCCGGATCCGGCAGATTGACAAATACGAGATCGCCAAGCGCATCCTGCGCATAGTCGGTCAGACCGACTTCACATTCATTGTCGGCGGTGAAACGTACCCATTCATGGGTCTTTGAATACTTGAGTTCTTCTGGTGTTTTCATATGATTATTTCTCCTTCTTATAGAACGGCAGTTCTGTTACAACGCCTTCGACCCGCTTGCCGCGGATATCAACTTCCAGTGCTGTGCCCGGCTCATACGCCTTGTCAGTCAGAGCCATTGCGTAGGCCCCCTTGAGATACGGACAGTGGGTGCCGGATGTGGTATGGCCGATCAGCTGATCACCGATGTACACATCGCAGTGTTCTCTGGCAATTCCTCTGCCGACCATCTTGATGCCGATGCGGTGACGGTTCTGACGGTTCGCGATGCCTTCCCGGCCGATGAATTCCTTGTTCATTTTCACACCGAAATCCAGGCCTGTTTCCAGCGGGCTGATCGTCTCATCCATCTCGTGTCCGTACAGCGGCATCGAAGCTTCCAGACGCAGTGTATCTCTGGCACCAAGTCCGCACGGGATGACTCTGTCATCTTTCAGGATCTCTCTCCACAGCTCGACAGCGTCTTCCGGCTTGCAGTAGATCTCAAATCCGTACTCACCGGTGTAGCCTGTCTGGGACAGGATCACTTCTTTGCCGATGATCTCTGTTCTGATGAAGCTGTAATACTTCTGCGGAAGATCTGTATACTTCTCCAGGATCTCGCCTGAGAGCGGTCCCTGCAGGGCAAGCTGGGCATATTCATCCGAGACATCTCTGAATTCGCATTCTCCCTGCAGATGCGCCTGCATCCATTCCACGTCCTTGAAGCGGTTGGACGCATTGACGACAACAAAGAATTCATCTTCTGCCATCCGGTAGACGATCAGATCGTCCACACAGCCGCCGTCTTCATAGCACATCACTCCATACCGGACTCTTCCGATCTGCAGATTTGTGTAATCGTTGGTCAGGATCCAGTTCAGGTTCTTGAGCGCGTCCTTTCCCCGGAAAATCACTTCTCCCATATGAGATACATCAAAAAGGCCCGCTTTTTCACGCACCGCCATGTGTTCTTTGATGACCCCGGTGGGATACTGAACCGGCAGATAGTAACCCGCAAAGTCCACGATCCTGCCTTCCAGTGCAGCATGTTCCTCATAAAGAGGTGTTTTAAAGGTCATATTGAATTATCCTCCGAAACACTTTGTTTCTGTACTTTCATTGTATCCTATTTTGTCTGAATCAGATACATGATTTATGCCTGTGAGCATGCAGACGTACAATAGATTTTCCCAACCTTTTACGGTACGATAGTAGAGAACTGTAAGGAGGACCTTATTTTGGACAATCACAGCAGAGGCTCCTTTACCGGGAAGCTCGGTTTTGTTCTGGCAGCTGCCGGAGCATCCGTGGGACTCGGCAATATCTGGCGCTTTCCATATCTTGCCGCAAAGCACGGCGGCGGCATCTTTGTACTTGTTTATTTTATTTTAGCCGTGACATTTGGATATACGATGATCATCTCGGAAACAGCGATCGGCCGCCGGAGCGGAAAAAGCCCGGTCAGCGCGTTCCGGTATTTCGCAGATGACAAAGCTTCGTTTCTCGGCGGATGGATCAATGCCGTCATCCCGGTCCTGATCGTTCCCTATTATTCCGTCATCGGCGGCTGGGTGTTCAAATACCTGCACGCCTTCATCTTTACCCCGATCGAAGAGATCACTTCGGATACCTTTTTCACCAGCTTTATCAGCAGCGGATGGAGCGCCGAGTTCTGGTTTGTTCTGTTCGCCCTTCTGGTCCTTCTGGTCATTGCGATGGGCGTGAAAAACGGCGTGGAACGGGTCTCGCGGATGATAATGCCTGTGCTTGTTGTTCTGGCGGTCGTGATCTGCGGATATGTGCTGACCCTGCCCTCAGCCCTCAAAGGCGTCCGCTATCTGCTTGTGCCGGATCTGACGAACTTCACCTGGCGCACGGTCGTTGCGGCAATGGGCCAGCTGTTCTATTCCCTTTCGATCGCCATGGGCATTCTCATCACCTTCGGCTCCTACATGAAAAAATCAACGGCGATCGAAACATCCGCCATTCAGGTCGAGATCTTCGATACGGCGATCGCGCTGATGTCCGGTCTGATCATCATCCCGGCAGTCTTCGCGTTTTCCGGCGGTGCGGATCTGCAGACAGGACCGTCGCTGATGTTCGTGATCATGCCGAAGATTTTCATGAAGATGCAGATTGGAAGGATCATCGGCATCCTGTTCTTCGTTCTCGTTCTGTTTGCGGCACTGACCAGCGCCATTGCCCTGACGGAAACAGTCGTCTCTGTCTTTGCGGATGAATTCCGCTGGAACAGACTGAAAGGCACTGCTGTCACCGGCGTGCTGATGCTTCTGCTGGGAACGCTGTCGTGTCTTGGCTACGGACCGCTGGCGTCTGTGACGATCCTCGGCATGCAGTTCCTGGATTTCTTTGATTTCCTGACCAACTCGGTCATGATGCCCATCTCTGCCCTGCTGATCTGCATGCTCGTCAACCGGCATATCGGAACCGATCAGATCGCGGAAGAAGTGGAAACAGGCGGTGCTCCGTTTGCCCGCCGCGGCATCTTCCGGTTCATGATCCGCTGGGTCTGTCCGCTGTTTATTCTCATCATCCTGCTCAGCTCTGTCGCATCTGCATTCGGGTGGATCAGGATCTGATGTATTGACCGGCGGTCAAATTGTGCTATATTGATATTGTCCGAAAGGAGAATAAAACTATGATGGAATTCGGAACAGATTTTACAAGAGTGTATCCGCTGGCAGATGATATTTCGGTACAGAATGCTGCATATGCACTTGCGGAATACCTCGATCTCAAGAAAAACATGATCACCCAGACGATGCGTACAAGAAACGGCTATACCGTTCAGTGCAAAGGCGACGCTTCGGCGGAATGGACAAAGTATCTTGGCATGGACGCTGCGATCTCGGTTGAGATGCAGCAGCTCGACAACAAGCTGACCGTCAACATCGGCTTTGAGAAGTGGACGGAAAAGCTTGGCATGGCTGCCCTTGGCGCGATCATCTTCCACCCGCTGCTGATCACATCCGGCATCGGCGTGCTTCGTCAGCTGACTCTGCCGCAGGATATCTTCTCATTCCTGGAGACCTATCTCAGAGCGGAACCGATCTCTGAGGAACCGGCACCGGAAAGAACTGCTCCGGCTGCGGAAACAGTGATCTGTCCGGTATGCGGCGCTGAAAACAAAGCCGGCGCGCGTTTCTGCAAAGTCTGCGGAGAATCGCTGGAAAAGAAAGAACTGTACTGCCCGGAATGCGGTGAAGTACTGGACGGCGACGAGGTCTTCTGCCCGCGCTGCGGAACAAAGCTCAGATAACAAAACAGATTCAGATTTCCCTGGAATCGTATGGTTCCAGGGTTTTTCTTTTCAAAAATCTTACTGTCAGTAGAAAAATAAAAATCCTTCTGGTATGAGCAGTCTGTTCATTTTCCTGTTTTGGTATTTTACAATATCAGCGGAAATACAAAGGAGGCAGGCATATGAAGATGATGCTGGCAGAAAACATCCGCGCGTTCCGCAAAGAACGGTCGCTGACCCAGGAACAGCTTTCCGAAGCACTGGGAGTAACAGCAGGCGCGGTATATAAGTGGGAGGCAAAACTTTCCATCCCCGAACTGGAGATGATCATTCAGATGGCTGATTTTTTCGATACCTCTGTGGATGTCCTGCTCGGTTATGAGATCAAAGATAACCGCCTTGAAATGACGGTAAAACGTCTGCAGGAATACCGGCGCAATAAAGATCCGGAAGGTCTTGCGGAAGCGGAAAAGGCACTCAAAAAGTATCCGCATTCCTTTCAGATCGTCAACGAGAGCGCCTCTCTGTACAGTACATCCGGCATTGACAGCGGCGACAAAGCTCTGTTCCGCCGTGCCCTGGAGCTGCTGGATCAGGCTCTTGTGCTTCTGCCGCAGAACAGGGATCCGCAGATCAGCGAACAGACGATCTGTGGAAGGATCGCCCAGACGTATCTGGGACTTGGCGAAACGGACAAGGCTATCGAGCTCTGGAAAGATCATAACGCAGGCGGTCTGTACAGCCATGAGATCGGGAATTCGCTGGCCCAGAACGGTCACACGGAAGAAGCAGTACCATATCTCTCAGAGTCACTCGCAAAGACGATAGTCAGTCTGATCAGTACGATCAGCGGCTATGTAAACGTTTATATAAGCCGCGGCGATCATGTTTCCTGCCAGGCGATCCTCAGCTGGGGGATCGGGCTTCTGGCCGGTCTGCGAAAGGGAGACAAGCCGAACTATCTGGACAAAGTCAGCGCTGTTCTGCTCGCTGTTCTTGCCGGTTCACAGTTCCTGTCCGATCAGACTGACAAAGCACGCGATACCCTGATCAGAGCCCGGGAGCTTGCGGCATTCTTTGACGCATCGCCCAGCTATGACGAAAGCGACATCCGCTTTATCACCCGCATCGAAGGCGCCAGTGCCCACGACAACATCGGAGCGACAGCGATGGACAGCGTAGAAAACGCCGTCAGCCAGATCGCGCAGGATGAATTTACCGCGCTCTGGAAATCTCTCAGTGAAGAAGAGGATCGATCATGAATCAGGAAGAGCTCAAGGCACTGCGGCGCCCGTTCCTCAAAGAACTGTTCCGGAACAACAGATTCAATTTTGCGATGACTGTGGCCGCTGCCATGTTCACCGCTGCGGCAGAGCTGGTGATCTCCTGGCTCATCAAGGAAGTTGCCGACCTGATCTCCGGAGAATGCCCCTACACATTCAGCACGCTCCTGCTCATCGCAGGCGGCGCATTTACCCTGTTTGGGATGGCATGGTTCCTGGACAGGACGTTCCTCTCTGCCTTCCGCGCAAACGCGATCAGGCAGTATCGGGAATACGTATTTGAGAGGCTCATGGAAAAAGGCATTCAGGCCTTCTCCGGCGAGAACACTTCCCTGTATATCTCTGCCCTCTCCAACGATGTGAACACGATCGAAACAGAATTCGTCGGGCGGATGCAGAGTATCGTTGAGACAGGCATTACATTCATCGGCGCGCTGGGTCTCATGCTGTGGTGCAGCCCGATGCTGACGCTGGTCGCCATCGGTTTCTCCCTGGTGCCCATCCTCGTTTCCGTGGTTCTGGGAAACAAGGCAGCCATCGCGGAAAAGAACGTTTCCGATCAGAAGGAACGCTATACCGGCATGTTAAAGGATGCGCTCACCGGTTTCTCGGTGATCAAGAGCTTCAAGGCAGAAAAAAGCATTTCCCGCCTCCATGCCCAAAGCAACAGCAGCACAACGGAAGCCTCACGGAAACGCACGCAGGTGAACGTGCTGGTAAGCTATTCCTCAGGCATTGCCGGTGCCATCCTGCAGTTTGGCGTGTTCTTTGTGGCCGCTGCCCTTGCCCTCTCCGGCAAAGGCATCACGGCAGGCACCGCCATTGTGTTTGTGCAGCTGCTGAACTACGTGCTGGGACCGATTCAGGCATTCCCGACGTTCTTTGCCGGCATGATGTCCTCATACAGTCTGATCGACAAGCTGGCAGAGGCACTGAGCAGAAATGTCGCCGATGAAGGTGAACACATCCCGCCTCAGCTCAGGAAAGGGATCACCGTCAGGGATCTTGCCTTTGCCTATGAAGAAGGAAAGCCTGTGCTGTCCGATGTGGATATGGAACTGAAGGCCGGCGGCTGCTATGCGCTGGTGGGCGGTTCCGGCAGCGGCAAATCAACGATCCTCAATCTGTTGATGGCATCTTCAAAAGATTATCAGGGTGAGATCCTCTATGACGGAAAAGAGCTGAAGAATGTTTCCGCCGGTTCGCTCTATGATCTTGTCTCGATCATTCAGCAGAACGTGTTCGTCTTTAACAGCACCATCCGCGACAATATCACCATGTTCTCTGATTTCCCGGAGGAAGAGATCGAACGCGCTGTCCGGCTGTCCGGACTGAAAAAGCTCATCGATGAAAAAGGCGCAGACTATCTCTGCGGAGAAAACGGCGCCGGCCTTTCCGGCGGTGAACGCCAGCGGATCTCGATCGCAAGAGCACTTCTGCGGAAAACGCCTGTGCTGTTCGTCGATGAAGCGACAGCGTCCCTGGATGCTGAGACTTCCTTTGAGGTGCTGGATGCGATCCTGAAGCTGAACGGCTACACCCGCGTCATCGTTACCCACGATCTGGATGAGAGTATCCTGCGCCGCTGCAGCAGCCTGTTCGCATTGAAAAACGGCACCGTCTTTGAACAGGGAACGTTCGACACACTGATGGCGCAAAAAGGATACTTCTATTCCCTGTTCACTGTCTCCCAGGGACAATAGTGCCGCATTGCACAGCAAAACTCACACAAAAACGGACCCGGTCGGGTCCGCTTTCATTACTGTTCCGGATTTGTTCTCTGCTGTCTCCAGGCAGCGTATTCATCCAGTTCTTTTTCGACCAGCTTGAGCGCCAGTCCGGTGACGGCAATGTCATCAGCATAGCCGATCAGCGGTGTCTTGTCAGGGATCAGATCTCTGCCTTTGAGCAGATAGATCAGAGCGCTGACCATGGAAACGACAACTTTCGGAGATACGTTTGTATATTCTTTGGCAATATAGCTGCGGATCAGGGAAAGAACCAGCGGCAGTCTGGACAGGGAATCACCGACCTTCGGAATATCCTTCAGTCTTTCTTCCGTGCCTTTCAGGATCTCTTCCAGCTTGGAATCTTCTTTCATCATTTCTTCAGCCTGTGCTGAAAAGCTGCTGAGCACTTCTTTGGCCTTATCGGCATTGAAACCATTTGTCATAATCAGTCTCCTTCTACTGTCTTAATCATAGCGCAATCAAATCTAAACTGCATTGTTTCTTTTACGGCTGGACAAGGATCTCCGTCACAGCAGTCAGCACAGCTTCGCCGCTGATCGTGATCCGGCCGTTTTCTTTCAGTTCACAGGTCAGGGTCCCGCCCCGCTTTGACGCCTGGTATGCGAGTATCTTTTCTTTGCCAAGCTGTTCTGACCAGTAGTCCGCGATCTGACAGTGGGCAGATCCGCAGACCGGATCTTCCGCGATGCCGAGCTTTGGACAGAAGCTGCGGGATACGCAGTCTGTTTCCGTACCTTTCGCAGTCGCGTTCTGAATACGTCCGGGCAGTTTTGTTAACAGCTGCTGATCCGGTTCCATGCTGCGCACCTGATCTTCCGAAGCAAACACGCAGACAAGATCCAGGCCAAGCACTGCCTTGAGCGGCTGGACGCCAAACGCTTTCTCCATATCATCTGTCACCGGGATCTCCTGCAGTTCATAAGTCGGGAAATCCATCTCATACAGATCATCTTTTCGGGTGATCGTCAGGATGCCGCTCATGGTATGAAACTGAACGGTATCTGATCCTTTTTCATATTCATTCAGGATCACGAAAGAAGATGCGAGCGTCGCATGTCCGCACAGTTCCACTTCCGTTTCCGGCGTAAACCAGCGCAGATGATATCCCTGTTCTTCTTTTACGATAAAGGCTGTTTCAGAAAGGTTGTTTTCCCCTGCCAGCTCCTTCATGAACTGTTCGGATGGCCAGCTGTCCATTACGCAGACAGCTGCCGGGTTGCCGCGGAACGGTGTCCGCGTAAACGCGTCAACAATATACTGTTTCATCTTAGTCTCCGGTCTCATCAAGAATTTCGTACAGTTTCAGATATGGTTCATCGATCATTTCCACGGTATCGCCAAAGCGCATCATACGGGATGAGGATGTATTTTCCGCAAAGTCGGGCAGGCCGGAAACAGAAGGACTTCCGGTCTTCGCAAACGCGCACCAGTACGCGTGCATCTGATCGCTGAGGGTCCGGTCGGCAGCGTCATACAGTCTGGACTTCTCCGGGATCCTGTGGAACGCGTAGACCAGTTCGCCGCTGTGCCAGCAGGACAGCCTGCGGTTTGTTTTGGTGAAGAGATATTCGTAGACTGGAATGCCGTTTTCCACAGCCAGCCGGTTCAGACACTGATGGGAATAATTGAAGAAAACAGCACCGTATATCTCTGCCCAGTTCTTCGCCGCTTCCTCATCTGTCGAAGCAGGGTACAGCTGCAGTACTTTTTCCGTTCTGTCACCGAAATATCGCCGTATCCTTTCCTCGTAGTTTTTCAGTGTTGTCTTTGAAAACAGAAGGAATGGTCCGCTCTCTTCAGCATTGAAGCCGTGCAGGATCGCTTCTTCATTATGGATCCCCTGCTTTCGCAGCACATACGGATCATCCGTGAAGACATAGCCGTCCGGTGTGATATGATGCTGGGAATCCATTTCCCCGACGATCTGTTCGGCCGGAAGCCTGCGCAGTTCAGCGAGTGAATAGCAGCTGTATTTTTCTCTGATCTTCTTTCCGGATGCCAGGGCATCGGAGAATGAACGGTAGGAATGCGGCGGCACTGGTGAAGAAACGGTGCTGCTTTCCAGGATCACTCTCTGGAAGAGGCCTTTCGCGAGCGGAGAAACACACAGCGCGTCAACACAGACCGCGCCGGCAGATTCACCGGCCAGCGTGACATTGTCCGGATCGCCGCCGAACGCTTCAATGTTGTCGCGTACCCATTCCAGCGCCTTGATCTGATCCAGCAGTCCAAAATTGCCGGCCGTGCCTTCTTCTTTCAGCATTTCTTCATCCGCCAGAAAGCCGAAGATGCCAAGCCGGTATCCCATGTTCACGCAGATCACGCCGTTTTCCGCAAATCCTTCGCCGCTGTAGTCATCATACCAGGGCTGCCCGGTCTGCAGAGAGCCGCCGTGAATATAGACGACTACCGGAAGCTTCGTCTGTGTTCCGGCCGGTTTCCAGATGTTCAGATACAGACTGTCTTCACTGACAGCCGGACGATAGTTGTCAGACAGTGAGATCTGATAATCGTGGTATCCGATGATCTGCGTCAGGGAACCAACGATCGGAAGATTCACACTCTGCATGGACATCGGCGCGAAATGATCGCATTCCCTGATCCCATCCCATGGCTCAGGATCCTGCGGTTTTTTCCATCGCAGATCACCGACCGGAGGTGCAGCATACGGAATGCCGGTAAAGATCTCCACTGTCTCCTTCTCATTGAAGATGCCCCTGACCTTTCCGTCCGCTGTTTCAATGACCTGAGTCTTCTTCGCGGATGGTTTTCCTGCCGCCACCCGCTTCATCGGCGGCCGGGAAACATACACGATCAGGGCAAATGCCGCGATGCATAACAGCCAGGCGCCAAGCCGCATCAGAAACGGCTTTGCGGACAGAATGTTTTTCTGTACATACCAGAATCCAGCCAGCAGGATGATCGTCAGGATCCATCCCGGGATCGTCTGATGGTTCAGTTCGAGGAACGCGCCGAACAGCACTGACATGATCACAAACATGATTGTAAAAAGAATGTTCATATGATTCCTTTCCTACAGCATCCGCCAGCCTTTGCCGATCCTGTTTTTCAGCGTATGTCCGTCCGCTCTGGCAAAACCAAGCGGCCACTTTTCAATGCAGACCAGCACCCAGCCGTTCATGGTCTGTTCGGTGCGGATCGTCTCGCCGCGCAGATATCTCAGGATGTTGGGATCATCCGCGGAAAAGGATACGGTATTTCTGAAGTCTTCTTTCATCAGCCACTGGGCAAGCTGCTGGGACGGTTCAAATCGGTTGTTCTTCAATGTGCCAAGCAATAATCCCGAGCTCAGGATGCGCAGTCCGGCTGAAGGCAGTTCGTATTCCGGCAGAAGATATGCCTGATCACTGCGGATCAGGATCCGTTCCGCAGGAATGTCTTTGCGGATCAGTGTGAGAAACTGTTTCAGATCTTCCGGCAGCTTCGCGCTCAGGTGCGTTTTCTTCAGAACGCTTTCGCTGTGACCGGGTTTGCGGATCAAAGCTGCGAAATGGCCTTCCCCTGCAATGCGGTGCGGGTACATGCGCACGCAGTTTTCACAGCCTTCCCGGATGCCGTGAGCGATCCCTTCACAGGCAAACGGTGCCGGCAGGATCTCAGCTTCCGGATGTTCGCTCAGCAGATGCAGGATCACATCCTCATTTTCCTCCGGCGCGAAGGTGCATGTGGAGTAGACCATCATGCCGCCTTCTTTTAACATGTTCCAGGCGGAAAGGATCAGACTTTTCTGGATCGGCTGATAATACGCGCTTCCCTTTTCTTCCCACTCTCTGATCAATGACGGATCGCGGCGGAACATCCCTTCACCGGAACACGGCGCATCGAGAAGGATCTTGTCAAACGTCTTTGGAAATTTCCGTTCCATGTCATTGAGATCACAGGCTGTGATCACGGCATTGGCTGCGCCGAAGCGTCCCATGGTCTTGATCGTCGCGTTCTGTCTTGAAGCGCTGATGTCATTGGATACAAGCAGTCCGGTGTTGCGCATGCCGCACATCAGAGCAGTGCTTTTGCCGCCGGGCGCACAGCAGGCATCCAGAACGACCTCATGTTCCTGCACAGGAAGCAGTGCAGCGGGGATCATCGCGCTGGCTTCCTGGATGTAATACAGACCAGCGTAATACTGGGGCAGTGTGCCCGGTCTTTTGTCAGCGGGATAATAGAAGCCTTCTTTACACCAGGGAAC
>JAILCN010000136.1 GCA_024680365.1 Solobacterium sp.
GCAGGGCTCTCACCTTGCCCCTGCTCTCTTTGAACTGCTGGTATGTTTGATCTCCCGGTCATCGGTTTACGTCTGAATCGTATACTTTGAAACAGGATGTGTCAACCGCCGTGCTCCACTTTTTTCAATGATTTTTCATTCGTTCTGAAAACTTCCGTCATTTTGTTACATTGTGATTTCTCTGCTGTATTAAAACATGGATCATCTCTTATAATGATATCGTTCAGACAGGAGACACTTTATGGATACCAGATTTCAGCGTCTTGAAATACTCATCGGAAAAGAAGCCATGGACAGACTGGCGGCAGCGCATGTCGCGGTGTTTGGTCTGGGCGGTGTGGGCGGCTATGTATGCGAAGCTCTGGCCCGTGCCGGCATCGGCTCGTTTGATCTGATCGACAGCGACAAGGCAGCTCTGACCAATATGAACCGGCAGATCATCGCCCTGGACAGCACCATCGGCAGACTGAAGACCGATCTGTTCAAAGAGCGTATCCTGCAGATCAACCCGGAAGCTTCCGTACGCACCTTCCCTGTCTTCTATCTTCCCGAAACAAAAGAACTGTTTGATTTTACACAGTATGATTATGTGATCGACGCGATCGATACCGTGACCGCAAAGCTGGATATCATTGAGGAATGTCAGAAACACAATGTTCCGGTGATCTCTTCGATGGGCACCGGCAACCGGCTGGATCCCTCCGGCATTGTCTGCGGAGATATTTACGAGACAAGCGGTGATCCGCTTGCGAGGGTGATGCGCAGAGAACTCCGCAAACGCGGAGTGGAACATCTGAAAGTCGTGTATTCCTCCCTGCCGCCGCTGAAGCCGCTGACCGACGCTGCCCTTCTGGAAGAGACGGAGCGCAGATCCATTCCCGGCTCCTCACCCTTTGTGCCGCCCACGGCAGGACTGAAGATCGCGTATGAAGTTGTAAAGGACCTGATCTTATGAACGAAGAGAAAAAAGAAATGCACCTGCAGAAATCGCGTGACGCGATCATTCAGGTCGATGCCATCCAGCACAAGATACGCCGTCCGGAAGTAAAAACAAAGCTGGATGAAGTCCTGCGCGCGATGAAAAATCTGAAAGATACCCAGTATCTGTTTGACAGCGGAGAAAAAGAACTGGACAAACTGTATGACACGTACATTCCCTACTTCCTTCTTGTCATCGGCAATTACCAGGACCTGGAAGCGACCGGCCACGATCCCCGCGAAGTACGGGAGGTCGGCGACAAACTGATCAAGGCGCTCGATACACTGATCGATTCGCTTGAAAAGATCAATTACATCCTTCCCCAGGATGAGATCAGCGAAGCGTCCGCCCAGGCAAAAGCAGAAAAATGGAAAAGAGAATACGACAGGCTCACAAAGAAAACAGGCAGCTGAATCACTGCCTGATTTTTAATTCTTCTCCTGCTGTAATAAGAACACCGCCGTTGTATGTCAGATAATACGGGATCCCCTGCTTTTCCAGCAGCGAGAGCGTTTTCTCTTCACCGCCCTCTTCTTTTGAACAGGTGATCACAGCACAGGAAGGCTGCGCCTCTTCCAGCAGCTGACTGAGCTGTTTGTTGTATTTTCCGTGATACGGCACTTTCAGAACATCATATGTTCCTTCATAATCTTCCAGATATTCCAGGATCCTTTCATTTTCCGAATCACCGGCAAACAGGAAAGATACGTCCCGGTATGTGACAGACGTGATCAGTGAGGAATTGTTGGACGGATCTTTCTCATAGGTTTCCTGATCCGGCCCGTCAACGATGAACGCCATGCCGTCAATCGTAAATGCCAGCGGTTCTTCCCCGAAGACGCTCTCGGCTTCTATTCCCTTCTCTTCCAGCGCTTTCGCAAACGCCTGGTATTCACTGCTTTCCTTCGGGCAGTTTGAGATCAGTACCTTCTTCACTTCCGTGCCGCGGATCAGTTCAGCAGCTCCGCCGACATGGTCCTTGTCAAAATGAGTGATGATCAGGCAGTCAAGCGATGAGATGCTGCTGGCCTGCATATAGGCCAGGATCTTTGCGCCGAAGCCTGTTTCACCGGTATCGATCACCACGGCCGCTTCATCCGTATAGATGATCGCCGCGTCAGCCTTGCCGGCATTGAAGAAGTATACGTTCATTTCATCCGCCGCAGGTTTCGGATCCGTGCAGGCCATGAGCGCTGCTGTACCAAGCGCGGCGATTTTCTTTTTCAGTTTTTTCTTTTTCTCTTTTTTCATGTTTCTATTATTGCGCACGATTGTGAACAGCAGGTGTTCAATGCCTGAAATTATGAAAAACAGCCTGATTCAGGCTGTTATTTTGCGAATGCTTCGCTGACTTTGACAAGAAGTTCGCGGATCGGCAGATGCTGCGGGCAGACGCGCTCGCATTTTCCGCATTTAATGCAGTCGGACGGCAGACCGTTTTCTCTGACTGCCTGCTCATAGTAATGGGCAGCGTTCCAGTCGTTGAAGACCTGCTTCGTGTTATAGCTTGAGAAGAGATCCGGGATCAGGATCTTCTTCGGGCAGGAGCTTTCTTCAATGCAGTAGCGGCAGGATGTGCACGGGATCGCGTTCATGCTGCTGTAGACCTCGCAGACT
>JAILCN010000175.1 GCA_024680365.1 Solobacterium sp.
GGAAGTCATTGAAGACATTCATGATCCGGAATGGGACAGCTCCATCATGATCCTCGCGATCGTCAGAACAAACGGCAAATATGTGATCCACTACCGCGGTGCTGACAACGAAGATCCGATGGAACGGGGTGTCGTCGTCAAGGATCAGCTGGATATTCATGACCTCTCCGACCTGCTCGACGTCCTCTTTATCCGCTATCCGAGGATCAAAGGTGTTGCGATCGTGACACCGGGCAATGTTCATCACGGCCATATGACGCTGCCTGCCGCGAAGATCTATGATGTGGATATCGTCGGTGAATTCACGAAGAAATATCACCGTCCGTTTATCTTATGCAACGACGCCCATGCGATCGCTGTCGGTTATTACGCAAACCATCGTGACTGCGGAAATCTGCTTGTCTACTATCAGCCGCTTGGCAATACCGTCGGCGGTGCCGGCCTTGTCATCAACGGTGAACTGCAGATCGGCAAACGCTTTTTTGCCGGTGAAGTAGTCAATTACCTGAAGATCCTGAACTTCAGTGAAGACCGGTTTGATCTGGCCAGAACGCCGGAGGGCATTGTGGAGTACATCACAAAAGTCACACTGCCGATGATCTGTACTGTCGGCCCGGATACCCTGGCTGTTTACTGCAGTCTGTTAACGGATACAGAAGAACTGAAGAAGAGTCTTCTGAAATACATTCCGGAACCAAACATGCCGGAGATCCACAAGGTCAATTTAAATCTTTATGACCTGTTCTACGGTGCCGGCGTCCTGCTGTATAATCTGCTGCATGGCAGCGTTGAATACCGCGAGGATCTGAAAGAATACCGGAAATGACTCACTGAAAAGGCAGAGACCAGACGGCCTCTGCCTTTTTATGTTAAGCAGCTTTTCTGCTCTGGCTGATCATGAGCATCAGGCAGAGGAACGCGCTGACTGCCAGGACCATGCCGCCCATGACAGATACGGCGTAGGAACCTGTGAGATCGAACAGGAAGCCGATCAGTGTGATGCCGACTGCGGACGAGCAGCTTGTCGCCACTGTGATCACGGAATACGCGTTTCCATACTGCTTGTCGCCATACAGCGTGCGGGTGATCATCGAGATGCCGAGAGAACCGATCGAGAAGCATGTTCCATACAGGAAGGCTCCGCCAAGCAGGAACACTGTTCCGCCCGGATTGAGCAGGATCACGAGCAGTCCGGTAAAGGATGTGATGAGCATGCACACAACACCTTTGAAGGCGCCGATCCTGTCGACCATCGCGCCAAGAACGAATTTAGAAGCGACATTTCCGATCATCGCCGCCGACAGCATCACCGCACCGACGTTCGCGTCATAGCCGTATGTCTGGGCAAGAGCAGAAAGATGAGAGGACAGACTTGTCAGGAGAACGACGCAGATGACAAAGAAGATCAGAGCGGCGAACGTGACAGAGCGTGTTGTAAAGGGAAGATCCAGATTCTTTATGACGCTGCGGGAAGCATTTTCTTCTTCATTCTCACCATACGGACGCATGCCGATGTCCTGCGGCTTCAGCGGGCATAACAGAAGGGAAGGCAGGATCGTCACTGCCACAAAGACAACGAATCCGAGATATGTTTTCTGATAACCGATGGACTGGATCAGCCGGGAGAGAATCGGAGAAGCCAGAGCAGAACCGATGCCGGAGAAGGACAGTGCAACGCCGGTCAGCGTACCGCGCAGCTTTACAAACCAGTTGCCGATCATCATGGTAATGATCATCATCGCAGCCATCGCGAATCCGATGCCCCGGAAGAACGCGGCGATATCCATGATCACAACGCTGCTGGTCAGACCGATGACAATGCCCGATCCAAGGATCAGTGCAGCACCTGCCGCAAGAATACTCTTGATCGGTACGCTGCGGGAGATCATTTTTACGACAAACGGAGTGGCAAGTCCGGTGATCAGACTGGAGATGGACATGTGCATCGTAATCGCTCCTGTGCCCGTACCAAGCGCATCAGCCATCGGTTTATAGAATACACCGTACGCGTTGACCAGACCCATTGTTCCAAATGCCATCAGGCATGTGCATACCGCGACAAGCGCGTACATATACTTTCTTTCTTTCATCGGGAATACCTCCGTATTTCTTTTTGCACTTTTAATGTAGGACAAAAATCAACAAATATGAAATACTTATAATTGATACGAACCAATAAGATTTTTCTATAGGTGGAATATGGAACTCAGAACACTTCGTTATTTTATGGCTGTTGCCAGAGAACAGAGCATGACAGCTGCTGCGTCTGCTCTTCACGTTTCCCAGCCTGCCCTTTCCTATCAGATCACCCAGCTGGAAGAAGAAGCCGGATGTACTCTGTTTGAAAGAACCGGAAGAAAGATGATCCTGACAGAAAGCGGCGTCCGGCTGCTGACCAAAGCGGAACAGATCCTGGAACTGGCAGACAGGATCACCGATAACCTGAATGAAGACGATGATGTGATCCGCGGAGACGTATACATCGGCGCTGCCGAAACACCGCAGATGCATTTCATTGCGGATGCGGTCGCTTCTCTGCAGAAACGGTATCCGGAGATCCGGTATCACTTTTACAGCGGCAATCTGGACGACGTCTATGAACGCCTGAGCAGCGGCATCCTGGACTTCGCTGTCATGATCGAACCGTTCGGCTTTGAAAACTGCGAGACACTCACCCTGCCGGAAACCGACCGGGACGGCATCCTGATCCGCAGAGACCATCCGCTGGCGCAGAAGAAAGCAGTCACCGCTGCCGATCTGCCCGGCCTGCCTCTGCTCATTTCTTCGCGCACAAACTTTTCCATTGAGAATTACGCAAGACACTTTTCCCTGCGGCCGGAACAGTTCACAATTGCCGGCACCGGCAATCTGATCTACAACAAGGCCATCATGGCGGAACACGGCATCGGAGCAGCAGTGGGCCTGGAACATCTTGTGTATTGTTCAGAAGAAACGCCGCTTGTCTTCCTCCCGTTTGATCCGCCGTATGAAAGACATCTTGTCTTTGCCTGGAAGAAATACCGGCAGTTCTCTCCGGCTGCTTCCGCCCTGCTGGAAGAGGTCAGAACCCGTCTGAAAAAATGAACACTTGAATGATATAATAAAGAAAAAAGAAAGGACAAAATCATTTATGAGTTTCCCGAAAGGTTTTTTATGGGGCGGTGCAACAGCAGCCAACCAGGTAGAAGGTGCCTGGAACGAAGGCGGCAGAGGCCCTGCTAAAACAGATGTAACGACAGGCGGCACTGTTTCCGAACCCCGCTACATCACATATCTGGATAAAGACGGCAAACCCGGCAAGATCAACCAGTTTGACAAACTGCCGGAAGGCGCAACGTACTATGTCAACCCGGATTACTACTATCCCAACCACAAGGCAGTCGACCAGTATCATCATTACAAAGAGGACATCGCCCTCTTCGCGGAAATGGGATTCAAAACATACCGCATGTCCATTTCCTGGTCCCGTCTGTTCCCGAAAGGAATTGAAAAGACACCGAATGTAGAAGGCGTCGAGCACTACAGAGATGTATTCAAAGAGCTGAAGAAATACAATATCGAACCGCTGGTTACAATCTGGCACTTCGATACGCCGCTGTATCTGGAACAGGAACTGGGCGGCTGGCAGAACCGTGAGCTGATCGATCATTATGTCCGCTTCGCTTCGACCTGCTTCACCGAGTACAAAGGTCTGGTCCACTACTGGCTGACATTCAATGAGATCAACAATGAATGCGCGTTCCTTGACATGGTCAATGAGATGCTGCATCTGTCCAAAGAAGATCTCGACAAGCGTTACTGCGAAGCATATCAGCTGCTGCACTATCAGTTGGTTGCCAGTGCCAAGGCAGTGCAGATCGGCCATGCGATCGATCCGACAAACATGATCGGATGCATGCTGTCAACAGCCTGCGCATATCCGATGACATGCGATCCGGAAGATGTCCTGAAGACAGAACACGACTGGGAAAACGCAACATTCTACTGCGGCGACGTCCATGTATTCGGCAGCTATTCACCGTTTGCGACAAGACTGTGGAGAGAACACGGATGCGAGCTTGACATCACGGAAGAAGACCTGGCAGACCTGGCGGCAGGAACTGTCGACATGTACACGTTCTCCTACTATTCCTCCAATGTTTCCACAACGCATAAATTCGATGAGAAAGCCGGCGGCAACATGTCCATGGGCGCAAAGAACCCGTATCTGAAATACAGTGACTGGGGCTGGGCACTGGATCCGACCGGAATGCAGTTCTTCCTGGAGAAGATCTATGACAGATACCGCATCCCGCTGATGATCGTTGAAAACGGACTCGGCGCATATGACACGGTTGAAGAAGACGGATCCATCCATGACCAGTATCGTATTGATTACCTCCGTCCGCATATTGAAGCCATGAGCAGAGCAATCGACAACGGTGTTGACCTGATCGGCTACACGACATGGGGATGCATCGACGTCGTCTCGGCAGGAACCGGTGAAATGAGAAAACGCTATGGCTTCATCTATGTTGACATGGATGATGAAGGCAAGGGTTCCATGGCGCGTTCCAGAAAGGATTCCTTCTTCTGGTACAAGAAAGTCATCGCTTCCAACGGCGAAGATATCGCATAATCACATCACAGAAGACGGGCTGGTTTTCTGCCCGTCTTTTCTTTCCGTCAGCAGCGAAAAGGAGAAAAGAAAATGAGTAAAAAAGTACTGATTCTTTCCGGCAGTCCCCGCAGAGGCGGTAATTCCGATCTGCTGTGCGATGAGTTCCTGCGCGGAGCAGCCGAAGCAGGCAATGACGTTGAAAAGATCCGCATTGCGGAAAAGAATATCGGTTTCTGCATTGCGTGCTACTACTGTCAGAGATCAGGCGGGACCTGTGTCAAAAAGGATGACATGGCGGAAGTTCTGCAGAAAATGATCGACGCGGACGTTCTTGTTCTTGCCAGCCCGGTCTACTTCTATTCCATCGATGCCCAGCTGAAAGCTGTCATTGACCGCACACTGGCACGCTGGACAGAGGTCAGAGACAAGGAGTTCTACTACATTGTCACCTGCGCGGACGAAGATCCGGCAGCCCAGGAAACAACGCTCGCGTGCTTCCGCGGCTATGCGGACTGTGTGGAAGGCGCGGTTGAAAAAGGTGTTCTATACGGAACCGGCGTATACAAGCCGGGGGAGATCAGAAACAGTCCAGTCTTTGCGGAAGCGTATGAGATGGGAAGATCCGTCTGAGTGAAAAGATCAGGGCGATGTGCATAACATCGCCTTTTCTGATCCGGAAAAGAAAAAGGCTGCTGCCAGCCTTTATTCAGGTACTTTGATGATATATTTGTCGATCAGGACAGGATGATCAAATCCCCAGTCTTCCAGGATGTCGCAGTATTTCTTCGCAAAGCCGCATTTCAGCGCTGCCGCTGCCGAAGCTTTGTTTTCCTGCATCACATGCGCGGTGATGATGCGCATATTTGCCTCATTGAGCAGATAGCTGACCATCATGTGTTCCGCATGCTGGGCGATCTTTCTGCCCCAGAATTCTTTCTTCAGGCGCAGACCCAGGGAGCACTTTCTCCGCTCCGGCTCATAGGCGTAGAATTCCGCAATGCCGGTGAACTCCCCTGTTTCCTTCAGATAAACGCCGAGCAGAAGACTTTCTTTCGTATCAAAGCATTCTTCATCCATCTTTGCGATGACTGCATGCTTGTCTACATATTTCTGTTCATACAGAAAGGTCGGAACATAGCGGTACACTTCTTTCTGCGCACACATTTCCGCCAGGGCATCCGCATCCTTGTCCGTCATTTTCCGGATGATGATCAGATCATCTTCCAGAACAGGATATTCACTGAAAAGCGTTGACTGTTTGTTCATCACTGTTCTCCAATCGTTCTGTTCAGCGGGATCTCATAGCTCCACGGGCGGATCTGTTCATACGCATATGCCGCAGCCAGCACATCTTCATCCATGTACTTCCTGCCGATGATCTGCATGCCCACAGGCAGTCCTTCTTCTGTCAGTCCGGCCGGAATGGAAGCGGCAGGATTACCGGTGAAATTCTCAAAGAATGTCTCGCAGAAGCCGATCAGCGGCTCCACCGGTTTTCCGTTCACCGTGTCCGGTCCTTTGGTGTTTCTGTCATTGCGGTTCTTTACCGGCGGACAGATCGTCACCGGAGAAAGGATCAGGTCGAAGTCTCTGAATGCGTCTTCCTGCACGTCAAGGATCTCTGTGCGCATCTCATTGATCGCCCGGATATCCATGATCGTTGATCTCATCATCACGTCATTCCAGTAAATGAATTCTTCCGGAAGCTCATCGCGGTGATCCTTTACGATATCAAAACCTTTTCGCTTCCATAGTTCCATATCAGTCGCTGTATCGAAGCAGATGCTTTTGCACCAGAGTTCCGCGTATTTATTCTGGGTGTGTCGGAAATGGAACGTGACAGGTTCAACGGAAGCGCCGGCTTCCCGGAAGTAAAGCGCTGCGCGCCGCACGATCTGCCGGACTTCTTCATCCACTGTGAAGATGCCGAAGTCGTCGGTATAGCCGATCCGCCATCCGCTGAGCGGACGCTTCATCAGCTCGGTAAACTTTCTTCTGGTACGGAAGGCGCTGTGCGGATCCCGGCTGTTGTAGCCCTGCATGTATTCCAGCATGATGGCGCTGTCTTCCACAGTCTTCGTGATCGCGCCGCTGAAGCAGTATGGATGGGAAGCGGACCAGCCGTCCGGACGGTTCACGGAAGGGATCGTTCCGATCGAAGCCTTGAAGCCGAAGCAGCCGCACCAGGAAGACGGAATGCGGATCGAACCGCCGCCGTCTGAGCCTTCGCCGATCATGATCAGGCCGTCCGCGACTGCAGCCGCGCTGCCGCCGGAGGAACCGCCGGAATTGTATCCGGGTCTGAATGGTGTGGAAGTCGGACCGTACAGCTGGTTGTCAGTCGTACCGCGGAACGCGAACGCAGGCGCATTCGTCTTGCCGAGCACGATGGCACCGGCTTTTTCTGCTGCCGCGCAGAAGACGGAATCTTCCGGATCATCCATGATCAGCGATCTCACGCCGCCATGGGAATTCGGCCAGCCTTTCTTCGAAGGCAGAAAATCCTTGAGTGCCGCCGGTACGCCAGCCAGCGGACCAACGTCTTCTCCGCGGGCAAGACGCGCTTCCAGCTTTTTCGCTTCCTGCAGTGCTTCTTCATATTTCGTGTATACAAACGCGTTGATGGAAGGATTTCTCTCTTCGATCCGCTTCCGGAAGTATTCGACAACTTCTGTCGGGGATACTTCTCTGCGGTTCACAAGTCTTCCAAGCTCCGCGCCGGAAAGCAGTTCCAGTTTCATGTTCATCGTGCCTCAGCAAAGCATTCAAGGTAAAGCTGACCGACCTGTTCCTTTTCCCAGCTTCTGGAGATCTTATATCCCATCGGTGAGAACAGCGCTTCCAGACCAAGTTCAATGAGCATGGATGTGAATGAACAGATCAGGACCTGTGTCCATGTCCAGCCGAAGAATACGTGTGATACCAGAGCAGAGAACACAAAGTTGTCGACAAACTGGGCAGCGGTCGTGGAGATCAGGCTTCTTGCGGCGAATCCGCCGTAGCTGCCGTTATCAGCCTTTCTGCCGATCAGCTGGTTCAGGAAAGAATTGACGACAGAAGATGCAAACATCGCGATCGATGAACCGGCGACGATGTACCACGCTCCTGCAAATGTTGAATCAATGCCGGCACTGATCATCTCGCCGACTTCCGGATCGGCAGCGGAATAGTATGCCGCCCATCTGCCCGGTGTCATCATCAGCAGCCAGAAGATCACAGCACAGATCATATTCACAGCGATCGCGAGGATCGAGATCCTTGTCGCTGCCCTGGCGCCGAAACGCTTGCAGATACAGTCCATGCACAGGAATGAGATCCATGACAATGCAAGACCTGTGTTCAGGCAGAAATAATCTGACCGGTACAGTTCCTTGCTGGCAAGCAGATTCATCAGTACAACAGACAAAACAAAAACAGCAGTTACCATGGAGGGAACGCTGCGCAGGAGGATCTTGTATTCCTCCTTCAGGTTGCTTAAATAGCGCATAAAAAATCTCCTTTGGTTTTAATCTTTTACAAGCAGGATATCGGACCCGAACTGCTTGGCTGTCTGAGACAGCAGAATTATTATACGTGAAAAAGAAAAAAACGGAAACGAAAACCTCCTTGTCAGGAGATACTTCCCGTTTCCTGGTTTTCAATGTATGCCAGAAACGTACTGACTGCTGCTGACATGACCGGTTTTTTCTTGCGGATAAGAAAGAGCGGAACGGTCTGCTCAGGTCTCAGCGGAACAAATACAAGGCATGTATTTGCATACTTTTTCATTTCCAGACAGATCAGCACCATGTCACTGAGCTCTGTCATGATCATCGCGTTTTTGACAAGCGTGTATGTCGCGGTGATCTTACAGTCATCGCCAAGCCATTCATGGATGTCATTCTGAAAGCGGGAGTTTTCCGGAATGATCAGTTTTTCACCGGAAAGATCTTTGAATGATACAAATCCTTTCCCGGCAAGCCGGTGATCTCTGTGAACAAGAATTCCCCACCGCTCACGTATGTGCAGATCGGTGATCTCGTACTTCATCGTACTGACAGATTTTACAATAAAGGCCAGATCTGCAGTTCCTTTGTCGATCGCGCTGCATGCCTCTTCCGCATTGCATGAGGTAAGACGGAATGTCACTTTCGGATACTGTTTCTGAAAGGAGATCATCTTTTCCGCCAGAACGTCAAATGATTCAATTTCTGCCGCAGCGATACTGATCTCTCCGCTCAGTTCTTTTTCTCCCGCATGTTCCGAACGCGCTTTTTCATACAGCGCCATGATGTCCCTGGCGGTCTCCCGGAACAGCATGCCTTCTTCCGTCAGGATCACCCGCTTATTTGTTCTTTCGAACAGTTTCTTTCCCAGTTCTTCTTCCAGGTCCATCAGCTGGCGGGAGATCGTCGGCTGCGAGACGTGGAGATTCTCCGCAGCATGGGAAATATTACCTTCTTCTGCAACCGCCAGAAAATATTCAATGACTCTGAGATCCATGGCCTTCTCCTTTTTTGTTATTCATTATCTGTATCAATCATAATACATTATAAATATTTCACATATCAG
>JAILCN010000178.1 GCA_024680365.1 Solobacterium sp.
CCGGTCTGTTTGATATTGAGATCTTCAAGGCGGACGGAAGATATCTCTTCAATGAGATGAACTGGCGGAATTCCGCAGTCTGCTTTGCGGCTGCCGCTTCCGGCGTAAACTATCCGGTTTACTGGTACTGTGCAGTAACCGGGAATGACTATCAGATCCATAAACCTGACACATATGGAGTCTATGCGATCAATGAGCTTCTGGATTTCCATCATGTTACAGCTGGTGAAGTCAGTCTCGGACAGTGGCTGAAGGATCTGAAAAACAGCAAGGCAAAAGCATACTACAGCAAAACAGACAGAAAACCCATGAACAGAAGACTTGCGATGTTTGTGGAAAACAGGATTCCATTCCGGAATAAATAAAAGGATCAGGTGAGAAAACGTGTTTGAATATCGGTTCGTTGATGCAGAGGATATGAGATCTCTGGAAAGTGTATGCAGTACGCTGAAGGCAGCGCAGGATCATGCTTTTCAGGAAACCGGTCTGGCCATCAATACATATGGTCTGACCGCAGCGGATCTCTCCGATCAGCTGAAGAGGAAAAACGGCATCTGCATCGCGGCGTTTGATCAGGACACTGCGGCCGGCTCCCTGTGCGTGTTTGACGATCACAGTGACAGATGGTTTGCAAAGTCCGGACGGGAGATCAAATATGTTTCCGTCCTGCCTTCCTGTCAGGGAAAAGGAATCGCTTCAAAACTTCTGGATCTGGCAAAAGAAACAGTCAGTGACGAAGTGCTGACAGTTTCTACAGACGAACGCAACAAAGGCGCGGTGAATCTGTATCAGAAGAACGGTTTTGCACTGATTGATATTTCAAGAGGCAGAAGAGCCAGCAGCAATGCGGTACGCTTTGCGTACTGGAAAACCGGCTGTCCGCTGGACAGGAAAACCATTGCGTCACATCTTCGAGCCAGAAAACTGAAGTGTCTGATCAAGTCACTGATTCCATTTTTATGATCAGCCGCTGACTGAGGGGGACTTCATGAATTTAAAACTATTCAGTAAATACCGGCGGGAACTGATGGGGATCGCCTGCCTCTGGATCATCGCATATCACAATTTCTGCGACTGGCCGAGAGCGCTCAGACCGCTCAAATGGTTTGTCAACCGCGGCAATGCGGGAGTGGATGTATTTCTGATCCTTTCCGGGATCGGCTTATATTATTCCTTTTCAGGCAGTAAAGAAGAGAAAGGAAAAGTCAGGCAGTTTTACAAGAGACGCTTTGTCAGACTCCTGATTCCTTATATCCTGTTTGCTTTGCCGTATTATATGTGGGCTGCCAATGGACACGGCATCAACAGATTTCTGATGGACTTTTTCCAGATATCACTTCCTTTGAAAGGAATGGTGACAACCTGGTACATCACTGCTTCGGCAGTTTTTTATCTGCTGTTTCCGCTGATCTACGTTATTTTGGAAAAGCAGTGGACTTTTAAGGGAAAACCAATTGAGAGAAATACAGTCACAGTCATTCTCTGTGTGCTTGCGGCTTTGATGTGCAGGATCATCCTTCGTTTCTGGCCGGTCTTTTTCAAGAACTGCGAGATCGCCCTGACAAGACTGGTTCCGTTCCTGGCTGGCTGCGGCTTAGGCAAGGCTGTGAAAGAAGGCAGAGAGATCTCAAAAACAATGGTATTCAGTTCATTTGTTTTTGTCTTTGTCTATGTATGTATTTTCATGCGTGAGATCATTCTTCCCACATTCTGGGCAAGAATGTCGTTTACTCCGTTTGCATTGTCTGTACTTGTTGTGTTCTCCTGGATCTTTGAACAGTTTGAACTGGCAAAGCTCAGATCCATGTTCCGCTTTTTTGGCGACCGTTCGCTGGAACTGTATCTGACGCATGTCATGATCAAAAGAGTGTGGCTTACATGCCTGAAAGATGTGACAATCGATCCCTGGAGCTTTACGCCATATCTTTGTGTGGTGATCCTTTCTGTCATCATCAGCACTCTGACACATCCGCTGATTCAGACAATTTCATCCAGAATACTGACAACAAAGTAAAAACATCCGGAGTGTATCAGATTATATTGGATTGATAGGATTAAAAAAATGAAATGAAACGCTTTAAATTGATACGCAGAAATGCATTCAGTACAAAAACAAGTGTGAAAATGCTTGAGAATATGGCTTTAAAAGGATGGATCCCTGATCATGCAGGGATTCTTTTTTTCGTGTTTCATAAGGATACTCCAAAATCCGCTTTTTATTATGCGGCATCGAAAGAAAACTGCATCCGGAATCAGGAAATGCTGGAAGGATATCAGTACAGATATCTTTTCTCCGCGCACGGATCAGATTACTACATCGGAGAAGAGAAGCTTCCGGACCAGTTCCTGTCGGAAAACTATGAAGAACAGCTGGCTGAACGGCTGTCGGTCTGTCATGGCTTCCGTCCCATTGCGGTTCTTTCCATTCTCTGCCTGCTCACATATGCAATTGCGGGCAGATTCTCTTTTCCGGACCAGTTTGTGTTCTATTATCATCATTCTGAGTTTCTTCGCAGAATGATCTTCTGTTGTGTTTACGGCATACTGGCTGCAGAGCTGACAGAATGGGCTGCAGTCATGATCTCACAGCTGCTGCACAGACAGAAGAAAACGATCCTGAAAGGGATCCTGTTTATTCTTGGATTCCTGAAAAACTGCCTGTTTTTTGCGGCGGGACTGTTGTCGCTGTATAGCTTCTGGTATGGACACAGATCTCCTCTGCTGACTGCTGCATTGCCGGCGGCACTGACGGTCATGTTCCTGGCTGTACGGTTTTTCTATGGCAGATTCAGATCTTCTGATGAAAGGAAGAAAGATACATATAGTGCTGTTCTGATCCTCCTGGCTGTTTCACTTATTATGGGAACCAGCGTTAATCAAAGGACAGCTGGATCCAGTCAGACGGATCAGGATCTCTCGTATTATGCAGAGAATGACTATTCAGAAGAAGACAATCCCTGGCTGACGAAACAGTATTATTGTGATCCGTCTTCAGATACGGAAGAGGCCGTTGTAACGTTTAAGCAGGAACGTACAGCGGATCTGGTATTTGACAGGATCCTGCGGCAGAGCGCAGCTGCTGTGAGCTCAGATCAAAGCAGTGCAGCTTTTTCGCTGCAGAGCATGACAGATCCTCTCAGCATTGAAAACCTTCCGGATCCCGAAGAAGCTTTGAAACTGTTTGCGCATTTCAAAGATGAGAATTCTGATGTGTATCAGATCTCATCTGACGGCAGTGACGTATCGGCACAGAAAAGCTTTACGATGATCCGGAACGGACTGTCACTCATTCTGTTTACCAGCGGCAGTGACATGTCGGAACGTCTTCTGGCATATCATCTTGACCCTGATTCTGTGATCAGAGAGGAAATGGCTCTGGACAAGGATGACCTGCCGTATGAATATCAGGATCAGGTATTTGTGACTGAGAGTGATATTTTACCTGTCACAAGGTCCGAAGATGTATATCGTCTGTTTGATTTACTGACAGAACAATATGGCCAGTATATGACAAAGCAGGCTTTCTCTGAAGGCTCTGTTACATTATATGAATATACATTGTCATCCGGTGATCTGAATACCATAACCGGAAGCAGAGAACCTGACGGACCAATCCAGAAGCCGGTCATTCTGATCACAACAGGGATCCATGGATATGAAAGAAGCAGCGTCATGTCACTGTATGTTCTCTGCCGGGCAATGTGTGAGAAACATCCTGCACTGGCTGAAATCACTGACCGGTATACGGTAAAGGTGATTCCTGTCGTCTGCCCGTCCGGATATGATGATGACAGCCGGGTCAACCGGAACGGTGTGAACATCAACCGGAATTTCGCGTCTTCTTCATGGCAGCCGGCAGATACCGGTGATGATTATTCCGGCAGCAGCGCCGGAAGCGAAGACGAGACCAGGATCATTCAGGCGTGGCTTTCCGCCAATACAAATGCCCTTGTTTACATCGACTGGCATAACAGCTATCTCAGCAATGAAGTTTCCTGCCTGCTTGGTGAACAGACAGAAAGGGAAATGAACTTCAAAAGAGAATATCTTTACGCAGTGAATCGAATCATTCCGTATTGGGAGAACAAAGGCTGGCCGGCCAATGATATCATTTTTGCCTACACCGGTCATACCGGCACCAATGGCACAGCAAAAAGCTACGGAGCGGATCTTGGCATTCTGAGCTTTACTCTGGAGACCAGCTGGGATGTCGGAAGAACCGGCAAACACGGTTCTCTTTCGATCAACACGGGAGCGGAAGTGATGGCATGCATTCTGAACGCCGCTGCGCATCTGCCCAGGCAGCAATAATCCAACACACGAATAACAACTGAATAAGCATTGTATATAGAGGCTGTAACAGAGCAGGGATTTCCCTGACTGATTACAGCCTTTTTTTCGTTGCCGCGAGGTAAACGGCAGTATAATACAGCAGAGAGGTGCGCCAGTTCGGCGTCAGTAATATAACAGGGTGAAACTCCCTGCCCGGCAAAGCCACAGCGGGCAGCCGGTACTCAGTCTTGGAGCCAAAGCCGTGAGGCGAGGTTTAAGCGTAGACAGAGGAGCACACGGACCGCAGTGCCTCGAAAGAGGGACGAGTCTTATCCGCCTCGAAATTATACAGAGTGGAAGCCGATGTCAGCTCTAAGACAGCAGGCAGAAAGAACCATGCGTCATGCAAGTATGGGGAGAATCCACCGGGGTCCAAGGAAACGGTAAGTATGCAAGGTATTACTGGGGTACCTGGGAGGTCTGCTGCTCTGCCGTAAACAACAGGCTAAGTGCGATTGAAGACTTGAAATCGGAGAGAACATTAAGGGACAGCAGAAGTCGGATCAGATCGTAGTACCGGAGAAACATGGAGAGACCATGCGGAGGGAAGGGTCCGACAGGCAATCGATTCCGAAGCGGAAACATTCGGGACACAGGAGGTCAGAGAAAAGAATGGCAACGAAAGCAGAGGAAATAAGAAAACAGTCAGAGATGTATGAGAAAGTACAGAATCTGATGCGGAATGTGAACGAAGAGACGCTGAAAGAAGCGCACAGGAAACAGCCCGGAAAGAAGGCCGCAGGGACAGACGGGGAAACGAAGGCCGGCTATGAGGAGAATCTGGAAGAGAATATACAGGAGCTGGTAAGGCGAATGAAGACATTCTCGTACAGACCGCAGGCAGTCAGACGCGTATATATCCCGAAGGCCAACGGAAAAATGAGAC
>JAILCN010000188.1 GCA_024680365.1 Solobacterium sp.
GAGGGTCGCTGCGGCCAGGCCGTAAAGGTAAAGTCTCTTTTGAGATCAGGGCTTCAAGATCAGGTGGTGGTGAGCCGCCTTTTCTTTTCATCAAAAGATCACGTATAAGGTGAATTGCCCGGGTTTTATTGATCACATACACATATTTTCTTTTGCGCTTATTTGAATTTCTTTTGGCTAGTTCACGAATGATGATGAAGCAGAAGTTATAGAGAATAGCTCTTGCCCAGATCTCCTGAAGTATGGAAGAACGTTTTCTTGCATGTACTGCCGAAAGATCCGCAGAATATTTCAGATGACGAAATGAGATTTCTTCCGACCAGCGCATATGATAGAGTTCTTTGATTTCAGCCGGGCTGAATACTTTTCTTGGCAGGTTGGTGACAATGCTTTCATATTCTTCCGATCCATCAAGTTTGAAGCGTACTGCACGATAAGATACATCATAAAAAGGATTGTCCGCATCGAAGAAATCGAAAGTTGAGGAAGTTGATAAGAAACGATATTTATCGGGATATTTGAGAGACAATGACTGCTTGGTAGTCAGTGTTGTTTTAATGTCCAGATCAAATTCAGAATCAGGCAGGTTAAATTTGCGAAGAAGACTGGTGGGCACATGAATATCTTTAGAACGAATCAGGAAATACTTCCCGGATCTGATTATATGTTCCATGTTATTCCATGAAAGATAGCCGCGATCAGCTATGAATATTGCATTGTTTTCAAGGAACCGCCCGGCCATCGTCCACATAGCTTTCTGCTCGTGCCAATGAGCTCTTCCCTGAATGACAAGATCCACATACCTGTTACTGAGAATGTCATAAGCAGCGTTGATATGAAACTGGTTTGATCCTTTGACATCAGGACCGTTTGATTTGTACGAGTCCAGATCTGTATGGTCATAAGGGATATTCAAATCCGAACCGTCAACTGCGATAAGCCTATAGCCTTTAAGTGTTTCAGTACAGGGATAGGCATTGTTAAATAAATGCAGTAATTCTTCAAAGGCTTTAGGGAGAATCTTAGCACGGGCCTGTATAAAAGCAGAGGACGTAGCGGTATTGACATCGAAATCAAAATAATCAAGCAGTTCTTCCCTGATCGGACAGCCGGCCATGGAGAGAATGATCATAATAACGTCAGGAAAAAGAAGTTTTCTTTTGCGAGTGAAATCGGAATCGATGTTGTTTAAAAGGTGATTGCCTGTCTTCAGCCTGTCCAGCCGGGCCACTTTGTGTTTCAGAGTAAGAAACACTTTGTCAGAGAATGTATGTTTAGCCATAAACAACATCCTCCAAAAAATCAAATTGAGCACACCACAACAGTCGAAAGTAAGAATCAAGTGTAAGCATTGATGAACACCTCCTGATTCTTACAGACAGCGCCGAACGAAGTGAGGCGCCCGATTTTGATTATTCTGTCAATACTTTCTGCAAAAAAGTTCATAAAAAAAACACCCATACTGTTTTCAAGTATGAGTGTCTGCATCGTCACTTCAGTACATGCTTAACTTTATGACGTTGCCATCTCCGGGTTCTTTTTTGTGTCACAGCGCATATGCACAAAACAGCCGGAACAATTCCAGCAAAACAGTGTGCATATGCACATTTTTCCGTTGACCGCATACTTAAATACTGCTATTGTGAAACTATAAAATGATGCGTGAATTCTGCGCATTTTCCAGAAATACATCATCAGAATAAGGAGTGCAAGCCATGCGAAACAAAGTGATTCAGATGACAGCCGCAGCTTCAATGATCTTTACCCTTTCCGCCTGCGGAAGCAGTACAGGAACGCTTCCTGACGAGCCTTATGAGGCTGTGCCTTACAATCTTTATCCGATCCCCGAAGACGCGTATGTCGGCGATACGATGCCGTTCGTAACAGATGACGGGACCCTGGAGCTCTACTATCTGTATGACACCGATCATAACGGTCAGGGATACCATCCGGTCTGGAAGTATTCGACAAAGAATCTGTATGAATACAAAGATCACGGCATGGTACTGAATTTTGGTCTGATGTCTGATCCTGATCCGGCAATCGGCACAGGTTCTGTCATGCAGGACAAAAACGGTCTCTATCACCTGTTCTATACCGGCCACAACGATGCCGGCAACGGCGGCAAAGGCAAGGAATGTGTCATGCACGCGACAAGCACGGACCGTGAGCACTGGACCAAGATCCCGGAGGATACCTTTTTCAGTGAAGAGAACTACTCCAAGGACGACTTCCGTGATCCGGAAGTATTCTGGGTCGATGAAGAAAACTGCTACTGGCTGCTGATCGCTGCCAGAGAACAGTCGATGGGCGGCGTTGTCGCGAAATACACTTCCACCGATCTGAAGAACTGGGAATTCAAGGGACCGATCTACGCGCCGTTCCAGCAGTATATGCTGGAATGCCCTGACCTGTTCAAAATGGGAAATAAATATTACCTCACATACAGCTGGGACTGCGTCACATACTACGCTGTCAGCGATTCGCTGAACGGACCGTTCACAGCACCGCATGACAACGTTCTTGACGGCACCGGCTTCATCTTCTACGCGGCAAAGACCGCTGAACTGAACGGCGCCAGATACCTCTGCGGCTGGCTCGGACGGGCAGCCCTGACGGAAGACTCCGGCATGTATCAGTGGGCCGGCAACGTGCTGAACCATCAGCTCGTGCAGAAGGAAGACGGAACACTGGGCGTCAAGGCGCCTGATACATTCAAGGACTATTTCAAAAAGGAAAAAGAATTCAAAGCAGTCGCAAAGAGCGGCAAGACAAAGATCAAGGGCAATACGATCACCCTGACGGCGGAAGCAGAGAATCCTGCCCTGGCCGACATGGGCACGCGCGCTCCTTCCATGACGCTGGAATGCGATGTCAGGATGGACAATGACGGTGTTGCCGGATTCGCCTTCGGCGGCAGTGAAAAGGATCCCACATGGACAGTGCTCTGCCTCGACGGCAAAAACGGCCTCCTGCATTATGAAGGCTATGAGATGGCTGATCTTGCAAAATTTGACCCGGCTGCCTGGACAAAGTTTGACTTCTCCGTCGATCCTGTCCACCACGTAAAGCTGGTCTGTGAGAATGAGATCGTTGTCATGTATGTCGATGACACAAAGGTCCTCAGCTCCAGGATCCGCCATTCCACAAACGGTGCGCATATCGGCGTTTTCGCGGAGACCGGAAATGCCGAGTTCAGCAATATCAAAATGACACTCCCTGAGAAATGAATGATCATGAGCTGGGTCATTCAGAAAAAGCGGAAACAGGTGCGAGAACTGTTTCCGCTCTTTTCTTAATACCAGTCGTGTTTTTCGTTTCTATCCAGCGTTTTGATCTGTTCCATTTCTTCTTCGCTCAGTGAGAATGAGAACAGATCCAGATTCTCTCTGATGTGATCCGGATCAGAGGATCCCGGAATGACGACGATGTTTCTCTGCAGGTCCCAGCGCAGGATGACCTGGGCAGCGGACACGTGATGCGCTTCAGCGATCTTCACAATGACAGGATCATTCAGCAGCGCCTTTGTATATCCCCTGCCGCCCAGCGGATACCAGCACTGCACAACAATGCCTTTTTCCTGAATGAACGGCACGACATCCTGTTCCTGATAGTACGGATGGATCTCATTCTGGACAAGAGACGGCATCATGCTCACCTGCGGCAGGAACTCTGTCAGTTCTTTTACATACCAGTTGGAAAGACCGAGTGAACGGATCTTTCCCCGCTTCACATATTCTTCCAGCACTTTGTACGCGCTGACATCATTTTCACCCGGGTGGTGCAGCAGCATCATATCGATGTATCCGAGATCCAGCTTTTTCAGTGCTGCTTCCACAGCTTTCTCAGGTTCGCCAAACTAGGTCGGATAGATCTTTGTGATGACAAAGATCTCTTCTCTTGCGATGCCGTATTCCGCCATAGCCTGACGGACGCCTTCACCGACCGCGTCTTCGTTGCCGTACATATAGGCGGTATCGATCAGCCTGCCGCCGTTTTTCAGCAGCGTTTTCACTGAATTCACGCATGTGTCATAGTCAAGCGCGTAGGTGCCAAGCCCCAGCACAGGCATTCTGTAACCGCTGTTCAGCAGCACTGTTTTTGTTTCAAAGTCAAATACGCCGGTCGTTTCATTGTCTCTTCTCCTTTGTGTTCTGACTGTTCTTCTTTCTTCTGACAGGAAGAAAGACAGAACATCAGCGCAGCTGAGAGGATCATCAGCCAGTTTCTCATGGTCTGCCTCATTGATCAGTTGAAATGTTTCGTAAAGAACGCTGCCAGTCTGTCAAACGGGATCGCGTTTTTCTCTCCGCCGTCATACAGATCGGTATGGGAAGCGCCCGGGATCAGGACGAGCTCCTTGTTGTCTGTATACTTGTTTCCATTCACCATATTCGCGAAGGCGTCTTTGCCGAAGTAGCAGGAATGCGCCGCGTCGCCATGGAGGACCATGACGGCAGAGCGGATCTCATTGGAGTACTTCAGGATCGGCTGATTGATGAAGGATTCGCATCCGATGACATTCCAGCCGCCGTTGGAATTCAGGGATCTTGCGTGATAGCCGCGCGGTGTCTTGTAGTAGTCATAGTAGTCTCTGACAAAGTACGGAGCGTCTTCCGGAAGCGGATCGACAACACCGCCGCCGAGCTTGTATTCGCCGTTTCTGAGGTCTTCCAGTCTCTGTGCGCACATCGCTGCCTTCTTCGCGTAGCGGGCTTCCTCGCTGTCTTCAGAATCAAAATAGCCGTTCGCGTTAACGCGTGTCATGTCATACATTGTCGATGCGACAGTGGCTTTGACGCGGGTATCCAGAGCTGCTGTGTTCAGTGCCATGCCGCCCCAGCCGCAGATGCCGATGATGCCGATGCGCTCAGGATCCACTTTCTCATTCAGCGAAAGATAATCGACTGCCGCCATGAAGTCTTCTGTATTGATATCCGGAGATGCCATGTATCTGACATTGCCGCCGCTTTCACCGGTAAAGGACGGATCAAATGCAATGCTCAGGAATCCTTTCTCAGCCATTGTCTGCGCATACAGGCCGGAGCACTGTTCCTTGACGGCGCCGAACGGACCGCTGACAGCGATCGCCGGCAGTTTTCCTTCCGCGTTTTTCGGTACATACTGATCCGCAGCCAGCGTGATGCCGTAGCGGTTGACGAATGTTACTTTGGTATGTTCCACCTTGTCGCTCTTCGGGAATGTCTTGTCCCATTCCTGCGTCAGTTTCAGTTCTTCTTTTCTGATCATGGTCATATCCTCTCTTTCATCCATCTGCATTCTAAATGCGTTTCTGAAAAATAGCCAATAGTTATAATAAATACTCATATATTTGTTTCTGTAATACCCCATCGACACAAACGAACCAGTATCATACTGCCACTCCGGCAATTCACAGCAAAGGTCTGCCAGTTGTATTACAATAGAGATATCGACAGCAAGGAGAATCAGATATGTTCATACAGGATAATAAAGCACTCATCGTCAGGCACGCCGGCGAAACGCTGCGCATCGAAGCATGGGGAATGGATTCCGTGCGGATCCGCTCCACCGTCTATCCTTCTTTCACGGATCACGACTGGGCGCTGACTGAAATGCCCCTCAGCTGCGAACCGGTCATTTCGATCACAGAAACAGAAGCGATGCTGACAAACGGCAGGATCTCTGTCCGCGTCAATCCGCAGGGCGTATTCGCGGTATACAAAGACGGCGGGATGCTGTTCAGGGAATACTTCCGCAACTATGAAGGCACGCTCTGCGAGGAAAGCAGATGCCTGAAATACATCAACCGTGACTACCGTCCCTACATCGGCGGCGATTACCGGATCGTGCAGAAGTTTGACAGTGATCCGGAAGAGAAGATCTTCGGCATGGGACAGTACCAGCAGGCCAATACAAACCTGAAAGGCTGCATCCTCGATCTGGAACAGAGAAACTCCCAGGTCTCCATCCCCTTCTTCATTTCTGACAAAGGCTACGGATTCCTCTGGAACAACCCGGCGGTCGGCAGAGTGTCGTTCGGCACCAACATCACGGAGTTCCGAGCAGAAGCGGTAAAGCAGCTGGATGAGTGGATCGCGGCTGCCGATACGCCGAAAGAGATCCTGAAAAACTATACGGATGTGACCGGAAGAACACCTGCCTTCCCCGAGGAACTGATGGGTCTGTGGCAGTGCAAGCTGCGCTACCGTACCCAGCAGGAAGTGCTGGATACTGCCCGGGCATGCAGAGCGCATAATGTTCCGATCAACGTGATCGTCATCGACTTCTTCCACTGGACATACCAGGGAGACTGGAAGTTCGATCCTGTATACTGGCCGGATCCCAAGGCAATGATCGATGAGCTGCATGAGATGGGCATCAAAGTATGTGTTTCCGTCTGGCCTTCCGTTGACAAGAAGAGTGAAAACTTCGCTGAGATGCTGGAAAAAGGACTGCTGATCCGGACCGAGCGCGGCGGTTTGCAGACATACGACTACCAGGGCGACTGCACCGAGATCGACGCGACCAATCCGGAAACAAGAGAATATGTCTATCAGAAAGTGAAACAGAATTATCTGGATCTCGGCATCGACATGATCTGGCTTGACAATGCGGAACCGGACTATGTGAAATATGACTTTGACCAGTACAGATACTATCTGGGCACCGCCCTCTCCTGTTCCAATATCTGGCCGCAGTATTTCAGCCGGATGATGTATGAAAACATGTTGAAAGACGGATATCAGAACCCGGTCAACCTGCTGAGAAGCGCCTGGGCAGGCTCCCAGAAATACGGCAACGTGATCTGGTCAGGCGATGTGCCAAGCACGTTCGCGTCTCTGCGTGATCAGCTGCAGTGCGGCATCAATATGGGCTTAGCGGGCATCCCGTGGTGGACGACCGACATCGGCGGCTTCATGACGGACGACGTCAATGATCCGAAGTTCCGTCAGCTGCTGATCAGATGGTTTGAATTCGCGGTCTTTACCGCAGTTCTGAGAATGCACGGCGACAGAGGACCGTATGACATTCCGCCTCTGGATGACAGAGACTTCGGCGGCGGCTATCTGAAGACCGGCCACGCCAATGAGCTGTGGTCATACGGCGAAGAGAATTTCCGGATCATGATGAAATTCCTGAACGTGCGCCTTTCCATGCATGACTACATTGCGTCTCTGTACAGAGAAGCGCAGGAAAACGGCTCGCCGCTGCTAAGAGCTATGTTCTATGAATTCCCGGAAGATCCTGTCTGCTGGAACACCTATGATCAGTACATGTTCGGCGGAAAGTATCTGGTCGCCCCGATCCTGTATGAAGATACCTTTGAAAGAGAAGTCTATCTTCCGTCCGGAAGCTGGCGTGATACCAGAAACAATGAGATCATCGAAGGCGGCAGAACGATCCTCACCAGTGTTCCGCTGGATGAGATCGCGGTATACGAAAAAATCTGATCCATTGAAAAAACCCGGTCCTGACAACAGAACCGGGTTTCTGCATGTTATTCTGTATTACTTTCCGATCTCAAACTGATATTTCTGCAGATTGATCGTGACTGTCTGATCTTTCACATCTTCTTTTGTGACCCGAAGCACGCCGCGTGCCTGGTATGTCTGATCGGAAGGCTCAAACGTAAATCTCGCTGTCGGATCAGCGCCAAGAGACTGCGCGATACTGGTAAACAAGGGACTGCACACAGTGACCTGCCAGTTTTCTCCGGTCTTGCGGAATGCACACAGGAACTCACTGCTGTAGTATGTGTTTCCGATCCCGTACATGTCGACTGCCAGCGGTCTGGCGAAGTCATCTTCATAGCTGCCGAGATATTTGAATTCAGCATTGTAGATCAGGAAGCCGACATCGCCGGAATTTTCCGCGCCGGTCACTTCCGTCAGGAATGTGTCATCCGCCTGTGTGGAGATCTTGTCCACAATGCGGGCATCGGTCAGAGTGATCTCAAAATCATCTGTTGTGACTGTATCTCCGACTTTATATACCTGATCTCTCGGAGATACGGCAGAAGGTTCCGGTGTTTTGTCTGTTTCAGGCGCTGCGGACGCTTTTCCGCTGTCATCCGGTGCTGAGGATGGTTTCGGTGCTGACGATGAACCGCAGCCGGTCAATGTCGCTGCCAGGAACAATGACATCACTGAACTGAGTAGTTTTTTCATTTGGTTTCCCTCTTTTCTGATGTCATTATATACCTTACGGAAAGATGAAAGACGCTGTTATCGGGAATTCTTTCCGTATTCCACTTTCGTGAGGTACTGCGGCGGCACGCTCTTTGTGAGCCAGACGCCGTTTTCGGACAGGAAGAATACATGACCGTCCCGGTGCATCTGCCCTGCCTCAACAAGATAGATCACCGGTCTGCCGTGCCGTCTGCCGACATTCCGCGCTGTTTCCGTGTCTCCGGACAGATGCACGTACAGTCTTGTCTTCGGGATCAGACCTTCCCGGTCGATCGGGGAAACATATTTCTCCCCGGTCCCGTGATACAGGACTTCCGGCGGTTCCTTCTCTTTCAGTTCCACGTCCACCGGAATGGAATGCCCCTGGTTTGCCCGGATCTTTGTGCCGTCTTCACTGAACGAATACCGCTGCTTGGCATCCGTTCTGACGATCTCTTCCAGGATCTCTCTGTCAAGAGGATGTGTCTTTGAAACGCCTGTGATCAGTTCATTCACGTCTGCCCAGCCGTGTTCATCCAGCGTAATGCCGATGACTTCCGGCTGATGGCGCAGGATCAGACTGATATATTTGCTTGTTGATGTCTTTTCTTTCTCTTTCATATAAGCTGGTATGTCGATTTATGGAAAACGTTGTTTCCGATCTCAAACTTTTTCGGATCCACTTTGTTCGCGAGTTCGGAGGAAGCGATGAAATCCTTCCCGACTCGGACCAGGATCTGCTTTCCTTTTGTTTCCACAAGGAAGTATCCGTCGCTGTCGTTCATGTAGTCCGCGATCTGCACGATACCCGGCTGAACGATGAAGTCCACTGTCTTTTCCAGCAGTGACTGCTTCTTTCTTCTGATCAGAGGCCAGATCGCGTCCGCATCGCTGTATTTCGCATAGCATGCGGCGTCTTTTTTGTCCCGGCACTTTCCTGTTTTCATATAGGATTCCAGATCGATCGGTTCTCTTGTTTCGGTGAATGTCAGACGGCTGTCGTCGTCCAGAAGGTAGTCGATGCTGATGTTCAGAAGTGATGCGATCACTTTCAGATTCTCCACGTCCGGCATGCCTCTGTCGGATTCCCATTTCGCCACTGCGGATCTGGACACGCCGATCTTCTCCGCGAATTCTTCCTGTGAAAGCTTTGCTTCTTTTCTTGCTTCTCTGAGTTTTTCTCCAAATGTCATATACAGACCTCTCTTTCTGTCTGCACTATAGGTCCGCTTATGGCAGTATCACAAGGGACGGGCTGTAACAGGCATGTTACGCTTCGTAACAACGCTGCTTTCAGCCTGTTTCCATTGTAGCAGACCTTGAAATGATCTGATAAAAAAGCGGTACAGCATCCTGCCGCACCGCTTTCGCATTATTTCTTTCTCTGTCTGCCGAGCCAGCGGAACAGAGTGACAGGTCTGCCTTCGTACATGACCTGCGAACCGTCGATATCGTACTGAACGAAATCGTTGTAGACATGGACCCAGGAGAAGTGGCCGACATACTTGTACGGCATTCCCTTCTCATCCTTGAACAGACCGCTCTGGTCGATGATGTGTTCGAACAGTGAGACATGGACGTTGTCGTTGCCGGCAGCCTTCAGCTTGAAATACGTCGGGATGCACAGTCCGTCCGGCGGTACGAGGGGATCGTCTTCGGCGTTGACGAACCAGATGCCGACATCTTTCAGGTTCTTCGCGTCTTCTTCGGTCAGAGCCGACGGACGGAAGGCTTCGCAGACCGGGAATGCGGCAGCGAAGTAATCCGGATAGGATACCAGCATGCGCATGGTCATGAAGCCGCCGTTGGAACAGCCGCCGATGTAGATGCGCTTTTTATCAATGTCCTTATGAGCCTTTACGAATTCATCGATCAGGGATTTGAGGGCTTCGGTATAGATGCTGTTGACGCCGGAATCGGTAATATTGCCCTTCTCTTTTCTGCCGTAGTTCATCCAGTAGGTATCACACTGCGGGCAGAGGATATAGGCAGCGCCGCCAAGCTTTCTCTGAATGTCGTCAGAAGCCAGGTTGACCGCCTTGTTTCCGGTGTAGGTGACAGTCGGATCGCTGCCTCCCTCGCCAAGGCCGTGCAGCCAGATGACAAGGGGGATCTTTTTGGGAAGCTCATGTTCCCACTCATTGCCGAATTCGGAATCAAGGGAATGCAGGATCTTCTCGGCACGCTTTCTGTCCGGTGTGAAGTAACCGTATCCAAGCGGCATCTTCTTGTCGTGTGAGACATCGTTCTTCCAGCCTTCCAGCTGCGGGCAGATATCGCCGAGGGACTCGTCAAACACCCAGCCAGCAAACGGAACAGGCGCTTCGATCTCTTTGATCTGGGTGACGCGGTAATCGCACTGAATGAATTCGTTCATCTTGGTGCGGAACGCTGCCTGGGCGTATCCGGTCGGATACAGCGGGCCGTACGGCATTTCCAGCGCGATCTTGTCTGACTCGCTGAGCTTCTTTCCCATTTCATCGCACGGATAGGCTGCCGTGACTTCACGGTATCCTCTGGACGGATAGATCTTCGGCCCGAGCCATACTCTGGAAGCCATAAAGATCTCGCCGGTCTCGGGGTTCTTCCTTTCGACATACACACTGAAGGTGTCTTTGCCGATCTGAGCCGCTGTTACTTTTTCCGGAGCGTGAAGGATCAGCTTCGTAATATACGGACCGTTGTCGGTTACTGCAGTGAATGTCTGATAACTGTACATGATCTCTTCCCTTTCTGTATTTATGATTATTTTACAGCGCCGCGCCGAACCGGTACAGCTGCTGTCTCTTCTCCTCTGAGTGATTCTGATCGCCGTTGGCGGTGAAGATGCCGGCGTTTTCCACCTTCCAGTATTCCACGATCGACTGGTAGTACTGGGTGATCGCCGGACCGTAGACAAACGCGTCGCCGGAGCTGAGGATCAGCGCCGTCTTCTTTACATTCTTCGGAATATCGATCGCGTAGGTCCTGTGGATGACTGCCTGCAGCTGGGCAGACAGCGTGAAGTAGTAGATGGGTGAAGCGAAGACCACCATGTCCGCGGAGAGGATCTCAGGATAGATCTCCTGCATGTCATCTTTCTGAACACATGTTCCTTCATGTTCCCGGCAGTAATCACAGCCAAGGCACCCTTTCACGTTTTTGAACGCGCAGGCGATCACATTCACTTCATGTCCTGCTTCTTCCGCTCCTGCCTTGAACGCGTTTACCATATCGGCTGTCGCCCCTTTTGGATGGGGACTGCCGTTAAGCACAACGATCTTCATGTTCACTCTCCCATATACAGCGTCAGTGTGACGTCGCCGTTGGCAAGCAGGCTGCGCATGCCGGCCTGATCCTGATCCGTGATATGTCCCATTCTTGTATACGCCCAGGAGTTGGATCCGTAAAAGACCACGATCTGGTTTCCCGAATACAGAACGATGTCGCCGGAATCTGTCACGGTCTGCACGTCGTTTCTGGTGATCGACTGGCCAAGGGAGCCGACCTGTTCAAAGCCGCCGTACATCGACATTCTGACTTCCAGCGGACTGTTTCCCGCAAGCTCCTTCAGCGCGTCCACGGACGCATTGTCTTCCCACGCTACCTGTACTTCTGTCTCATTGATCTTCAGTTTCAATGTCATATCTGTTTTCTCCTCTGTCTGTTCTGTGCTCACCGGTGTCGGTGTCACCTGTGCTTCTTCCTGCTGTTTCTCCTGCGCACAGCCGCCAAGCATGCTCACAAGCAGGATCAGGGCCATGAACCGCTTCATGGCTTATTTCTCCATGTACGCGGCGATCTCTTTCATCCGCTCGCTCTGTTTTACCGAGAACGGACATCTGGAATCGCAGTGGCCGCAGCCGACACAGTCGGACGCGTTCTTCGCCAGCGTGCGGTAATGTTCTTTCGCCATATCATCCCCGGCAACAGCCAGGTCATAGTACTTGTTGACCAGACCGACATCGATGCCCATCGGACACGGCTTGCAGTGATTGCAGTATACGCATCTGCCGGAGGTACGGATCGGCTCAAAGGAAGAAATGACGGAGTAATCCAGTTCTTCTTCGCTTTTGTTCTCATATTCCAGCAGCGCTTCCACCTGTTCCGTGCTCTGCGCGCCAGGCAGCGCGACAAGAACGCCTGGTTTATCAAGGATGTATTTCAGGCACTGGTAAATGGTCAGCGCCCTGCCGAACGGGGATGTCTTCGCATCCAGCAGCTGGCCGCCGGAGAACGGCTTCATGACCGAGATGCCGATGCCTTCCGCTTCGCATCTGCGGCAGAGCTGTTCCCGTTCCAGCACTTCCCCGTACGCGTAATCTCCTTCTCCGTAGTCATAGCCGGGATTGATGGAGAACATCAGCATATCCACGTCGGCTTCATCCAGGATCCTGTTGATCACTTTCGGCGTATGGGAGGAAAGACCGATATGTCTGACAATGCCCTTCTCCTTCAGTTCCAGGATATAGTCATAGATGCCGTTCTTTTTGTATGTCTCCCAGTCGCTGAATTCATCCTGGCAGTGAATGAAGCCATAGTCGATATAGTCTGTTCTCAGTTCTTTCAGCATCCACGCAACAGATCTCTTCACTGTGTCGAGATCCAGCGACCAGCCATAGTCGCCTCTGGTATAATCCGCGCCGAAATGGATCTGATAGAAGATGTTTTCTCTGACATCATGGAGTGCTTCGCCGTAAATGGGAAAGGAATCGCCGTGCCCGGCTGCCAGATCAAAGAAGTTGATGCCGCCTTCATATGCCCTGCGCAGCGCCTTTACAGCTTCTTCCCTGCCTGCTTCATACATGTAGGAGGATCCGATCCCGATCTCACTGATCCTGTCGCCTGTCTTTTTATTTACTCTGTACCGCATCGTTCACCTCTGATTTTTCTTTTCACTACTATTTTAAAGAATTCATGTTTCATAAACAAATGCCTGTTTCTGATATCGTGCTATTACCAGAAAGCATAACAATGGTGTCTGTATGTACAGGTCTCAGAGAAAAAAAGAACTTCCCGGAGCCATCTCTGACTCCGGGGCAAGTTCTTACTTCCTGATCGCAATAATTGTTTCGTAGGGACGAAGTTTTGTGACTTTATCCAGGGCTGCGTCCTTGTAGTTGGCAAGAACGATCTCGTAGCCTTCCGGATCCAGCTCTGCCTCTGTTTCTTCATTGAAGAAGTTGTTCAGGCAGATCAGTGTTTCGTTTCCGAGCACGCGCTGATATGCGAATACTTTTTCGTGGTCCTCGAGCATCGGGACAAACAGTCCTTCCTGCACGAGCGGCATTTCTTTGCGCATTCTGATCAGCTTCTGATAGAAGGCAAAGATGGAATCAGGATCAGCCAGCTCGTTTTTCACGTTGATCTCTTTGTAGCTGTCAGCGGATTTCAGCCACGGCTTCACATCGGAGAAACCTCCGTTTTCACTGTCATCCCAGGGCATCGGTGTACGGGCGTTGTCGCGGGATCTTTCCTGCAGGATATGCAGGACTTCTTCCTCGCTCTTGCCTTCCGCCAGAAGCACCTTGTAGATGTTTGTGCTTTCTACGTCAACGTATTCATCAATGCTGGTGAAGTAAGCGTTCGGCATGCCGATCTCTTCGCCCTGATAGACGTACGGTGTTCCGCGCATCATATGCAGCGCTGCAGCGATCATCTTCGCGCTTTCCCTGCGGTATTCCTTATCGTTGCCGAAGCGGGATACGGAACGCGGCTGGTCGTGACAGTTCCAGAACAGCGCGTTCCATGCGTCCGCTTCCTGCATCTTTACCTGCCAGGTGTTCAACAGCTTTTTCAGTGCCATGAAGTCAACATCCTGCAGTTCCCATTTCTTCTGGTTCTTGTAGTCGACTTTCAGATGATGGAAGGAGAAAACCATATCCAGCTCATCGCTGTCTGCACCGGCATACTGCACGCAGTTCTCGATCGTCGTCGAGCTCATTTCGCCGACTGTCAGATGTTCTTCATCCTGTCCGAAGCTGCTTCTGTTCAGTTCTTTCAGGAATTCGTGTTCTCTGGGACCGTCGGTGTAGAACTGACGTCCGTCGAAGTTGTTCGGATCATCGTCATAGCCTCTCTTCGAGATCAGGTTGATGACATCGAAGCGGAAGCCGTGGACGCCCTTGGAGCGCCAGAAGTTGACGATGTCCGCGCATTCTTTCCGGACTTCCGGATTTTCCCAGTTCAGGTCTGCCTGCGTCACATCGAACAGATGGAGATACCACTCATCAAACTTTTCGACATATTCCCAGGCGCTTCCGGCAAACTTTGACTGCCAGTTATTGGGAGGAACGCCGGGTCCCTTTCCCTTCTTCCAGATGTAGTAGTTCTTATACTTTTCCTCGCCGTTCAGAGCACGCTTGAACCATTCGTGTTCTGTGGAGGTATGATTGAAGACCATGTCGAACATGATGTCGATGCCGCGCTTCTTTGCTTCGCGGGCCAGCTCTTCAAAGTCTTCCATTGTTCCGTAGCGGGGATCGAAGGAACGATAGTCAGCTACATCGTAGCCATTGTCGCGCTGCGGCGATACAACCATGGGGTTAAACCAGATATAATTGATTCCCAGCTCCTGAAGGTAGTCCAGACGTCTGATGACGCCCTGCATATCTCCCCAGCCGTCATGGTTGGTATCGAGGTACGATTTCGGATAGATCTGATAAACAATTTTATCTTTCTTTGTCATGGTTGTACTCCTCAACCTAATTTTACCACGTTTGTGTCTTTTGCCTTGACATTTCCGCTCGCTGTCAGCTGTACCGGCGTGCCATCCGTGAAGATGACCGGTGTGACGACAGGTTTGCCCTGGGAGCGGATGTAGTCAAGATCGACTTCTGTCAGCAGGTCACCCTGCTTGACGATGTCACCCTGTTTGGCGCAGGGCTTGAAGCCCTTGCCTTCAAGTTCAACAGTATCCATGCCGATGTGGATCAGCACTTCTTTGCCGTTTGCTGCTTTGATGCCATATGCATGGCCGGTCGGGAACGCTACTGTGATCTCGCCGGAGAACGGCGCGTAGATCTTTCCTTCTGTGGGGTCGATGGCAATGCCGTCGCCCATTGCTTTTGACGAGAATACCTGGTCAGCAACTTCTGTGACAGGCATGATGCGTCCGGAGACCGGTGCCGCAAATGCTTCATTCTTCTGAGCTTCTGTGAAGACAGCTGCCGGAGCTTCTTCCTCTTCGTCTTCTTCCGCGCCCCAGAGTTCGCCTGTTTCAGGGTTGATCTTTGTCTTGCCGATGATGACTGTGAGAATGAACGGAACAACCAGCGCGATTGCCATACATACAGCGAAGATCGCCATGTACTTCGGGAAAATGGAGATGATGCCCGGCAGACCGCCGACACCGATGGCTGCAGCGTTAACAGAGAATAATGTGGAAACGATTGCCGCAAGGCAGGAACCTGTCATAGCGCAGAAGAACGGCCACTGATACTTCAGGTTGATACCGAACATAGCGGGTTCTGTGACACCCAGCCAGCAGGAGATCATGGAAGGATAGTTGACTTCCTGAGCCTTGAGGTTCTTTTTCTGCAGGAAGGCCATGCCGGCAACTGCGGAACCCTGAGCGATATTGGACAGAGCGATCATCGGCCAAAGCATTGTTCCGCCGGTGGAGTTGATCAGCTGCAGGTCGATCGCGTTGGACATGTGGTGCAGACCTGTAATAACAAGCGGTGCATAGAAGAAGCCGAATACTGCTCCGAAGAGAACTCTGAATTTTCCGGAGATACCAGCCATAACGAACGCGGATACCCATTCACCTACTTTCCAGCCGATCGGACCGAGAACGAAGTGAGCAGCCATAACAGCCAGCAGCAGTGAGCAGAACGGAACCAGGATCATCTGAACGACCTGCGGAACGATCTTCTTGAAGAAGCGTTCCAGATACGCCAGTGTGAAGGCAGCCAGGATCGCAGGGATGACCTGTGCCTGGTAACCGATCATACGGAAGCTTGCGAATCCGAAGTTCCATACATAGGTAGGTGCCCATGCGTCTGCAGCCATGGCCGGAACGCCGTAAGCGTTAACGAGCTGGCCGGAAACCAGTGTAAGACCGAGGACGATGCCGAGCATCTGGGTGCCGCCCATTTTTCTCATGACGGACCAGCAGATACCGACAGGAATTCCCATGTGGAAGACTGCTTCGCCGATGATCCACAGGAACTTGTGGAGACCGGCCAGGAACGTGCCGTCCTGGAGGACGACTGCCATTTCAAGAATGTTTCTGAAGCCGAGAATCAAACCTCCGCAGATGATCGCGGGAATTAACGGTGCGAAGATCTCAGCGATGTTGGACATGGCCTTCTGCAGCGGTGTCTGATTATCTTTCGCTGCGCTCTTTGCCGCATCCTTGGATACGCCTTCAACACCGGCGATGGAAGTAAACTCATTATAGAAGTCCGCTACTTCGTTGCCGATGATGACCTGGAACTGACCAGCCTGAGTGAATGTGCCCTTGCAGGAAGGAAGTGATTCGATTTTCTTGATGTTCGCTTTCTTCGGATCAGCCAGAACGAAACGCATTCTGGTGACGCAGTGAGTTACGGCGTTGATGTTTTCCTTGCCGCCTACGTATTCCAGCAGCTTGGTCGCATCCTGTGTAAACTTGCTCATGAGTGCCCCTTTCCACTTGTTTATACAAGTTTGTTTACATGCATACTATACAATGCTTGTTTAAACATGTCAACACAATAATTCGTATTTGTTTAAACAACTTGAATATTGTATAATTTAGCCGGGAGAACAAATATATGCCTCAGTCAAAATACGAGCAGATTTACCGGATCATCCGTCAGGAGATCGAATCCGGGATTTACCGGACAGGCGACTTTCTTCCTTCGGAAAATGAATACGCCGCCCGTTTTGATGTGACCAGAAATACCATCCGCAGAGCTCTCTCGATTCTGACAGCAGAAGGTTTTCTTCTGCCTCAGCATGGCCGCGGCGTTCAGGTGATCTATGAACCTGACGAAAACAGATCCGTTTTCACCATCGGCGGAATTGAGAGTTTCGCCGAAGCAGTTGAAAGAAGCGGCAAGAAAGCCAAAACAAGGCTTGTAACGTTCCAGGAGATCACCGCTGATGAAAAGATCAGCCGCCAGACAGGCTTCGATGCCGGCGCTGAGCTGTATTACATCGAGCGCATCCGCTTCATCGACAACAAAGCAACGATCCACGACACAAACATGTTCCTCAAATCAGAAACACCCGGCTTGACACCAAAGATCGTATCGGAATCCGTCTATGAATATCTTGAAAACAAGCTGGGTCTTGTGATCACGACCAGCCGCAGACGGGTCGCTGCGGAAGAAGCGATGCCGAGGGATTATGAAGTGCTTGATCTGGGCCGCTTCGACTTCGTGCTTTCCGTCACCGGACAGGTATTCAATTCCAAGGGCGTCATGTTTGAATACACCCAGTCGAGACACGTTCCTGATAAGGTCTGTTTTGTGGAAACTGCCATCCGTCAGAAGTTTTAGAAGCCTCTTCCCTTCCGGAGAGGTTTTTCTTCTGCTTATAATAAAAGTGATCATGCATGGAGAAATCATATGAAACTGACATTTGAAGGACTTCAGGACAGAGAATGCTGGGAAAAAGCAGGCATTGCTCTGCCTGGCTACAGCCCGCAGACATTGTACGACAATGCCCGGAAACAGCCCGTCTGGCTCCACTTCGGCATCGGCAACATCTTCCGCATCTTTATCGGCAGTCTGGCTGACAGGCTGGCAGAAAACGGAGAACTGAACGCCGGCATCATCTGCGCGGAAAGCTTCGACATGGAGATCGTCGACAGGATCTACAAGCCGTTTGACAGTCTTGAGCTCAATGTCATCCTCCACAGCAGCGGGACTGTGGACAGAAAAGTCACCGGCGTCTTTGGTGAAGCGCTGAAAGCAGACCCGGCGGAAAAAGATTTTGAACGGCTGAAGGAAGTCTTCCGCAGCCCTTCCCTGCAGATGGTCAGCTTCACGATCACGGAAAAAGGCTATGCCCTGAAAGACGAGAATGGAAACTGGTATCCATTCATCCGGAATGATATTGAAAAAGGACCTGAGACCGTACACAGCGTGCCCGCGATCCTTGCGGCCATGTTAAGGGAGCGTTTTGAAAACGGAAAGACACCGCTGGCTCTGGTCTCCATGGACAACTGTTCGCATAACGGCGAGACACTGCGCAATGCGGTGCTGACGATCGCGAAGGAATGGCACAAGCGCGGTGTGATCACTGACGAATACATGGCCTGGCTGAGTGATGAAGCGTGTGTTTCCTTCCCGTGGACGATGATCGACAAGATCACCCCGAGACCGTCGGAAGAGATCGCGGCGGATCTCGAACAGCGCGGCATTGAGAACATGCGTCCGGTGATCACAGCCAGGAAAACATTCATCGCTCCGTTTGCCAACGCGGAAGGACCGCAGTACCTTGTGATCGAGGACAGTTTTCCCAACGGCAGACCGCCGCTGGAAGACGCCGGCGTCTATATGACCGACCGGGAAACGGTCAATAAATCAGAGCGCATGAAAGTCACTGTCTGTCTCAATCCGGTGCATACCGCCCTGTGCACGTACGACTGCATGCTCGGCTACGACCTGTTCGCGGACGGCATGAGCGATCCCGAACTGCTGAAGCTGGCAAAGCTGCTTGCGTATAAAGAAGGCATGGACGTCGTCGAAGATCCGAAGATCCTCTCCCCTGCCGCCTTCCTGGACGAACTGTTCGCGGAACGTTTCCCAAACCGGTATCTCGGCGATACCTCGCAGCGCATCGCTGTCGATATCTCACAGATGACAGCCATCCGCTTCGGAGAAACGATCAGATCCTACGTAAAGAAATACGGAACCGCGAAGCAGCTGAAGGCTGTGCCGCTGGCCATTGCCGGCTGGCTCCGCTATCTGCTTGCCCTGGACGATGAAGGCAAACCGTTTGAACTGGCGCCGGATCCCCGCGGCGAAGAGATCCGTGACTACATCCAGAAGAACTTCCGTTTCGGCATGCAGGAAGCCGGTGATCTGCTGAGACCGGTGCTGTCCAACTTGAACATCTTCGGATCCGATCTGTATGAAGCAGGCATCGGAGAAACCATTGAACAGATGTTCCTGGATCAGCTGCAGGGTCCGCACGCGGTGCGCAATACGCTGCGAAAATATCTGGACGATATCACACTCTGAACAAAAACGTGATCCTGCCTTCCACAGCAAACGCTGCCTGAAGGTGTCATTCGATCAAAACAATATGAAACCGGTGTGATCATTGCTCTCACGCCGGTATTTTTCTGATGTATCCAATTTTTTCGGGACAGTTCACCTGCCTGCTTTCTCCATGATCAGAGATGCGCACCCGGCCGCGTCTGCCTTATCATATACAAAAGCGAAATCCGGCGCACCGTCAATGACATGATCAACGCCCACAGGGAGCTTTGTCAATTCTGCATCCCCGAAAAAGTTCAGCAGATCAGCATCGCTGAATCCTTTCTCGTCGTTAACCAGCACTATCACACTGGCCGTGCCGTACCATCTGCTTCTGCAGTTATGAAGATGCTCGAACAGCAAGGCAAGAGTCTTCTGTGAATCCATAATGAGAACTTCACCGATCTGATCCGGATACTGTTCCGTCAGTTTCGTATGAACAGCCTCCGCGAAGCTGGCTTCTTCCGCCATTCCCAGAGACCAGCCGATGATCCCGACATTGACTTTACTGTCAGTTTCATTTTCTTCCGGCTCAGCTTCTTTTTCCGGTTTTTCCTCTTCTTTGCTGTCCTGTGCGGCAGGTTCTGTCTTTGCCGGACTATCTTCAGCACCTGCCTTTGAAGCGCCGCACGCCGCAAGGGTCCCGCAAAGGCCAAGCGCGATAAGCATTACAAGTATCTTTTTGATGATTTTCATGGTCTGTCCTCCTTTTCATCCGTTTTTCTGAATTTCATACCATAATTTAGCGGCGGAAACCCACTTGCTTTAGCAGGTGGGAGGAGCCGCTTTCTCCTTTCTTAGCCTTGCTCGGCTATATATTTTTCGATGGTTGCTGATGATACTTCTCCGACGCTACAGGCAAAGTATTCGTCTGACCAGAAGATGTGTTTCTTCCAATATTGCTTGGATAATACATCTCTATACCGTATCCAGAGCCAATGCGTTGTTCTCTGTTTGATGACGCTGATGATGTCACAGATGCGTTCTGTGGCATCGTATTCCAGAAGTATGTGGATATGGTCCTTGTCTGTTTCCATAGTAATGATGTTCCAGTTGTTTTGCTCTGCAAGATAGCTTATGGCACGTTTTACAAAGCTGTCGATGCCGTTTTGCAACAATGCTTTTCTATACTTT